>CAZTYV010000166.1:0-7855 GCA_964617675.1 uncultured Halochromatium sp. | reverse complement strand
TATACCATCCAGATCGAGCCGCACGATGCCATGGCCGAGCTGTTCGATGCCATCAGCCGCTTCAACACCGTGCTGATCGACGCCTGCCGGGACATCTGGGGCTATATCTCGCTGGGCTACTTCAAGCAGCGTACGGTCGAGGGCGAGGTCGGCTCCTCGACCATGCCGCACAAGGTCAACCCGATCGACTTCGAGAACGCCGAGGGCAATCTCGGCATCGCCAACGCGCTCTTAGATCACCTCTCGTCGAAGTTGCCGATCTCGCGGTGGCAGCGTGACCTGACCGACTCGACGGTATTGCGCAACCTCGGTGTGGCGATGGCGCACACCTTGATCGCGCTCGATTCCGCGCTCAAGGGCACCGGTAAGCTCGAGGCCGACGCCGCGCGTCTGGCGGCGGATCTGGACGCCAATTGGGAGGTGCTCGCCGAGCCGATCCAGACCGTCATGCGTCGCTATGGCGTCGAGCAGCCTTACGAGAGACTCAAGGCCTTGACGCGCGGACAGCGTATCGGCCCCGATGTCCTGGCGGACTTCGTCGAGACGCTCGAGATCCCGGAGCCGGCCAAGGCCGAGCTGCGGGCGCTGACCCCGGCGCGCTACATCGGCAACGCGGCCGAGCAGGCACGGGCGATCTGATCAGGTGCCGACGATTGCCTTGGACGCCGAGCTGATGCACTGGACTCCACTTGGTTGAGTCGCGGCCCCAGGGCCTGCTGCTCGGTGCGGCCTTTATCGTGCTGGGCGAGCTCTGCTTCGCGTCGATGGGGGTCGGCATCCGGGTGGTCTCGGCCGAGCTGCCGAATGCGATGGTCGTGTTCGGGCGCAACCTGATCGGGCTACTGCTGCTCGCGCCCTGGCTGCTGCGCCATGGCGTTGGCGACGTGAAGACCGCGGTGCCCGGTCTGCACCTACTGCGCGCGGTTGCCGGTTTGGCCGCGATGTACTGCTTCTTCTACGCGATCGCGAGGTTGCCCTTGGCCGAGGCAATGCTGCTGAAGCTCACCGCGCCGATCTTCATCCCGTTGATCGCCATGGCCTGGCTGCACGAGCGCGTCACGGGACTGCTCTGGGTCGCGCTTGGGGTTGGCTTCGCGGGTGTGATCCTGATTCTGGAGCCCGACCCGAGCCGGCACTGGGTTGGGGTCTCTCCGGTGGCCGTGATTGGGCTGCTGGGCGGCGTGCTGGCAGCACTGGCCAAGGTCACGGTGCGCCGGCTCTCGCACACGGAGCCTACCGGTCGCATCGTCTTCTACTTCGCGCTCATCGCCGCCGCGATCTCGGCGCTGCCGTTGTTCTGGGACTGGCAGACGCCAACCCCGAGCGCGCTGGCCTGGCTGCTCGGCATCGGCGTGGCCGCGACCTTCGGGCAGTTGGCGCTGACCCGCGGCCTCTCCTTGGCGCCGGCCTCGCGCATGGGCGCCTTCGGCTACTTCTCGGTGGTATTCGGGGCCGGTTATGGCTGGTTGTTCTGGGACGAGCCTCTGACACTCAGCCTGGGTCTAGGCACGCTGTTGATCGCCGCCGGGGGGCTGTTGGCGAGTCGCGCCCGGCGCGTTCGGACGACCCCGGGGCCCAGCGTTGGAGGGGCCATTGGCGCAGGACCGACGGAACCGAGCGCCAGCCAGGTCGCCCCTCGCGGATGAGCGCGCAGCCCGATTTCCCCCTGCTGCGGTTTCCTGAGGGCCTGGATGCTGCGGCCTTTCTCGCCCGCTATTGGCAACGGCGCCCCTTGCTCATGCGCCAGGCACTGCCTGGATTCGAGAACCCCTTGCCCGCGGATGAGCTCGCCGGTCTCGCCTGCGAGCCTGATGTCGAGGCGCGCATCGTGCTCGAGCGCTGCGGGAGTGGTCCTTTGGAGGTCGTCCGGCAGGGCAACGGGCAGGGGTCGTGGCAGGTGCAGCACGGACCCTTCGATGAGCAGCATTTTGCCGGCTTGCCGCCAAGCCATTGGACGCTCCTGGTGCAGGACGTCGATAAGCACATCCCCGAGATTGGCGTCTTGCTCGAGCGCTTCAATTTCCTGCCGCGCTGGCGCATCGACGACATCATGGTCAGCTATGCGGAGGATCAGGGCTCGGTCGGTCCGCATGTCGATGACTACGATGTCTTCCTGATCCAGGCTGAAGGCTGTCGCCGCTGGCAGATTACGACCGATCCAGATGCACCCCAAGCCCTGGTGCCCGGTCTTGAGCTGCGCATCCTGCAGCAGTTCGAGCCCGACCAGGAGTGGTTGTTGAGTCCGGGCGATGTCCTCTATCTGCCGCCCGGCGTGCCACACTGGGGGATCGCCGAGGGCGCCTGCCAGACCTGGTCGGTGGGTCTCCGGGCGCCGGCCTGGCGCGAGCTTGCCGATGACTGGCTGGCGCAGGTCGCCGAGCGGCTCACGCCGACAGGGCGTTGGCGGGACCAGCGGCGCTCGCCGCCGCCCGATCCAGCCGAGCTCGATGCCGAGACCCTCGCGGCAATGCGAGCCGGGGTCGAGGCGGGGATTGCGGCAGCGGGCGCCGGTGATTTTCAGGCGTGGCTCGGGGCCTGGCTGACCGAGCCGAAGCTCAATCTGGAGCTTGTGCCGGTGGAGCCACCCTGCTCAGAGACCGAGGTGCTCGCGTTCATCGCGGCGCACCGCGGTCTGCAACGCGACGGTCGCTCGCAGATCCTGTTCGCGGCACCCCGGGCCGCGGGCGAGCCCGCCTTGCTCTTCGCCAACGGCGCCTGCCATCAGTTGCCGGACGGGTTGTTGCCCTTGCTATCGAGCCTTGCGAACCGGCGAATGCTGGGCCTCGAGGTGCTGCGCGACTGGCTCGCTCAGCCAGAGGCGGTGCGATTGCTGACTGGCCTGTTCAACGCGGGCCATTTCTGGCGCCCGGATGGGGCTTGATGGGGCGGGACGCGGGGGCGCGGCCTGCGCTCGTGGTTACGCTCGTCTATTGGTCGACCTTGGTGATCACCACCCGGCGCTGCTCGACTGAGAACGGGCTGTAGTTCGCCAGCAGCTCGCGCTTGCCGAGGCTCTCTGCCGGCGCGAGGAGCTCAGGCGGATAGCCCTCGGCGATGAAATAATCGCGAACCGCATTGGCTCGGCGCAGACCTAGGGCCATGTTGTAGGCGTCCGAGCCCTTGGCGTCGGTGTGGCCGACGATGGTGATGTATTCGCGAGCAGGGGAACGCTTGACCCTCGCCACGTAGTCATCAATCGTCCCCAGGGCTTCCCTGTTCACCACGGTGTCTGGGACGACGTACTTGTCGAACTCGAACAACAACTGAACGCTGAATCGATCCGGCACCGAGGAACGGCTGCAGGCCGGCAGATCGTGTTGACTGCGGGGGTCTTGCCAGCACTCGGCATGGCTCGCGGTCCAGGTCTGGCTGCCGGAGGCTGCCTGGCTCGCGAAGCTGAGCGTGGCGAATGACCCACTGCTGATCAAGAGCGCGGTGCAGGCGATGGCGGCGGCGAAGTGTTTCTTGTTCACGGCGATGGATGCTGACGCGGTGGCTCTAGACCAGAAGAACCGGAACAGAAAAACCGGCCGCGTGCGACGCCGGCCGGTTTTCCAAGGATCGGCCTCATGCCGATCGGCGGGATGAGGCAGTCAGGTGCGCGGGCGCGGACAAAGGTCGCATGCGCTCGTGCCTACCGCTCTCTTTATTGGTCGATCTTGTTGATGACCACGCGACGCTGCTCGACCGAGAACGGGCTGTACTGCGGCAGCAGGTCACGCTTGCCGAGGCTCTCGGCCGGCGCGAGCAGACGCTCTGGATAGCCCTGCGCGATGAAGTAGCTGCGCACCGCATCGGCACGGCGCATGCCGAGCGCCATGTTGTATTCATCCGAGCCCTTGGCGTCGGTGTGGCCGACGATGGTGACGTACTCCTCGGCCGGCGTCGCCGTGACGTTGGCGATGTACTCGTCGATCTCGACCAGCACCTCGCGGTTCACCACGGTCTCAGGCACCTGATACCGATCGAACTCGAACAGCAGCTGAACGGTGATGCTCTCCGGCACGATGATCTCGCGCTGACAAGGCGGCAGGTTGGTCGGGCCGTCCGGATAAGCGCTCTGCCAGCACTCGCCGTAGCTGGTCGCCCAAAGCTGGCCTTCGGGGAGGCTGCGGTCGCCGGCGGCGTACCAATAGGACTCTTCGAGGTCCTGCGCGACGGCGGCGCCGCCGAAGAAGAGTGCCGCGGCTGCCGTGCAGGCGACCGCAGCGGTGCTGAGGGATTTCATCGTGGTGAACATCAGTGGCTCCTATCGAAAGTTAGAGGTGCAGACTCGAGGACGGCCTCGGAAATTTCAGCAGCTGGAGATGACCTGGCGTCGACGAATCAACTGCTGCCGTGGAACAATGATAGCGCGTTGTCGGTAAAATGAAACAGCGAAAGCGAAAAAACCGCGGTTATGTCTGCACTATACCATAGTAGTGCAGCTCGAACACAAGGTTACCGAGAAGTTGTGAATCTACAACAGATGTGTCAAAGGTCGCGAAGGTTGGTTGCGCGCGCCACTGCAGCACAGCGAATCGGCCGGCGCGATGCGCATCGATGGCTGCCCGTCGTTGAGTGGGGTCTCAGATGAGGCTGCAAGCGATCGCCCGCGACCTCGATGGGGCCGTGTCTGCGCTCAGTTTTGCGCCGCCCGTGGCCCTGGTCTACAACCCGCTGTCGTATGCCAGCGAGGCGCATGCCGCTTACCTTGACCGTTACGGGCAGGGACGCCGCTCGGTGGTGCTGCTTGGGATGAATCCGGGGCCGTTCGGCATGGCGCAGACTGGAATCCCGTTCGGCGACGTCGAGATGGTGCGCGATTGGCTCGGTCTCCAGATCCCGGTTGGCGCGCCGGCGAGCGAGCATCCGAAACGACCGGTGCTCGGGCTTCAGTGTCGACGCCGCGAGGTCAGTGGCCAGCGGCTCTGGGGATGGGCGCGCGCGCGCTTCGGGACGCCGGAGCGCTTCTTTGCTCAGTTCTTCGTCGCGAACTACTGCCCGCTCGTGTTTATGACCGACAGCGGGCGTAATCTCACACCGGATGCACTGCCGGCGGCCGAGCGTGCGCCACTGTTCGCGGCCTGCGATCGGGCGCTCGTGGCGATGGTCGACCTGCTTCAGCCCGAGTACCTGGTGGGTGTCGGCCGTTTCGCCGAGGAGCGTGCCCTGACCGCGCTCGGCGAGGCCGATCTGCGCATCGGGCGGATCCTGCACCCGAGTCCAGCCAGTCCTGCCGCGAACCGGGACTGGGCCGCTCAAGCGGAGCGCGGCTTGCGGCAGCTTGGAATCTCGTTGCCGGCATGATGCGTAACGGGAGCGGTCCCGGCATCCGCGGCCTGGTCCCGATGATTATTGATTCGCGTCCGCGATCCAGCTGAGCACCAGCTGCTCCTGATAGTCATAGAACGGATTGTGTCTCAGCCGCAGCAGCCATTGCGCTGGCACCTTCAACACCCCGCGCTCGCCGCGCACCGCGAGCTGCCCGAGGAAGACCTCGCTGCTGTGCTCGGGTGGATAACGGCCGTAGAGCGGATCATCGATCGGGAACGGCAGATCGACATGCGAGAGGGAGATCGCGTCCGCTGGCCAGGGCTCGTCGAGTGCCCGGCGCTCGCTGGGCTCAGCGCTCAGCGGCGGTTTGCGCAGGGCCACGACCTCGCGGGTCTTCGGCGTCGCATTGGTGATCAGCGTCAGCTCGAAGGGCAAGCTCGCGTCTGCCAGCAGTTGCTCGGCAAGGGCCGCGCGCTCGGTCACCAACAGCGGGGAGGTCACCGCGTAACGGTTGATATCGTAGAGCAGCAGGCCGTGCCGGCCGGGTGCGAGCCGCCCGAGCAGGTTGTCGATGGCCGCGCGCGGCGAGACGGTCGCGTCGACAACGCTCAGCAGCACGAGGGTCGCGGGGAAGTCCTCGATCGGACCGTCGCTGGCGAGCTGGCGCATCCGCGCGGCGATCGAGCGCGTCATGCGATGCACCTGCAGGCTCGCGTTCGCGGTAAAGGCGTTGTAGTTGAACGGATCGAACTCGGGCAGCAAGGTCGTCCAGGCCACCTGCTCGAGTCCTGGCAGGTGGGACAGGCGGATCAGCCAAGGCGTGACGGCTGCGGCAGGGGTGACGCCAATCGCCGGCGAGACCAGCACGAGGCTCGCTGGCACCGGCAGCGCGTCTGGGCCGCTGCGTGCGTTCTCCCGCGCATCTGCCATCGCGCTTAGGCTGTAGTCGAGCGCGAGCGCGCCGCCAGTCGAGTAACCGATCATGTGCAGCGGCTTGGCGCCGAGCTGCTCGCGCAGATGCGCCATGCCCAGGCGCGTCGCCGCCGCCATCGCCTCCCAGGTCACCGAGAGCAGCCCGGCCGGCGCCGTGCCATGTCCAGGCATACGCAGTCCGAGCACCTGATAGCCTCGGTCAGCGAGCGCTAGGCCGATGGCGCGCAGGCTGTAGGGCCCATCCGACATGCCGTGCAGCAGGAGGACGCCGCCGACCGGCTGCTCCGGCACCAGCTCGAAGCTGTGGTTCCAGTTCGGGTCTCGGTCTCTCGGGTCGGCGGCGCTCGCGCTGCTGAAACGGTTCAGGATCTGGTCCGGGCCGACTGGGGTCTTGGCATAGACCTTCTCATCGAGCTCGTTGAAGAGGCGTGCCTCGAGGGCTTGGTAGTCACGAAAGCTGCGGATCTCATCGGCACGATCGGCGCTGAACTCTTCCTCCAGCTCAACCGTATGCCAGGGCTGTACCGGGGGTCCGCTGCGGACCCAGAGGACATAGAGGACGATGACGCCGGTCAGGAATCCCAGCGCAGCGATCAGTGCCCAGAGTCCGAGGCGTTTGAGCAGACGGATGGGTTGGGTCATGAGGGTGGTCGATGCTATCGAGGTTGGGCGATCGAGGTTGGATCAGCGTCCACGGGTGAGCACCGAGTACGCCTTGCCGTTGGGCGTTCGCAGCTGATAACGCTGACGATTCAGGGGCACGCCTGGGTTGGTCAGCCGCAAGAAGATGTCATCAAAGTATTCCGGTACCTCGAGGCTGAAGTTGTGGAAGTTCCGGGTGCGGTTGACCGGCGTGACATCGACCAAGGCCACGCGTCCGTCGCTGCTCTCCGCGTCCACGACTTGCAGCAGCAGCTCGATCTCGTCGACCAGCTCGCTATCGCCCTTCTCCAGCGTGCTTTGGCCGAGCCGGCGCTGCAGATTCACCACTCGACTCAACAAGAGCGCGCGATCGTTCGAGGAGACATAGACGGTGGTGTCGTCGACCAGCGCCCGCAGGTGCTGCTTGAACTCCTGGCGGAATTGGTCGTAGCTGACATCGGGTGCGGTCAGGACCACGTCGCTGATCTCACGCTCGGCGTCGGCGAGGTCCGGCGCTTGGGCGAGCAGGCTGATCGCGTCCACCACCACCTGCGAGCCCAGGCTGTTGGCCACCACCCAGAGCTGCTCAGGGCGCACCTCGTCGATCAGCAGGCGAAGCGTGGCGGCGAGCTCGGCGCCAGAGGCGGTCGCGACACGCTGCGCTCGGCGGTAGCCACGGAGGCTGTCGCCTTGATTCCCCGGCCAGTCGAACACCAGCACCGGGGCGTTGATGTCGAGGATGTGGGCGAGGAAGGCGGTGCCGCGCATCGCGAAGTCCAGATCGGTCCGCAGGCCATGCACGAGCAACAGCAGCCCGCGATGGGGAGAGGCCGAGACCATGCCGCGCAGCTGCTGAACCAAGGCGGTGCGGTCGAGCTGGGTGAGGGTCCTGATCCGGATCTCCTCGTCGAGCAGCCAGCTGCTCTCATTGAGCCACATACCGAGCCCCAAGCTCGGCTCGATCTCGGTGTCAAATGAGCCAAACAGCAGGTCGGAGGAGCGCTGGTTGCTGAGGCGCTTGAGC
>CAZTYV010000165.1:0-7911 GCA_964617675.1 uncultured Halochromatium sp. | reverse complement strand
CCTCGGTGACCGCCTTGGCCTGATTCAGCGTGCGCACGAAGGGGATCATGATCTGCAGGTTGGTCAGGCCCATCTCGTTACGCACGTACTTGAGCGCCTCGCATTCCATCTCGAAGCAGGCCTTGAAGCTGTCGGAGACATAGCGCCCAGCACCGCGGAAGCCGATCATCGGATTCTCTTCCTCGGGCTCGTAGCGTGGGCCGGCGATCAGGTTGGCGTACTCATTCGACTTAAAGTCGGACATCCGGATGATGACCGGATTCGGCGCAAAGGTCGCTGCCAGCGTGGCAATGCCTTCGGCCAGGCGCATGACGAAGAACTCGCGCGGGCTCGGGTAGGCGGCGATGCGCGGGCCGATCTCGGCCTTGAGGTCATCGGGGAGCTGGTCGAACTCCAGCAGCGCCTTCGGATGGATGCCGATGCTGTTGTTGATGATGAACTCGAGCCGGGCCAGGCCAACGCCGGCATTCGGGATCGAGGCGAAGCCGAAGGCGCGCTCCGGGTTGCCCACGTTCATCATTACCTTCACCGGCACCTCGGGCATCTTCTCGAGCTCGACCACCTTGTGCTCGAACTTGAGCTCGCCATCGTAGATGTAACCGGTATCGCCCTCGGCGCAGGAGACCGTGACCGCTTGGCCATTGGCGATCTTATCGGTCGCATCATTGCAGCCGACCACCGCTGGAACACCGAGCTCACGGGCGATGATCGCGGCGTGGCAGGTGCGCCCACCACGGTTGGTGACGATGGCGGCGGCCCGCTTCATTACCGGCTCCCAGTCGGGGTCGGTCATGTCGGTGACCAGCACGTCGCCAGGCTGCACCTGATCCATCTCGCGGATGGAGCTGACCACGCGCGCCTTGCCGGCGCCGATGCGCCCGCCGATGCTGCGCCCAGTCGCCAAGACCTTGCCGGTCTCTTGAAGACGATAGCGCTCGACCACCTGCCCGCTGCGGCTCTGCACCGTCTCGGGCCGGGCCTGGACGATGTAGAGCTCGCCGTCGAGACCGTCCTTCGCCCATTCAATATCCATCGGGCGCTGATAGTGTTGCTCGATCAAGACCGCCTGCTTGGCCAGGGCCTCGATCTCGGCGTCGCTGATCGAGAACTGCGCGCGTAGCTCGGCCGGGGTCTGCTCGGTGCGCACCGGCTCGCGGCTGCCGGGCTCGGCGAAGACCATGCGCATCGCCTTGTCGCCCACGCTCCGGCGCAGAATCGCCGGGCGGCCGGCGGCCAGCGTCGGCTTGTGGACATAGAATTCGTCCGGGTTCACCGCGCCTTGGAC
This sequence comes from uncultured Halochromatium sp., assembly GCA_964617675.1. Taxonomy (GTDB): domain Bacteria; phylum Pseudomonadota; class Gammaproteobacteria; order Chromatiales; family Chromatiaceae; genus Lamprobacter. The sequence continues at coordinate 6,626 of CAZTYV010000165.1, read as the reverse complement.
CACCATCTCGCCGAGACCATGGCTGGCGGTGATGAACACAGCGTCGCTGTAGCCGGACTCGGTGTCGAGGGTGAACATCACGCCGCTGGCGGCGAGATCGCTGCGAACCATGCGCTGGATGCCCGCCGAGAGCGCGACCTCGGCGTGAGTGAAACCCTTGTGCACCCGGTAAGAGATGGCGCGGTCGTTGTACAGCGAGGCGAAGACCTCCTTGATCGCGTGCTTGACGTTGTCGAGTCCGTGGATATTGAGGAAGGTCTCTTGCTGACCGGCAAACGAGGCGTCCGGCAGGTCCTCGGCGGTGGCCGAGGAGCGCACCGCCCAGGTGGTGTCGGCGGCGCTGCCGGTCTTGTCGGCCAGCTCGCTATACGCGGCCTCGATGGCCTGATCCAGCTCCGGCTGGAAGGGTTGATCGATGATCCAGCCGCGGATGCGCGGGCCGGCGGCGCTGAGCGCGGCGATGTCGTCGACGTCCAGGGTGTCGAGCTCGGCGGCGATGCGCTCGGCCAGCCCGTCGACCGCGAGGAAGTCGCGATAGGCCTGCGCGGTGGTTGCGAAGCCGCCGGGGACGCGCACACCGAGCTGGGTCAGATGTTGAATCATCTCGCCGAGCGAGGCGTTCTTGCCACCGACGACGGGGACGTCGTCCATTCCGAGCTCGCTCAGCCAACGCACGTAATCGGTCATTGCTCCAGGTGCCTCCGAGGGTCAAAACAAAACACTATAGACCATACGGCCATCGTCGATTGTGCGGTGCATCAATTTGCCGGCTGCGGCCCGAGGCTGTTCCGTCTCGCGACCACCATCCGCAGTCGGTGTGCAGGCTGCCCAGCGAGCTTCTGGGACCTGGTATGGAAAGCGCCGACGAAGACGTCGGCGCGATTGAGTCGCGCCAGGACGCCACGGACTTCGCACGAGCGGAGCCAAGCCAAGCCTCGAGGGGCTGAGCTAGGGCTTGACGGTGGTCAGCCCAACGCTGAGCCAGTCCTGCATCCCACCTCGGTACCATTTGAGCTTGTCAACTGGGTAGCCGAGTCCCGCCAAGGTCTTGAGGTTGGCGGTCGATTGCGCGCACCAGATGCCGTTGCAGAAGAGGACCAGGGTCTTGGCATCATCGAACTGCCACCGGCCGCTGCTTGGGTCTTGGCGGGCGCCAAACAGCTCGGTCAGGATTTGCCCGAGGTCCTCGGCCTCGTCAGCCTGCTGCAGGCTTCCGTTAGGGTCGGTGTTGAGCCTGTTCCAAGGGATGTTGACCGCACCCGGAATGGTGCCGCGCATCACCCAGTCTGGCGTGCGCGAATCGACGACGAGGATTGCTTCGTCGCCCTGGTGGACCCGGCTGAGGTAGTCCAGAACCTCAAGCTCGCCGATGGTCTCGACGCCGGGGAGCGCTTGCATCGGCTGCACGCAGAAGGGCGGACAGCCGCGCTCAGTCTTCTGGAACAACTCCGGGAGGGTGGCATGGCGGTCGGCGCCGCGGGTGACCGTCAGGGTCGTGCCCTGGTGGCTGACGTCGACGCTCTCGAGCGTTGGCGTGATCTTGTTGTCCTCGGCCTGGACGACATGGCCGATGAGCAGCAGCGAGGCGAGGGCAAAGGCGGGACGGGTGATCAAGGCGCGTACTCCTTATAAGTGTCGGTCGAAGACGGTTCAGGCTGAGACTGCCGTAGGAACCGGGGGCGTTTGGGTAAGGCACCAGAGAACAAGCAATTATAAGTGGTCGGGGCGGTGAAATCCGCAGCGGATCATTGATTTATAACATTCTAATGTTCTGTTATTTCTTGACATGGGTCCTCGGGTATTTGCAGGATAGGCCTGCGTTGAGGGTGCGATACCCAAGCCGAGATTAAAAAAGACTAGTCAGTGGATACGAGGTTTCAATGTTACGAAAGTTACTGCCAATGCCGCTCCGGTCGCGTCACCAGCTGTCCGGGCACGCTGCGAATCAACATCAACAGTTGCGTCTGCCGGGCGTCCGCGCTCGGCGTTTAGGTCGGGCTGCGTTGGCCCTGCTGCTCGTGGCCTTGATCCCGCTCACTGTCTGGGCGACGACGCGTGAAGAGGCCGAGTCTGCGATCACGGAGGCCAAGAAGATGCGCGAGGAGGCGATTGCTGCGGGCGTCACCGACAGCCCAACCAACGAGATGATCGAGCAGGCTGAGGCGGTGCTGCCATCACGTCAGTACACGCGTGCCCTGCAGTATGCGCAGTGGGCCTGGCGCCAGGATGCCATGGCGATGCGGTTGCTGGCCCGAGAGCAGGCAATCGCCGCCAGGGGCGCGGAGGCCAAGGCTGCAGTGGGTACCTATCAAGAGCCGATCGATGTGCTCGAGGGCCTGATCGCGCGGACCCAGTCGGAGTATCTGTCGCAGAGCGACCAGAACCTGATGATGATGCCCGACAGCCCGGCACAGTGGACGGCGGCGGATGGTGAAGAGCTGTTCAAGGAGCCCCGCGGACCGAACAACGTCTCGCTCGAAGAGTGCGATTTCGGCAAGGGTCCGGGTGTGCTGGAAGGGGCCTATGTCGAGATGCCGCGTTACTTTGAGGACACGGGCAAGGTGATGGACCTCGAGACGCGCTTGGTGCATTGCATGGTCACGCTGCAAGGCTTCAGCCCGGATGATCCTGAGGTGAAGAAGCGTCACGGCAGTGACTCTGATCACATGAAGCTGCAAACCTATATCGCCAGCCAGTCCAGTGGCTTCGCTTGGAATCCGCCGATGGATCATCCGCTCGAGAAGGCCCTGCGGGATGCCGGTCAGGTGATGTTCTACCGCCGTGCCGGCAAGGCTGACTTTGCCTGCAGCACCTGCCATGCGGCCTCAGGCAAGCGTATCCGTGCCTCCGTGTTGCCGAACAAGAATGTCGCGGAGGAGTGGACGAAAGCAATCTCCTGGCCAGCGTTTCGGGTCGGTCACGACCATGTTCGCAGCAGCCAACACCGCCTGCGCGGTTGCTACTGGCAGATGCGTCAGCCTATGCCGATCGCTGGCTCTGACGCGAGCATCGCCATGCTGAGCTACTGGACCGATGCGGCCCGCGGCCAGCCAGCGATCCTGTCGGACATGAAGCGTTGATGATTGCCGCCCAGAGGAGATTCCAAATAATGTCACAGCAGTTCAATCTGGCGAGCACGTTCATCGCCTTTGCCGCACTGTCGATCTCGAGCGCAACCCTGGTGGCCGAAGAGGTCGACTACACCAAGATGACGCCCGAAGAACTCGCCGAATACCTGATTTTTGAGGCCGGCGGTTTCGACCTCGACCAAGAGGTTCAGGAGGGTGGTACGGCGCGCCAGCGGATGGAACAAGACTGGTTGCAGGAGACCTGCTCGAGCATCGATGGCACCCGGCCGGACATGGACACCTTGCTTGAGGTCAGTAAGAAGGCGCGCGAAACCATTGTCTACCCTGAAGACGGTATCCAGCTCGGTGACTGGGAGCGGGGGCGCGAGCTGGCATGGTCTGGCTATGGCTTCCGCATCGGTCATCGTGTCGATGATCACGAGAACAACGAGGTTGGCGGCAATTGCTACAACTGCCACCAGATCGGAACCGATCGCACCGGCGGCAGCATCGGCCCAAGCTTAGTGGGTTATGGAAGGATTCGGGGCGATAGTGATGCGATCAGGAAGTATACCTACGACGTGATCTACAACTCGCATTCCGCGTTTCCGTGCACCAATATGCCGCGGCTCGGCGTCTCCGGTTACCTAGACCAGCAGTCGATCGCCGACATCATGGCCTATTTGCTCGATCCGGAGTCGCCGGTCAACCAGTGATGTCTTATTGTGATCCTCCTCGAGCGGGGGATCACAGCTGGCTTCTTCGGCACCGCGGGCTTCGCGGTGCCGCTTTTAGATCGCTCGCTTCGCTGAATTCCATTAAGGCCGGGCCTGCAGATGCCTAAGTGAGCCTTGATGGGAGTGTTCTGCCCTCTTCCTGATCACGCCTCGCGTGCTTCAACATCAGCCGCATCAGCTCGGAGAGCGAGCCCGCGCCGAGCTTGTCCATGACCTTGGCCCGGTGCGCCTCGACCGTCGATTGGCTAATGCCGAGATCGTAGGCAATGACCTTATTGCGCTTGCCGGCAATGATCTGATCGAGGATCTCGCGCTCGCGCGGGGTCAGGCGTTCCAGCCGGCGATTGATCTCGGCGCGTTGTAGCGCATGGCCACGGCGCTGCGCATCGATGCTCAAGGCCTGGTGGACGGCATCAAGCAGTGCCTGATCATTGAACGGCTTCTCGAGAACATTGATAGCGCCGGCCTGCACCGCCCGCACCGCCATGGGCACATCGCCATGGCCAGTGATGATGACGATGGGCGGGTAGAGCGGCTGCTGCGCAAGGTGGCTCTGCAGCTCAAGCCCGCTCATGCCGCGCATGCGCACATCGAGCACGAGGCAGCCTGGGCGTTGCGGGTCGAAATCGGCAAGGAAGGCCTGCGCTGACTCGTAGCCGCACGCCGAAAGGCCCACCGATTCCATGAGTAAGCCGATGGCGGCGCGGACCTCGTCGTCGTCATCGACGATGAACACCGTTGGCTCGAGGCTCATCGGGGATCAATCTCCAGGTTGGGCGGCCGCGCGACCTCGGCGGCGACCGGAAGGTTGAGCTCCAAGCAGGCGCCACCGGCGGTCGTTTCGCAGAGCGCGAGTCGCCCCCCATGGGCCTCGACGATACCGGCACTGATCGAAAGGCCCAGCCCCAGGCCCTCGTTCTTGGTCGTCACGAACGGCTCGAACAGTCGGTCACGGATACCCTCGGCGATGCCCGGGCCGTTGTCCTCGACGCGAATCCACAGGTCCTGGCCGTGGTTGCCGAGGCCTGCCTTGAGCCAGAGCCGATGCGGGCCGGCGGACTCGACCATGGCCTCGATGGCGTTGCGCGCGAGGTTCAGGATGACCTGCTCGATCTCGGTTCGCTGCACCTGGACAGCGCTAACCCCCGGGGCGATGCTCGTGCGGACCTCCACCGCATGCTGTCCGGCTTCCTGGTGCAGCAGCACGAGGACCGTCTCGAACAGTTCGGCGACCAGAACGGGCGCGGTTTCTGGCTGCTCCTTGCGCGCGAAGCGGCGGATGTGGCGGATGATCTCGCCGGCTCGCTCGGCTTGATCAGCGATCTTCGACATGACCTGGCTGCAACGCTCGAGGCTCCCGCGCCCATTCTCGATCAGGCGCACGCTGGCGCGGGCGTTGGTGCTGATCGCGGTGAGGGGTTGATTGACCTCATGGGCGATGCCGGAAGCCATCTCGCCGAGCGTGCTCAGGCGGGCAGCACGAGCCTGTTCGTACTGGAGGCGGCGGATGCGCTGCGCCGAATCGCGCCGTTCGGTGATGTCGCGAAAGACGACCACGCTGCCCACGGTTCGCCCGCGGTGATCGCGGATTGGCGTGCTGCTGTACTCGACCGGGAAGCTGCTGCCATCGCGCCGCCAGAAGAGGTCATCTTCGACAAAGCGCGACTGCTGATCGCGAAAGGTCGCGTAGACCGGGCAGTCATCCTGATCGTGACAGGTGCCACCGCGGTGGCTGTGATGAAGCAGCTGATGCTGATTGCAGCCGATCAGCTGGTGCCGCTCCCAACCGGTGAGTCGCTCCACGGCCGCATTGACGAAGGTGGTGCGCCCGTCGAGATCGACGCCGTAGATGCCTTCGGCGACCGAGTCGAGGATCAGCTCCTGACGTTGCTCGAGACGCGACTTGGCGCGATTCAGGCGCGCATTCAGGGCCTGCAGCCAGGCGTTGAGCGCGAGCATCAACAAGAGTGCCGCGAGCGCGAGCACAACCCCAGGCCAGTAGCGATACCAGGCGTCGAGCAGCGTGAACGCGTCGGGCGCATCGTAGGGTGGTCGCCGCAGTGATTGCAGCAGCTGATGCACCGGCTGGTAGTCTAACGGGACCGTCCAGCCGGCGTAGTCGCCGGCGATGGCCGCCGGATCATCCCGTGGCATCTGCAGCAGCGCGATGGCGACCTGTTGTGCGAGGTGGTTGGAGGTGCCCTGCAGGGTGCTGAACGGCCACTCAGGATAGAGCGGGGTGCTGTGCAGGAATGGGAAGTCGGCATCCGAGCGGGCTGCGAGGGGACGGAAGTCGTTGAGCGCGATCTTCCCCTGTTTTGCCATCTGCTCAAGGATATCGGTGCGCACCATGCCGGCGTCAGCGTGGCCGTCGCGCACGGCAAGCACAACGGCGTCGTGGATGCCGGCGAATTCCAAGGCGGCCAGCTCAGCGGGTATGCGGAGGCCCGCATCCTGCAGCACCGCGAGCGGCATCAAGAACCCGCCGAGCGAATCCGGGTCGACCGCCATCAGCCGTTTGCCACGCAGATCGGCAAGCGTGCTCAGGTCGTCGCGTTCCGCGCGGGTGAAGATCAGGCCGCCGAAGCGGTTTTGTGCCTGCGTGCCGGTCCCGTTGCGCATGGTCGCAATCCGCGAGAGGTGATGGCGGACCTCGAGCTCGACGTAGATGGCTGGATTCACTAGCAGGAAATCAACCTGTCCAGCCGCGACCCTGGGCTCGACCTCATCGAAGGCCAGCGGCCGGATCTGAAATCGATGCCCGGGCAGGGCCCGGCTCAGGTAGTCCGCGGTTGGACTCCAATGGAGCTGGGTCAGGACA
>CAZTYV010000164.1:3410-7927 GCA_964617675.1 uncultured Halochromatium sp. | reverse complement strand
GCGGCCGCGTTGTCATCCACCACCAGCGCGCGCACGTTGGCCAACAGCGGCATCAGCCCCGAGAGGACCTGCTCGCGACGCCCCACGCGCCCTTGATCGCCGATCCCCAAGCAGGCGGTGAAACAGAGGGTACTGCCCAGGCCGGGCCGAGAATCCTCGACCCAGATGCGTCCATCCATGAGCGCGACCAGTCGCTTACTGATCGCAAGCCCGAGGCCCGAGCCACCGAAGCGACGGGTGGTAGATTGGTCTGCCTGACTGAATTGTTGGAACAGACTCGCCTGGACCTCTGGCGCCATGCCGATACCGGTATCGCGCACGCAGGCCTGAAGCTTCAGCCGCTCAGCGCGCCGCTCCAGGCAACGCAGCGAGAGCTCCACCTCACCCTGCTCGGTGAACTTCACCGCGTTGCCGCAGAGGTTCATGAGCACCTGGCCGAACCGCAGCGGGTCACCAATCAGCCGTTGCGGTAGCTCGGGGTCCAGACGAATCAGCAGCTCAACACCGTTGGCCTCGGCTTGCAGGCCAACGCTATCGACCACGCGCTGCAGCACCTCGTCGAGATCGAGCTCGACCTGCTCCAGACTGATCTTACCGGCCTCGATGCGCGAGAAGTCGAGGATGTCGTTGATGACCCCGAGTAAGGCCCGGGCGGCGCGCTGCGCCTTCTCCAAGTGGTAGCGCACGCCATCCGGTAGCTCAGGCTGACGCAGCGCTAGGTACTGCATGCCCAGGATGGCGTTGATGGGGGTGCGGATCTCGTGGCTCATATTGGCCAGGAACTCGGACTTCATCCGCGTTGCCGACTCCGCGAGCGATTTCGCCCGCTCCATCTCGGCCATGGCCGCGCGCTCATCGCTGATGTCCTGGATCACCGCGACGACCCCCTTACGGCGGTCGCGCAGATCGACCGCCCGCGCCGCCATGCGCACCCAGAAACGGCTGCCGTCCTTGCGCACCACCTCTTGCTCGCGGATATCGGTTTCGCCGCGCCAGACCGGCAGATACCCCTCGCGGCCCACCCGTTCCCAGGCGCTATCATCCGGATACCAAACGCGGGTCGGCTGACCTTGCAGCTCGCCCTCGTCGTAACCGAACATCTCCTCCATGCGCCGGTTACAGCGCACCATCCTACGATCCTTGAGCAACAGGATGCCGACGTTAGAGGAATCAAAGACGGCCTGTAGCTCGCCGCTGCGCTCGGAGACGGTCCGCTCCAGATGCGCTCGCTCATCCTCTAACTCCCGGGTGGTCGCGAGCAGATCGCGGGTGCGCTGATTCACCTGCCAGCGCAAGAGCAAGCTGATGCCGCCGAGCAACAGCAGCACGCCGATCAGGCTCGGCAGCGACCACCACAGCCAGGGCGGCAGCAAGACCTCGGGCGCCAAGGCCATCGCCCGATGCAGGGCCTTGTAGTAGACCGAGTCCGCGTCGTGGCGCCACTCGGCCAGATACGCGTCGATGGTATCGAGCAGTTCTGCATTGCGCCCCAGGGCGGTAGCGAAGTAGAGATTCGATGGCAGGAAGACGATCGGGGACTCGCGCAGCCGAAACCGACTCGCGTTGCGCGCGGCATAGAAGCTGTTGGTCACCACCGCATCGGCCTGCCCCGCCTGCACCAGCGCGTAGCCTTGCTCCAGCGAGGTCACCGGCAGCGGCTCGTACTCCAGGCCGCTGGCACCCATGATGCGCTCGAGGAACACCTCCTGCACGCCGCCGACGAGCACGGCAATGCGCTTCCCGTGCAGGTCCTGCAGCGCGGTGATCCGAAGCTCAGGGCGGCTGTAGACCTGCGACCAGCTGCCGGTGACCGAGACCTCGTTGAAGTCGAAATCCTTGGCGCGCTCGCCGGAGAAGGCCACATCGGGCATCAGCTCGAGCTCGCCGTTACGCAGCAGCGCAAGGCAGTCCTGCCAGGCGCAGCGAACATAGCGCAGCTCCCAGCCCTCTGCGGCAGCAACGGTCTCGATCAGCTCCACGAAGAGGCCAGCTGGCTGACCGTCCGCACGCGTGAAGATCTTCGGCTCGTTCTCGTATAGGCCAACCCGAACCAACCGGGTTGGTCGCTCGTCATCGACCAGCCACCAAGCCCCGAGCGCGATCAGGCCGAGCGCCAGCGCCGCAGCCAGGCCGCGTGGCCAGAAGCGTCGTGGTAGCGGCATCGATCGCGGCTTGGCTCCTGCAGGACTCCGATCCGACAGGGTACACCGGCGCGCCCGATCCCGGCGCTATACTGTGGTGACCGTCCTGCGCGTCGACGCACGCGGTTCGCGCCCACTCGTTGGATCACGCAGAGACATCATGCCCGCGCCACGCCCTCGCGACCGACTGCTGCTCGTCGACGACATGCATGAGAATCTGCATATCCTGATGCAGATCCTGCGCGAGGATTACGCCATCACCGCGGCGACCAGCGGCGACAAGGCACTGGAGCTGGCACGGCGCGACCCCAACCAGACCTGATCCTCCTCGACATCAAGATGCCGGGGATGGACGGCTACTCGGTGCTCTCACAACTGAAGGCCGACCCAAGCACCGCAACGATCCCCGTCATCTTCATCACAGCGCTGGCCGAATCGGCCGATGAGGCGCGCGGCCTCAAGCTCGGCGCCGCCGACTACGTGACCAAGCCGGTGAACGCCGCGCTGCTGCGGCAACGGGTGCGCACGCAGCTCGAGCTGCGCGCCTTTCGCCGTTATCCTTACCTCAGTCAACAGCCGCAGGCGGAGCAAGCCGCCCGTGCCAGCGGCCTCATCCCCGAGCGACCGAAGCTGCTGCTGGTCGATGATCGCCCGGAGAACCTGCACGCCCTGCTTGAGGCGCTGAAGGACGAATTCCGCATCCAGGTCGCGTGCTCGGGCGCCAAGGCGTTGGAGCAGATCGAGAGCAAGACGCCCCCGGATCTCGTCTTGCTCGACATCCTGATGCCTGAGATGGACGGCTACGAGGTCTGCCGACGCATCAAGGCCGCGCCCCGGGGCGAGCGCATCCCGGTGATCTTCGTCACCGTCGTCGACCAGGTACAAGACAAGCTCAAGGGCTTTGGGGTCGGCGCCGCCGACTACATCACCAAGCCCTTCGACATCGATGAGGTCCGCGCGCGCATCAAGACCCATCTGGAGCTCGCCCAGCTGCGGAGCTCCCTCGAGACCCTGGTCGCGCAGCGCACCGCACTGCTTGAGCGCAGCGAAGAGAAATACCGCGTGCTCGCCGATTACTCGCCGAACTGGGAATACTGGTCGGCACCCGACGGCAGCTTCATGTATGTATCGCCGGCCTGTGAGGCGGTCTCCGGCTATCCACCAAGCAGCTTCTTCGCCGAGGAGCGCCTGATGGACCAGATCATCCATCCCGAGGATCGAGCGCGCTGGCGCCAGCACGACCACGCCGATGACCCAGCGCATGCCGAGCGCACCGAATCACTCGAGCTTCGCATCATCGCGCGCAACGGGACGGAGCGCTGGATCGAGCATGTCTGTCGGCCGGTCTACGACAAGCAAGGCGCGTTTCTCGGCCGTCGCGGCTCGAACCGCGACATCACCGACCGCCACGCGGCCGAAGAGGAGCGAGATTTCTTCCTCTATCGCGACCCGCTTACCGGCTTTCCGAATCGCACCCTCTTCGCCGAGCTGCTTAGCCACGCCATCCAGCAGGCCGATGCCGCCGAGACCCAGCTCGCGCTGCTGTACCTCGACCTGGACAACTTCAAGACCATCAACGAGAGCCTCGGCCACAGCATGGGCGACCGTGTCTTGATCACGATCGCCAAGCGCCTACGCGCGATGCTGCCCGATAGTGACGCCATCGCGCGCATTGGCGGCGATGAGTTCAACATCCTGATCCCCAGCAGCGCTGAGCTGCCGGCGGTGGACCTGCTTGCGCAGCGCATCATCGAGGCCATCGGCCGCCCGATCATGCTGGACGGACACCGCATCGTCACCGGTGCGAGCATCGGCGTCGCTCTCTACCCGAGCGACGCCAAGGACGCGGAATCCCTGCAAAGCAATGCGGATGCTGCGCTGCATCAAGCCAAGGCGCAGGGTCGCGGCATCCCGCGCTTCTGCTCGCCGGAGATGACGCAGCAGGCACGCACGCGACTGACCTTGGAATCCGATCTGCGCCTCGCCCTGGAGCAGGAAGCGCTGGAGCTGTTCTATCAGCCGCAGGTCTCGCTGAGCGACGGCCGCCTGCTCGGCTTCGAGGCGCTGGCACGCTGGACGCATCCGACGCGCGGCCCGATCTCGCCCGCACAATTCATCCCGCTAGCCGAAGAGAGCGGCCTCATCGTCGAGCTCGGAGCCTGGGCGCTGAAGCAGGCATGCAGAGAGCTGCGCGCTTGGCTCGATGCCGGGCTGGGGCCACAGCGGATTGCCGTCAACGTCTCGACCATCCAGCTCTATCGCGGCCATCTCGACGAGCGCATCGACGCCGTGCTGGAAGAGACCCAGGTTCCCCCCGAAAAACTGTCGATCGAGATCACCGAAAGCGTGATGATGAACGATCCGCAGCAAGCCGGG
>CAZTYV010000164.1:0-3310 GCA_964617675.1 uncultured Halochromatium sp. | reverse complement strand
GATCCAGGGCTATCTGGTCAGCAAGCCGCTCTCGGCGAGCGACACGACCGCCTTCCTGGAACGATTTCAACCAAGACTCTTCGGTGCACCGGACCTCGGACAACAGCGGTCCCCTACAGCCGGTTCTCGAGGATGATGAACCAGGGTCGACGCGGAGTGCTCCGCAGTCGACCTCGGCCGTCGAGCTCGGCGGAAATCTTTGAGACCGAGTTGCGCACGTTGCCACCGATCGCCTCGACCTGGCTGCCCTTGGTCGCCGCCACCAGATCGCAGTGCGTATTGGTGTTGCGCAACAGGCGCGCATCCGTGTATCCATTGATCATTCGAGGACGACGCGGGCCGCGGGAAGAACAGATCAGGTCACCCGGCTGCGGACTGTAGTCCGAGACGCGGCGCGGCACGAACCAACGCCCCGGCAAACCGGCCTCGTCGATGGCCTGACTGAGGTAGACCCAATGGGCAATCGCCGGTTGGAATTGCGATTTAGGCACGCCGACATCGTGCATCACCCAGCTGATGAACGCTGCCGACCAGGGCTGATTGCAATCGGCCCCGCTGAGCCGCGGCTGTCCAACGGCGCGCCAATAGGCATTGACCCGTCGGCTGCGGCTGCTGTCGTCGTCCTCCCAGTAGCCGACGTGCGGAATGCTCTCTTCACTGCCCCGGTAGACAACGGTTTGGCGCCCGAAGTAGTTCCACTCCGCGGTGGCGCTCGCAATCATTGCACGCTTCAGCGCCGGATTCGGGGCCGGTGGCGATCCGATGGGCCGTCCGCTCCAGGTGGCACCGCCGTCGCCGCCAGTGGTGGGCTGCCCGGTCGTGCAGGCAACGAGCACGAGCGCAAGCAGCGGCGCTGTGCGCCCCACCCGCACCCAGCCCGGGCGGTGGGGATCACGCCGACAGACAGGCATCGCTCGATTCATGGCTCGGGCCCTAAGGTTGGCGCTTGGTGGCACGCAAACGGAGCTGCAGCGCCGGCTAGCGCGGTGGCCGGCGACGGTCCCTGAACCAGGGCCGATACTCCTCCATCCGCGCCTGCTGTTCCCGCGGTGCGCGTCGATTGCAGGTCGTCTGCTCGTCGCTGCCCGCGGCTGCACCCCAACGACGCTCGACGCAATCGTTGGGATTGTAGGCCAGCTCGAGCGCCTCCTTGCGGGCATAGAGCTCGGCGACCGTCAGGCGCCATGGGCTGCCGTCGGAGCGACGATACTCGATACCGCGCTCCTGCGAGCGAACCTCATGCAGCGCAGCGATGCGCGCGGCAGACTGCTCCGGCGTCTCGCCGCCGAGCCGATACAGGTGCGGGTAGCGACGGATGCGCTCAGGCAGATCCTGCAGCACCTGCATCGCGATCAGAAGGCGCATATCACGCGCCGGCGTTGCGTAGTCTTCCCAGGGACCCGTGGTCTCAAAGATCGCAGCGCCGGCGGGCATCGGCATGACCTGGCCGCGGTGCTGGCGCATGTAGGACTCACCGCGCTCGACCGATGCCACACGGGTCTGCACCTGCTCCATCAGCGCCTCAAGGGTCTCTTCATAGGCACTGTTCGGGTCTAGACCCATCGGATTGATCAGCTGCTGCATCTGGGCATAGAACGCATCCGCCGACAAGCGTCCCTGCTCAGCGGAGTAAGGCGCGCCCGGAGTGTCAACGCCGAGCAGCACGTTCGGCAGCGGACGCGGAACGCCCCCCGCGCGCACCAAGGGGCGCATCGCCTTGAAGCCCGGTCCAGCGCTTGGGGTCTCGGCGAACAGAAAGGTGCCCTCCCAGAAGCGCTTGCGGCTGACCGAGTTATCCGGCTGGGCATCAACGGCGAGCAGCATCCCACTGCGCTGGGCGGTCTGCGGCACCCATTTCACCAAGATCAGCGTATGGCCGTAGGGATCAGCGAAGAGTGTCCCGGGCCACAGCGTCGCGCGCTCGAGCGGGACTGGATAGAAGTCGGTGGCATCGTCTGCGAGCGCCACGCGGCCGCTGCCTGAGTGCACCGTATTCATGATGCGGCGGCTCAGGTCCTGGAAGTCATTCGCCGAGGCCGGTGCACCCGCTAGGCTGGTCTCGACGCGCGGCACCTCACAGCGAGGCGGGCTGCTGGCGCTGCCTCGGGTACAGGCGCGATAGGCGATCGGAAGTCCGAGCTTCCACGCAAAGTAGGCGCGCAGGATATAGGACAGGTCGGCGCAATCCGGCTCCAGGGTCAGGCCCGTGTCCTCGTGGGCGCCGAGGTGGTTGTGCAGCAGGTTTCGGCGTGCGTCGGCCAGCACCGGGGTGAGGCTCGGCCAGCTGAGCGAGTGCTCGGGCGGTGCATCGAAGAGCCGCTCGACCCAAACCGCGTAGAGGGCCTCGGTCGCACGATCCCAGTCGGCGGCGCCTTGCTCGCTGGGCCCGCCGCCGACCTCGACCTCGACCTCGGTGCAGGCGGTGACCTGGCCGTCGCGAATCGCCTCGAACCGATAAGGGCCAGCCGCCGGGCTGTTCAGGCCTGCGAGCAGGCTCCAAGGCGGACCTCCCGCAGGGGCCCCTCGGCGCACCTCGGGCGGAGCGCCGGGGGCGGTCACGACGAGCGCGTCGGGGGCACCAGCGGTCGAGACCGCCAACAGGCGTAGCGGCTCACCGGGCCTAGGTGCACGTGGCATGACCCAGACCCGATCGGTGCTGCCCGGTTCGCACGCACCATCTCGCTGCCCCAGGGTCGTCGCAGCCACCGCCGCCAAGGCCGACTCAGCCTGCTCAGTCCTCGCCGGGGCGCCCCGCTGCGCTGACCCGGACTCGGCTGCGGCCATGGGGAACGCCCCGGCGCCGGATAGCTCTGCGCGCGGCGTCCGGGCAACAGCCGCGCTCGGGTTGGCAGGAAGCGGCTCTGGCGTCGACTGACAGGCAACCAGGGCCAGTGCGCCTAGCAAGACGGCCAAGGTCGGGACAGGCAGGTGCATGACCTGTGCATTGCTCTGGGCATCGCTGACTGAGGATGGAATGATGGCTTCTCCTAGGCACTGGCACCAAGCGTCTGCCAAACCTGCTGGCGGCAGCGTTGCCGACTGGGCCGGGGTCTCCTTGCGCACCAGACACCGACTGGCCACACAGCTACGGACCTAGAGCGACAAGAGCCCCATCATCCGCTCGACCGAGCAGGCCTCGAACGCCGCCTGATCAGCGCAGAGGGCGAGGATCTCGTCGCTGTTCTTCTGGCTGATGCGTCCACGCAGGTAGCGCTCGAACTTGGCCTCGAGCAAGGGAATGCCCTCAGCCCGGCGGCGGCGATGGCCGACCGGATAGTCGACGCTGACCTTCTCGGTGCTCGAGCCGTCG
>CAZTYV010000163.1:7822-7950 GCA_964617675.1 uncultured Halochromatium sp. | reverse complement strand
GCGCGCGCGCTCCATGTATTCATACTGACCGGACCAGGCCAGCGAGTAGCCGGGCGGCAGCTCAACCTCCGCGCTCACCACCTGCTTGGCCTCCTCGATCCAGCTGCCAAGATCGCGCCCGCGAATAT
>CAZTYV010000163.1:0-7812 GCA_964617675.1 uncultured Halochromatium sp. | reverse complement strand
AGCCCAGCAGATCGATCAACCAGAAGCCACCGACCAATGAGAACGGCAGCGACAACATCACCAACAACGCCTCACCACCGCTGCGGAAGGCGAGATAGAGCAGCAGGAAGATGATCGCCAAGGTCACCGGCACGACCTGGGTCAGCCGCTCGCGCGCGCGCTCCATGTATTCATACTGACCGGACCAGGCCAGCGAGTAACCGGGCGGCAGCTCAACCTCTGCGCTCACCACCTGCTTGGCCTCCTCGATCCAACTACCGAGATCCCGCCCGCGGATGTCAACGAAGGTCCAGCCGTTCAGCCGCCCGTTCTCGCTCTTGAGCATCGGCGCGCCGTCGGCGATCACCACCTCCGCGACCTGCGCCAGTGGGATCTGGGCGCCGGTAGGGGTCACGATCGGCAGCTCGCGCAGCTCCTGCACGCTGTCACGCTGCTCGCGCGGGAAGCGCAGATTGACCGGGTAGCGTTCCAGGCCCTCAACGGTCTGGGTCAGATTCACGCCGCCGATCGCCACCGCGACAATGCGGTTGATGTCGTCGACGTTCAGCCCGTGCCGCGCCGCCGCTAGCCGATCCGGCCGGATCTCGATATAGCGACCACCGGCGACCCGCTCCGAGAACGCCGAGCTGGTCCCGTCGACCTGCAGCAGTGCGCGCTCGACCGCCTGGCCAATGCGCTCGATCTCGCTCAGATCCGGCCCGGCGATCTTGATCCCGACCGGCGTCTTGATGCCGGTCGCGAGCATATCGATGCGGGTCTTGATCGGCATCACCCAGGCGTTGGTCACCCCGGGCAGGTCGACGGTCGCATCCAGCTCCTCGATCAGCTTGTCGACCGTCATCCCCTCGCGCCACTCGGACTCCGGCTTGAGCTGGATCAGGGTCTCGATCATGGTCAGCGGCGCCGGGTCGGTGGCGGTGTCGGCGCGGCCGATCTTGCCGAAGACCCGCTCCACCTCAGGCAGACTGGCGATCAGCCGATCGGTCTGCTGCAACAGTTCCTGCGCCTTGCCGATCGACAGCCCCGGCAGCGTCGTCGGCATGTACATCAGATCGCCTTCGTAGAGATCGGGCATGAACTCGGAGCCAAGCCGCGAGAGCGGGATCAGCGTGCTCACCAGCACCAGCAGCGCCGCAAGAATGGTCGCGATCGGCCAGCGCAGCACCGCCCGCAGCAGCGGACGATAGAGCCAAATCAGCAACCGATTCAGCGGATTGCGCGTTTCGCTCGGGATGCGCCCGCGCACCAGATACCCCATCAGCACCGGCACCAGGGTCACCGCCAACCCGGCCGCCGCCGCCATCGCATAGGTCTTGGTAAAGGCCAGCGGCGCAAACAGCCGCCCTTCCTGCGCCTGCAGCGTAAACACCGGCAGGAAGCTCAACGTGATGATCAGCAGCGAGAAGAACAGCGCCGGGCCGACCTCAACCGCCGCCTCGCTGATCACCTGCCAATGCTGCTCACCGCGCGGGCGCTCGCCATGCTCGGCCTCGTAGCGCTCCAGATGCTTGTGCGCGTTCTCGATCATCACGATCGCCGCATCCACCATCGCCCCGATCGCGATCGCGATGCCGCCAAGCGACATGATGTTGGCGTTGATGCCCTGCAGCTGCATGACGATGAAGGCCACCAGGATGCCGAGCGGCAGGCTGATGATCACCACCAGCGACGAGCGCAGGTGCAGCAGGAAGGCCAGACAGACCAGCGCAACGACGATCAACTCCTCGATCAGCTTGGTCTGCAGGTTATCGACCGCGGCCAGGATCAGCTCTGAGCGATCATAGGTCTCGACGATCTCGACCCCATCTGGCAGCCCGGCCTGCAACTCCTCAAGCCGCGCCTTCACCGCCGCGATGGTCGCCAAGGCGTTCTCACCCGAGCGCATGACGATGATGCCGCCGGTGATCTCACCCTCCCCGTCCAGATCCGCCACCACCCGACGCATCTCCGGCCCGATCTGCACCCGCGCGATATCGCGCAAGAGCAGGGGCGTGCCGTCCTCGGTGCTGTCGATCGCAATCAGCTCGATGTCCTCGAGCGAGGTCAGGTAACCGCGGGTGCGCACCATGTACTCGGCCTCGGCCAGCTCCAGGACCGAACCGCCCACCTCGCGGTTGGCGTTCTGCACCGCCGCCATCACCCGCTGCAGGGGGATGCCATAGGCGCGTAGCTTCTCCGGGTCGACCACGATCTGATACTGCCGCACCATGCCGCCGACCGTCGCCACCTCCGAGACCCCGGGCACCGACTGCAGCTCGAACTTCAAGAACCAATTCTGCAGGCTGGTCAGCTCCGCCAGGTCATGCTGCCCGCTGCGGTCCACCAAGGCATAGCTGTAGACCCAGCCAACCCCGGTCGCATCCGGCCCGATACGCGGCTGCACCCCCTCTGGCAGGGCCGCTGCGGCCTGATTCAGATACTCCAGCACCCGTGCCCGTGCCCAATACAGATCGGTGCCATCCTCGAAGATCACATAGACGAAGGAATCGCCGAAGAAGCTGAAGCCGCGTACGACCTTCGCACCCGGCACCGAGAGCATCGTCGTCGTGATCGGATAGGTCACCTGCTCCTCGACCACCCGCGGCGCCTGCCCCGGGAAGCGGGTCTTGATGATCACCTGCACGTCGGACAGATCAGGGATCGCATCCAGCGGCGTCTGCTTCACCGCGAGGATGCCCCAGCCGGTCAACATCACCGTCGCGATCAGCACCAGGAAGCGATTCTTGATCGACCACAGGATGACTGACTTCACAGCACAGCCTCCAGGGTCGGAAATGACCGATCGCGCCGAATCTCGCGACATCCATCGAGCACAACACCGCCCAGCGCCGAGCCAGCACCAACGCCCGAAAGGGGCGGCCGGGTAGCGCCCGGCGGGGGTGTGCGCAGCAAGGATGCTGCGCTCAAGCCTCCAAGGACGGATTCACGGCGTCCCCCGCCGGGCGCTACCCGGCCGCCCAGACCGCCACGTTCAAGGCCCTGCGCCCCCTGCATTGACAGCAACGCCAGCGCAAACCGAAAACCAGAGCGTCCAGAAACAGCCACCGCCCCAACAGCATCAATGGTGCGCATGCGATCCTCCCGCGGACATCCCGCCACCCGTATCGCCATCATCACCAGCACCCGAGCCGCTACCATCAGACATCCGCTGAAAGCTCGCCTGCAGATTCGACTCCGAATCAATCAAGAACTGCCCAGAGACGACGATCTCATCGCCCTCCTCCAGCCCAGAGAGGATCTCGACCTCACCGGCGCGTTGCATGCCTGTGACCACATCCACGGGCTGAAACCGCCCATCGCCAAGCACCGTTACCACCGACTCCCGCTCCCCGGTCGCGATCAGCGCCTCGGCCGGGATCTTCAGCACATCGCGCTTCGGCCCGCCGTAGATCACCACATCGGCGAACATGTTCGGCTTCAATGCGAGGTCCGGATTGTCGAAGACCAGCCGCACCCGCAGCGTCCGCGACATGGGGTCCAGCTCCGGGTAGAGGTAATCGACCTCACCCTCCCAGGCTCGACCCGGGCGCGCCGGCACGCGCATCTCGGCCGAGAGTCCCTCCGTGAGCCAGTCAATCTGGAACTCATAGATATCCACCATGACCCAGACCTTGCTCAGATCAGCGATGGTGAACATCTCCGTCGCCTCGGTCACGTACATGCCGTCGCGCGCCATCATCTGGGTGACGATGCCATCGATCGGCGCCCGAATCGGGACACGGTTGCGGGGCTCGCCCTCGCGTTCGATCGCCGCGATCACATCGTCGGGCACATCCAACAGCCGTAGGATATTGCGCGCCTTATCCGTGCTCACCCGGCGCCGATCGGCGGCGTTGCGATCCTGAGCCAACAGGAAATCCACCTGCGCATTCAAGATCGCCGGCGCATAGAGCTCGGCGAGCTCTTGCCCGGCGCGCACCGGCTCACCCTCCGCACGCAGGCTCAAGGATTCGATCCAGCCCTCCGCGCGTGGATGCACATGCGCGAGTCGGGTCTCATCGTAAGTGATGCGACCCAGTGTCTCGATGTACTTCCAAAGCGTGCCGCGCTCGACCGTTGCAGTGCGCACCCCAAGCGTTTGCACCACGGCCGGCGTCAAGGCCACCTCTGGGTATTTCCCGGTCATCGGGTCCATCAGTTTCTCCACCAGATCCATCCCGCAGATCGGACAGGTGCCGGGCTCATCCTTGATGATCTGCGGATGCATCGGGCAGACGTACTTGGGGTCCAGGTGCTTCGCGGCATGCTCCATCGGCGAGTCATCAGCCGCCTCGCCAACCGGCTCGCTCACCGGCGGGGTTTCGGCATCGAGCGTCGCGCTCGTGGCCATCAGGCCAATCGCGAGGATCGAGGCCAGCAGGAACGGGGTGAGAAGGCCGCTAGCGCACGGCCGAGTGAGGTCGGGGATCGACATTCAGCATTCTCCAGTCGGGCTAGACGGCGCCGGACCGCCCTAAAGCAAGGCGATTCAGCGGTCGTGGAAGCGACGGACGCTTGGCGTCATCGTCGCTGCTGTCAGCCAACCGCCATGATCGGCGGCTTCAACCAGAGATCCCGGGCGTAGCGATAGAAGTAGGGCTCAGGGCCCGGCGTTGGCGCCGAGCGCGTGAGCCCGGCCATCAAAGGCGGTTGAGGCAGCAGCCCGAGCGCACCGACGAGACAGAGATCGAGCATGCACTTCTGGCACTCACCGAGCAGCGCGCTGGCCGCTGGAGCAGAGTCGTCCTGGGACGCAGCCGGCAACGTCAGGCTGACGGGCCCAGCGCCAACCGCATGAGGGCAGTGCGCGGCGTGACCATCGGCCGCGTGCCGGCAGCTGAGTGTCGACGCGGCAAAGGTCTGCAGCTGAAGGGTCAGCAAGCAGACCAGCAGGATGATGCGGGCGAATGTTGGCCTTGAGCGCATGCGGAAAAGATGGACGCGATCGGTTCCTTTGACAAGCCCGGCGGCAGCCACTCCGCGGCCTCGGAGTTGTGGCATCCTAGGGCGCGAACATTCGCCGACCCCGCGGGTGCCGTGCCCTGCGCTTCGCCTTGGCGGGGTCTTTTCACAGCCCAGAACTGCGACCTTCATTCCCATGCGACGAACCATAGCCGGCCTATTGCTCGTGACCACCAGCTGGATTCAGGGCTGTGGTCCGGGGAGCCCCGAGCCCGCCGCCGGTTTCGAGATGCCGCGCTTCGCCGATCCGGTGCTCGCCGAGGGCCGCTCGGTCTGGATGGGTACCTGCCGCGCCTGCCATCTCATGGGTGCCGCGGGTGCGCCCGCCGTGACCGATTTTCCGAACTGGGAGCCCCGCATCGACCGAGGTGTCGAGGCCCTGTTCAAGAGCCCGATCCATGGCATCAAGGGCGAGGATGGCAAATACAAGATGCCGCCGCGCGGCGGCAATGAGCGCCTGACCGATCGGCAGATCGAGGCCGCGGTCGAATACATGGTCGCCTCGGTCGAGTATCTGCACCAGCAAACGCAAGGCCGCTGAGACCAAGCCCACGACACACGCCTACTCGGGCGGACGAAGCAGCTCCGCCAGGGTCGCGCGTCCGTTGCGCGCGGCGACCCGCAGCAGCCGGAGCAAGATCGATGCGGTCAGAAAGGCATCGCCGGGCGCCGTGTGTCGATCGTGCGGCACGATGTCGAAGAAGCGGCATAGCCCATCGAGCGAGAGGTCCTGCAGCCCGGGCGCAGTGCCGAATGCCCCCTGATCCATCAAGGCCAGCATCAGCTGCCCGGTATCCAGGTGCCGATTGAGCAATCGGGCGTCACCATAGCGCGCCAAGGCCGCATCGATCATGGCCAGATCGTGGCTGATGTGATGGCCAACGATGACACCGTCACCGAGATAGCCCAACAACGCGCAGAGCGCATCGGGCTCATCGAGCGCATAGCGCGTCTCGCTGCGGGTGATCCCATGCACCAGGGTCGCGGCGGTGTTGAAGCGCACGCGCAGCAGCACCTCGAGGCTGTCGCCCAGCGCGATCTGCCCCTCGGTCACCGCCACCGCACCGATGCTGATGATGCGGTGGCGACGCGGGTCCAGCCCCGTGGTCTCGCAGTCGAGCACGCAGAAGCGCACCTGCTCGAGCGGGCTGTCATCGGCCCAAGTCGCGACAAAGGCCTGTTGGTAGGCGGCGAGCGTGGACGCCAATGTCGCGATACCGCTGGTCATCTGCTCGCACCCTGGCTTGTGCGCGTCATCGCTCGGCATCGCCTTAGCGCCGAGGCACCACGCCGTAGCGCTTACCCATGTATTCCATCAGCCGCAGTACCGTGCGGAAGCCCGATTTGAGCAGGTTCTGCTCGAGCCGGGTGAGGTTGGAGGGCTCGACCTGGCTGCCGTCCGAATCGGAGGTCAGACCCGCGCGGGTTCGATAGAAGAGCGCATTGCGGAAGGCCGCGACCGTCTCGGTCACGAGCTCAGCGAGCACAGTGTCTTCCGGCGCCAGGGCCTGCAGTCGCTCGAGCGTGCCCAGATGCTGCTCCATGCCAGCATCAAGGGCCAGCGCTCGCGCCAGGTCGACCACAGGTTGCAGGGTCGCGCGTTGCAGATCCAGGGTCTCGGTGTAGCTGCCATCGTCATCAACCACCAGGCCGCGAAAAAAGGTCAGTGGTGGCAGGTTCGCCATGGAATCGGCCACCAACAGCGGCACGAATCCCGGGCTGTCCTCCTTCTCAGCGTGGATCCACTGCTGCAGGCGCCGGACCAGCGTGCAGTCGCCATAGATCGGGCGCAGGTCGAAGAACGATGTGGCCCGGTAGACACAGCTCTCCAGTGGCTCGCGAATCCAATGACCGAAACCGATCTCCCACTCGTTGATCGAGCGACAGGCACTCGGATGTCCTGAAACGATCCCCTTGGCGGTGCTGACGAAGCCACAGGCCGCCAGCGCGGCGCTGACCCGACGCCCTAGCTCGAGAAAGTAGCCCCGTGCAGCACGGCGCTGATCGGGCTCGGGCTCGTCGTAGATCAGACCATGATCCAGATCGTAGAGGGTGGTCAGCTCACCCCGGCCGGCCGAGCCGAAGAAGACCCAGCAATGCTTGAGGTCGGGCAGCGCGTGTCCCTCGGACGCCAAGGCACCCTCGACCAGCACCACCACACGGCGCAAGACCGCCGCATACAGGGCCGTGGCCATGGGCGCCAGCCAACGCAGCGCATTGGCGTCCGTGAGCCCCCCGGCGATAAAGGCCTGGCCCTGGCGCAGCAGCTGCGAGAGCTGGTAGATCCCAGTCGCACGCTCCATATCCTCGACGATGGCGAGCGGCGCGGCACCCTCGATGCGCGTGAGATCGCGGCGCGCAATGACGCCGAGCACCTCGCCGTCGCGGCGGCCCTCCGCGGTCAGGACCAGATGCTCGGTCTGCAGCTCGAGCATGCGTGTCAGGTACTCGCCCGCCGACAAGCCGAGGCTCAGCACGTCGGCGATCGGGCGCATCAGGGCCCGCGCGGGCGCCTCCAGCGGGAGCTCGGCGCTGGCCACTCGATCGCTCAGCGCGCGCGTCGTGATCAAGCCCCGGCAGACCCCCGCATCATCAACCACCGCGGCGGCCGCACCCGGAGGCTGATCAGCGAGGCGAGCCGCGACCTCGCGCAGAGGCGTCTCGAGACCGCAGCAGACCGGCGCGGGCATCTGCTCGACGCGCGCCGCCATCCAGTCGACCGGTCGCCGCCCAAGTCTGAGCTCGTCGGCACGCGCTTGACTCTCCTCGAGGTCGCTCGGCGTGATCGCCACCCGGAAGTAGGCGGCCAGAAAATGACTCGCCCGGGGATGGCGCTTGATCTGCTCCCAAAACAGCGCGGCCGGTAAGGCG
>CAZTYV010000162.1:0-7992 GCA_964617675.1 uncultured Halochromatium sp. | reverse complement strand
GGCATTGGCCTCGCTCCCAAGCCTGTACGCCAGCGCTCAGGCGCTGGCGACCGCGGACGGGCGGCTGTTGGCGCTGAAGGGGCCGCTAGCCGCTGATGAGCTGGCGGCGCTCGTTGCGGCCCAGGTTCCCACTCAGGCTGCAACTGGTCCCGGTTCACCGCTCGCGGGCGAGCATCGAGCAGGGGCGCCAGTAGGGAACCCGGCAGGGACCCAGGCAGGCACCCAGGCAGGCACCCAGGCAGGCACCCAGGCAGGCACCCAAGCACGGGTCCCAGCAGGGCCCGTGGCGGAGGCGATCGAGCGGCCCATGTCGCCATCGGCGCCGATCTCGGCGATGGGCCTCGAGCCCTGTATTCATCGCTTGGTCGTTCCGGGCGTCGACGGCGAGCGCTCCCTGATAGAGGTCCCCCTCGGCAGCAGTATCCATGGCTAATATCCGAACCATCGCCATCGCCAACCAAAAGGGCGGTGTTGGCAAGACCACCACCGCCGTGAATCTGGCTGCCTCGCTAGCGGCGATCGGCCGCCGCGTGCTGCTGATCGATCTCGACCCGCAGGGCAATGCCACCATGGGGGTCGGCGTCGACAAGAGCGCCCTCGAGCGCACCGGCTGCGATCTACTGATGGGCGAGGCTGGCTTTGCCGACTGTGTGGTTCGGCTTGATCAGCCCGCCCCGGGGTTCGACCTGCTGCCGTCGAACGGTGATATGACCGCGGCCGAGGTCGGGTTGATGCAGTCCGCTCAGCGCGAGCGCGCGCTGGCCGATGCCCTCAGCGGGGTCGCCGATGCCTATGATCTGGTGCTGGTCGACTGCCCGCCGTCGCTGAATATGCTCACGGTGAATGCGCTGGTGGCCGCCGACGGCGTGCTGATCCCGATCCAGTGCGAGTATTACGCGCTCGAGGGGCTGTCCGCGCTGCTCGATACGGTCGAGCAGATCCGTGGCAGCCGCAACGCGGCGCTACGCATCGAGGGCATCCTGCGCACCATGCACGATCCGCGTAACAATCTCGCCAACCAGGTCTCGACCCAGCTGGTGACGCACTTCACCGACGAGGTCTACCGCACCATCATCCCGCGCAACGTGCGCCTGGCCGAGGCGCCCAGTCATGGACTGCCCGCCCTGCTCTACGACCGTAGCTCACGCGGCTCGATCGCCTATCAGGCGTTGGCAAGCGAGGTCTTGCGGCGCCGTGAGCGCACTCCTAGCGCCGCCTAGCGGCGCGCCACCGTCTCGCCATCCGGAGCCCGAGCGCGAAATGACTGCTGCGAAAAAGAAGGGATTGGGCCGCGGGCTCGATGCATTGCTCGGCGGCGCGCGCGCCGCCGATCCGCTCACGCCGGACCAGGGTGACGAGACGGTCGCGTCGGCCGAGACGATCACCGGCCCAGTGACGGGAGAGGCGGTGCGCGAGCTGGGGCTGGATCAGATCCAGCGCGGCCGCTATCAGCCGCGGCGCGAGTTCGACGAGGAGCGCATGCGCGAGCTTGCCGACTCGATTGCCGCGCAGGGCGTGATCCAGCCCATCGTGGTGCGCCCGATCGCGGCCGGGCGCTACGAGATCGTCGCCGGCGAGCGCCGATGGCGCGCCAGCCAGCAGGCGGGGCTCGATCGTATCCCAGTGGTGGTGCGTGAGGTCACCGAGCAGGCGGCGCTCGCGATCGCGCTGATCGAGAACATCCAGCGCGATGACCTGAACCCGCTTGAGGAGGCCAGCGCCTTGCGCCGGCTGCTCGACGAGTTCGGTCTCAGCCATCTGCAGGTGGCCGAGGCGGTCGGCAAGTCGCGGAGCACCGTGACCAACCTGCTGCGCTTGCTGGACCTGGAGGATGCGGTAAAACGCCTGCTTGAGCAGCACAAGCTCGAGATGGGCCATGCACGCGCGCTGCTCGGCCTGCAAGGGGCGGCGCAGATCGATGTCGCCCAGCAGGTCGTCTCGCACGGCCTCTCGGTGCGCGAGACCGAGCGGTTGATCCGCCGCTACCTCGCCGAGGCTGCTGAGCCCGCCGAGGGCGCGGGCCCGAGCGAGCCGGACCCCAACATCCGCCGCCTGCAAGAGGACCTCGCCGAGCGGCTCGGTGCGCGCGTTGCGATCCAGCACGGCAGCAAGGGCACCGGGCGGCTGGTGATCAACTACAACAGCCTCGACGAGCTCGACGGCATCCTGGCGCACATCCGCTGAGCGCCTTTGTCGATCAATAATCTCGATAGGCCCCATCGACCCGGCTCGCGCCAGGCCTTCATGGATCGCCTGGTAGGTTAGGGTATCAGTCTGATCTGAAACGCCTTTTTCGTGCGTACCACGCGCTGGTCTGGCCGCAGCCGTGCGTGCACACAAGGCTCACGCCGGCCTGTCAATGACCGTTCGGCGTTGACCCTTATATTCAACGGCACTTATACTTCGCGAGCTTTAGGAGGGCAGCCGTATTTCGACCGCAGCGGAAAGCCTGAGTGTTCCAGATCGTGTGCAGCTCAAACGGTTGCTCGTCTGGCAAGCGATCATCGCTGCCTCTGCGGTTGCAGGGGCGCTCCCGTTCGGTATGAATGCGATGCTGGCGGCGGCGCTCGGTGCTGCTGCCTGTCTTCTCGCGAATTGGTATTTCGCCTTCCGCGTCTTCCAGCGCTACCAAGCGCGGGAGCCCGGACGCTTGCTTGCGCGCATCTACGGCGCAGAGCTCGTGAAGATCGCAATTGCCCTTGCCATTTTTGGCCTGGCGTTCGCGACGCTGGATGATCCGAATCCGATGGCACTCTTCGGTGCCTATCTCGCGGTTCAGATCCTGCCGGCCATGATCGCGCGACGCCCGGATGCACGCTCGAATAGCTAAGAAGAGACCTCATCGATGGCCACTGCAGAGCTCACCGCCAGCGACTACATCCAGCACCATCTCACCAACCTGACGCTGGGATGGCTCCCGGATCAGGGCTTGGTGTTCGCGCACAATGCCGAAGAGGCGGCCGCGATGGGCTTCTGGGCGCTGCACGTCGATAGCCTGCTCTGGTCGATCGGCCTCGGCTACCTGGCGCTGCTCGGTTTTCGCAAGGTGGCCGAGAACGTCACCGCCGGCGTGCCGGGCAAGGCGCAGAACTTCGTCGAATGGATCATCGATTTCGTCAATGAGAACGTGCGCGGCTCGTTCAGCGGCAAGAACGACATGGTCGCCCCGCTGGCGCTGACCATCTTCGCCTGGGTCTTCCTGATGAACCTGATGGACCTGGTGCCGGTTGACCTGATCCCTTACGCCTTCGCTCAATTCATGGGACTGTTTGGCGCCGATACCCATCACGTCTTCATGCGCGTGGTGCCCACCACCGATCCGAACATTACCTTCGGTATGGCGCTCGCGGTCTTCTTTCTGGTGCTCTACTACAGCATCAAGATCAAGGGCGTGGGTGGCTTCGTCGGTGAGCTCACCCTGCATCCGTTCGGCAAGTTCGGGCTCCCGGCCAATCTCATCCTCGAGGGCATCAGCCTGCTCTCCAAGCCGCTGTCTCTGTCGCTGCGACTGTTCGGCAACATGTATGCCGGTGAGATGATCTTCATCCTGATCGCGCTGATGTACGGTCATAACCTGGTGCTGAGCCTCGGCGGCGGTGCGCTGCAGCTGGCATGGGCGATCTTCCACATCCTGATCATCACCCTGCAGGCCTTCATCTTCATGGTGCTGACCATCGTCTACCTCGACATGGCGCATCAGACCGATCATTAGGCCGGCTCCGAGA
The DNA here is from genome assembly GCA_964617675.1 of uncultured Halochromatium sp. Classification (GTDB taxonomy): domain Bacteria; phylum Pseudomonadota; class Gammaproteobacteria; order Chromatiales; family Chromatiaceae; genus Lamprobacter. The sequence goes on along the minus strand of CAZTYV010000162.1, from coordinate 4,267 downwards.
CCGGTCACTCACTCCTTTCTTTCATCAACGCTCTCCCGAGGGGGAATTCCAATGGAAATCGCAGAAGCTCTTATCATCGTTGCAGCCGGTCTGATGTTGGGTCTCGGCGCCATCGGCGCTGGCGTCGGCATCGGCGTGCTCGGCGGCCGTTTCTTGGAAGGTGCCGCGCGTCAGCCCGAGCTGATCCCGATGCTCCGCACGCAGTTCTTCATCGTTATGGGTCTGACCGACGCGCTGCCAGTCATCGCCATCGCGATGGGTCTGTACGCGATGTTCGCCCTCTGATCTCGTCTCGTCCCGGACGGACAGCAACGCTCACCGCGCGTCCCCCAACGAGGCTATAGGATGAACATCAATCTGACCCTGATCAGCCAGATGATCGCGTTCGCGGTCTTCGTGGCTTTCTGTATGAAGTACGTCTGGCCGCCGATCATGAAGGCGCTCGACGAGCGGGCGACCAAGATCGCCGAGGGCCTTGCTGCCGCGGAGCGCGGCCAACAAGAGCAGGAGATCGGTCGCCAAAAGGCGCTTGAGGAGATGAAGGCGGCCAAGGCCAAGGCGGCCGACATCGTGGCCCAGGCGCAGAAGCGTTACAACGAGGTCATGGACGAGGCCAAGCGCGACGCGCAGGGCGAGGCCGATCGCATCAAGGCCGCCGCCCACGCCGAGATCGAGCAGGAGACCAATCGGGCGCGCGAGGAGCTGCGCGAGCGCATGGCAAGCCTTGCCGTTGCGGCTGCCGAAAAGGTCCTTGAGAAAGAGGTCGACGCTGGCGCTCATAAGGCGCTGCTCGATTCATTCGCGAAACAGCTTTAGGACAGGTCGATGGCCGGAGACAGCACAACCATCGCGCGACCCTACGCCGAGGCCGCCTTCGAGGTCGCCCGCGCCAGCAACGCCCTCGATGCCTGGTCAGAGGCGTTGAACAGGCTCGCCGCCATCGTCGCCGATCCCCAGGTCGCGTCGCAGATCGGCAACCCGAATCTGACCGAGCGCACGCTGCTCGAGCTGATCTTCGGCGTCGCCGGTGACGGGCTCAGTGCCGGGGTGCAGAACCTCGTGCGCCTGCTCGTCGAGAACGAGCGCCTGAGCGTGCTGCCCGACCTGGCGCGTCTGTTCGAGGCACGCAAGACCGCGGCCCAGGGCGTTCGACATATCCAAGTGCGCAGTGCTTATGCGCTCTCGGCGGCTGAGCAGAAGGCGTTGACTTCGACGCTGAAGAAGCACTTTGGCGCCGAGGTCGACCTGACCGTCGAGAAGGACCCGAGCTTGATCGGTGGTGTCGAGGTTCGCGCAGACGATGTCGTGATCGACGCCTCGGTACGCGGCAGGCTGCAGCAGCTGGCCAACGAATTGCAATTCTGAACGGGACACCGCCATGCAACTCAATCCCTCCGAGATCAGTGATCTCATCAAACAGAAGATCGAGCAGTTCGACATCAAGACCGAGGCGCGAGCCGAGGGCACGATCGTCAGCCTGACCGATGGTATCGTCCGTATCTACGGACTCTCCGACGCTCAGTACTATGAGATGTTGGAGTTCCCGAACAACACCTTCGGTCTGGCGCTGAACCTCGAGCGCGACTCCGTTGGTGCGGTCATCCTCGGCGACTACACACACCTGTCCGAGGGCGACTGGGCGCGCTGCACCGGGCGCGTGCTCGAGGTGCCGGTCGGTGAAGGGCTGCTCGGTCGCGTCGTCGATCCGCTCGGCACGCCGCTCGATGGCAAGGGTCCGATCGACGCCGCCGCGCAATCCTCGATCGAGAAGATCGCGCCCGGCGTTATCGCCCGTCAGTCGGTCGACCAGCCGATGCAGACCGGTCTCAAGGCCATCGATGCGATGGTGCCAGTCGGCCGTGGCCAGCGTGAGCTGATCATCGGCGACCGTCAGACCGGTAAGACCGCGGTCGCCATCGACGCGATCATCAACCAAAAGGGCACCGGCGTTAAGTGTATCTACGTCGCCGTCGGCCAGAAGAACTCGTCGGTGGCGGCGGTGCAGCGCAAGCTCGAAGAGCATGGCGCCATGGAGCACACCATCATCGTCCATGCGGGTGCGGCCGATTCGGCGGCGCTGCAGTTCATCGCCCCCTATTCGGGCTGCGCGATGGGTGAGTACTTCCGCGACAAGGGCGAGGATGCCCTGATCGTCTACGACGACCTGACCAAGCAGGCCTGGGCCTACCGCCAGGTCTCGCTGCTGCTGCGTCGCCCGCCGGGTCGTGAGGCCTATCCCGGTGACGTCTTCTACCTGCACTCGCGTCTGCTCGAGCGCGCCGCGCGTGTCAACGCCGACTACGTTGAGAAGGCCACCAACGGCAAGGTCAAGGGCAAGACCGGCTCGCTGACGGCGTTGCCGATCATCGAGACCCAGGCCGGCGACGTCTCGGCCTTCGTCCCGACCAACGTCATCTCGATCACCGACGGCCAGATCTTCCTCGAGAGTGATCTGTTCAACGCGGGTATCCGGCCAGCCATCAATGCGGGCCTCTCGGTCTCGCGTGTCGGTGGCGCGGCGCAGACCAAGATCATCAAGAAGCTGGGTGGCGGTATCCGCCTGGCGCTGGCGCAGTTCCGCGAGCTGGCCGCGTTCTCGCAGTTCGCGTCCGATCTCGACGAGGCCACGCGTAAGCAGCTCGAGCGCGGCGAGCGCGTGACCGAGCTGATGAAGCAGCTGCAGTATCACCCGATGGGCGTCGCCGAGATGGCCGTCTCGCTGTTCGCGGCCAACGAGGGCTATCTGGATGACGTCGAGGTGAAGAAGGTCGTCGCCTTCGAGCGAGCGCTGCAGGGCTACATGGCCAGCACGCACAAGGCGCTGCTTGATGAGATCAACGCCTCGGGCAAGTACGACGACGAGGTCCAGAGCGCCTTCCACAGCGCGATCAAGGACTTCAAGGCCAACAACACCTGGTAACGAGCCGCTAGCCCCGGGGCCCGCAAGGGCAGCCGGGCGGCTCAGCCCAGGCAAGAACGAGGTCTGGCGTGAGCGCGCCCATCTGGGCGCGCCCGCTCACACACGGAGCACGCAATGGCAGGCGCCAAAGAGATCCGCACCAAGATTTCGAGCATCAAGAGCACCCAGAAGATCACGGGTGCGATGGAGATGGTCGCGACCTCAAAGATGCGTAAGGCCCAGGAGCGTATGCAGGCCTCGCGTCCCTATGCCGAGAAGATGCTGCAGGTGATCCGCCACCTGGCCAAGGCATCGCCCGAGTATCGGCACAGTTTCATGGCCGAGCAGCGCGAGCTCAAGCGCGTCGGCTACATCGTCGTCTCGTCCGACCGCGGCCTCTGCGGCGGCCTGAACAGCAACCTGTTCCGGCGACTGGTGGCTCATATCAAGGAACAGAAGGCGCAAGGCGTCGAGCCGGTCTTCTGCACCATCGGCAGCAAGGCGCTCGGATTCTTCCGACGCTTCGGCGGCAGGGTTGAGGCCCAGGTGACCCAGCTCGGCGACAAGCCGCACATCGAGGACCTGATCGGCACCGTCAAGGTGATGCTGAGCGCGTTCGAGAAGGGCGAGGTGGACGCGATCTATGTCGTCTACAACGAGTTCGTCAACACCATGACGCAGCAGCCGATGATCCGCCAGCTCGTGCCCTTGCAGGCCGGCGACGAGGATCGGCCGACGGGCCCGATCTGGGACTACATCTACGAGCCTGATGCGCGCGTCGTCTTGGACAACCTGCTGACCCGCTACATCGAGTCGCTGGTCTATCAGGCCGTGGTCGAGAACGGCGCCTGTGAGCAGGCGGCGCGTCGGGTGGCGATGAAGGCCGCTTCAGACAACGCCGGCGAGCTGATCGACGAGCTGCAGCTGGTCTACAACAAGGCGCGCCAAGCGGCGATCACGCAAGAGCTCTCCGAGATCGTCAGCGGCGCGGCCGCGGTCGGCTAAGGCAGCTCGGCGCCACGGCAACCGAATTCAGCTAAACAGTCCCTTGCGAACAGCCGCAAGGCAGAACAGAGGAATCCGCTATGAGCTCTGGTAAGTTGGTGGAAATCATCGGCGCCGTCGTCGACGTGCAGTTTCCGCGCGACGCGATGCCCAAGGTCTACGACGCGCTCCGGGTCGACTCCACCGGACTCACGCTCGAGGTGCAGCAACAGCTTGGCGACGGCATCGTGCGCACCATTGCGATGGGCTCGACCGACGGCCTGAAGCGCGGCATCGACGCCAGCAACACCGGCTCGCCGATCTCGGTGCCGGTCGGTGCCAAGACCCTCGGCCGCATTATGGACGTGCTTGGCGAGCCGATCG
>CAZTYV010000161.1:6358-8238 GCA_964617675.1 uncultured Halochromatium sp. | reverse complement strand
ACCATGGTCACCGCCGGTGTCTTCATGGTCGCGCGTATGTCGCCGCTCTATGAGCTCTCGACCACGGCGCTGTCGTTCGTGCTGGTGATCGGCGCGGTCACCGCGTTCTTCATGGGGCTGGTCGGGCTGGTGCAGAACGACATCAAGCGCGTGGTCGCCTATTCGACCCTGTCCCAGCTCGGCTACATGGTCGCCGCGCTCGGTGCCTCGGCCTATGCCGCCGGTATCTTCCACCTGATGACCCACGCCTTCTTCAAGGCGCTGCTGTTCCTGGCCGCGGGCTCGGTGATCATCGCCATGCACCACGATCAGGACATCCGCAATATGGGCGGGCTGAAGCGCTACATGCCGATCACCTGGATCACCGCGCTGGTCGGCTCATTGGCGCTGATCGCCTTTCCCGGCTTCTCTGGCTTCTTCTCAAAAGACGCGATCATCGAGGCGGTGGGCCACTCACAGATTGGTGGCGCCGGGCTCGCCCATCTGTTGCTGACCCTGGGCGCCTTCGTCACCGCGCTCTACAGCTTCCGGCTCTACTTCCTGGTCTTCCACGGTGAGCCGCGCATGGATCATCACACCCGCTCGCATCTGCACGAGACACCCTGGGTGGTGACCATTCCGCTGATCGCGCTGGCGATCCCGTCGGTCTTCATCGGCTGGTACACGATCGAGCCCTTGCTGGTGCAGAATTGGCTCGGTGATGCCATCACCGTGAACCCGGCCCGGGATACGCTGCACGAGCTTGCGGCTCATTGGCACGGGCAGCGCGAATTCATTCGCCATGGGATGCAGATGGCGCCGTTCTGGATGTCGATGGGCGGCTTGGCGCTTGCCGCCTACTACTGGTGGTACATCCATCAGCGCAATCCGGGCATCGATGCCGAGCTGCAGCAGCGCGGCGGTTGGCTCACACGGGTGCTCGAGGACAAGTACGGATTCGACGACTTTAACCAGCGTGTCTTCGCCGGTGGCGGTCAGCGGATCGGGCGCTTGCTCTGGATGGGCAGCGATCAGCGCGTCATCGATGGCGCGGTGGTCAACGGCTCGGCCCGCGCGGTCGGCTGGCTCGCGGGTGTGGTGCGGCATCTCCAGACGGGCATGCTCTATCACTACGCCTTCGCGATGATCCTCGGGCTGGTCGTGCTCTTGACCCTGTTCGTGACCCTCTAAGACGCGGGAGACGCGGCGCATGTTATTGGAATTTCCCTGGCTCTCCCTGGTCATCTGGCTGCCGATCATCGGTGGGGTCGCGGTGATCGCCAGCGGCGATCAGAACGCCGAGCTCACCAAGCGGATCGCCCTCGGTCTCGCCCTGCTGACCTTCCTGCTCAGCCTGACGCTCTGGATCGGCTTCGACAGCGCCAGCGCCGAGATGCAGTTCGTCGAGCGCTCGCCCTGGCTGCCGGCGCTCGGGATCGAGTATTACCTCGGCATCGATGGCATCTCGATGCCGCTGATCCTGTTGACGACCTTCATCAGCGTCTTCGTGATCATCGCCGGTTGGGACTCGATCAGCTACCGCCCGTCGCACTACATGGCCGCCTTCCTGATCATGGAAGGGATCATGGTCGGTGTCTTCTCAGCGCTGGATGCGATCCTGTTCTACTTCTTCTGGGAGGCGATGCTGATCCCGATGTTTATCATCATCGGGGTCTGGGGCGGGCCGAACCGGGTCTACGCGACCATCAAGTTCTTCCTGTACACCTTCTTCGGCTCGGTGTTCATGCTGGTGGCGCTGATCTATCTGTACTTCCAGACCGGCAGCTTCGACATCCTGGGCTTCCACGCCGCGCCGCTCGGCCTGAGCGCGCAGATCCTGATCTTCATCGCCTTCCTACTCGCCTTCGCGGTGAAGGTGCCGATGTTTCCGCTGCACACCT
>CAZTYV010000161.1:0-6348 GCA_964617675.1 uncultured Halochromatium sp. | reverse complement strand
CGGCGGCTCGGTGATCCTGGCCGCGATCATGCTCAAGATTGGCGGCTACGGCTTCTTGCGCTTCAGTCTGCCGATCACGCCGGATGCCAGCGCCGCGCTCGACTGGCTGATCATTGCGATGTCGCTGATCGCGGTGGTCTACATCGGCTTGGTCGCGCTGGTGCAAAAGGACATGAAGAAGCTGATCGCCTATTCGTCGATCGCGCACATGGGCTTTGTGACGCTGGGCTTCTTCATCATCTTTGCGATCTTCCAGCGCGCTGAGACCAGCGGTGCGGTGATGGGGATCGAGGGCGGCATGGTGCAGATGATCTCGCACGGGCTCATCTCCGGCGCGCTCTTCCTCTGCATCGGCGTGCTCTACGATCGGATGCACACCCACGAGATCTCGGCCTTCGGCGGTGTGATCAATCGCATGCCTTGGTTTGGCGCCTTCGTGGTGTTTTTCGCGATGGCCAACGCCGGGCTGCCCGGTACCTCGGGCTTCGTCGGCGAGCTGATGGTGATCCTCGCCGCCTTCCAGGCCGATTTCTGGTTCGCCTTCTTAGCCGCGACCACGCTGGTGCTGGCCGCCGCCTTCACGCTCTGGCTGGTCAAGCGCGTGATCTTCGGCGAGGTCGGCAATGAGCAGGTCGCCAAGCTCGAGGACCTGAATCGCCGCGAGACCCTGAACCTCGGCGTGCTCGCCGCCGCGACCCTGGCCATTGGCCTCTGGCCGAAACCGCTGATCGATGTGATGGAGCCCACCATCGCGCAGCTGGTTGAGCAGGTGCAGGTCAGTAAGCTGCCGGCGGTGGATGCCGTCGATCGCTCCCCGGTTGCCGGTCTTCAGCCCTAAGGGATCTCTGTCATGACGACGCTCACGCCCTCCATCGCTTCCTCGCTGATCGCGGTTCTGCCAGAGCTGGTGATCCTGGTCACCGCCTGCACCGTGCTGATCGCCGATCTGTATACACGCGCTGACCGCAAGCAGAGCAATCACAACCTGACCATCGTCGGCCTGGTCGCGGCGCTCATTGCGGTTGGGTTCGTCGGCGGCCATCTGCCGACCGAGGCCTTTAGCGAGAGCTTCATTCGCGATCCGATGAGCGACCTGCTCAAGGGCGCGATCCTGATCGTCGCGCTGCTCACCTTCATCTACGCCAAGGACTACATGCGCGACCGCGACATGTGGGTCGGTGAGTACCATGTGCTGGTGCTGTTCGCGGTGCTCGGCATGCTGATCATGGTCTCGGCGAACGGCTTCCTGACCCTCTATCTGGGTCTTGAGCTGCTCTCGCTCTGTCTCTACGCGTTGGTCGCCTTCGACCGCGACTCCAAGGCCGGGGCCGAGGCGGCGATGAAGTACTTCGTGCTCGGCGCGCTCGGCTCGGGCATGCTGCTCTATGGCATCTCGATGCTCTATGGCGCCTCCGGCGGCTTCGCCTTCGCCGATGTCGCCGCTGCTGTCGCGAGCGATGGTGGCAACGATAAGATCCTGGTCTTCGGTCTGGTCTTCGCACTGATCGGCATCGCGTTCAAGTTTGGCGCCGTGCCGTTCCACATGTGGATGCCGGATGTCTATCAGGGCGCGCCGACGCCGATCGTGCTGTTTCTCTCCAGCGCACCCAAGATCGCCGCCTTCGCGATGGCCGCGCGCATCCTGATCGAGGCGCTCGCCGGGCTGCAGTCGGATTGGGGCGAGATCTTGGTGATCCTCTCGGTGCTCTCGCTGGCACTGGGCAACGTGGTGGCCATTGCGCAGACCAACATCAAGCGCATGCTGGCCTATTCGACCATCTCGCACGTGGGCTTCATCTTCCTTGGGCTGCTCGCCGGTACCGAGCAAGGCTACGCCTCGGCGATGTTCTACTCGGTGGTCTATGCGCTGATGTCTGCTGGTGCCTTCGGTGTGCTGCTGTTGATCTCGAGCAAGGGCCAAGATGTGCAGGAGCTCGAGGACCTCAAGGGCCTTTCCGACCGCGCGCCTTGGCTGGCCGCGATGATGGCGTTGATGATGTTCTCGATGGCCGGAGTGCCGCCGATGGTCGGCTTCGTCGCCAAGCTACTGGTGCTGGAGGCGATCGTTGCTCAGGGCCTCGTCTGGCTGGCGGTGGTTGCGGTGATCTTCTCGATCATCGGTGCCTTCTACTACCTGCGCGTGGTCAAGCTGATGTACTTCGATCGGCCGACCAGTGAGGTACCAATCCGGACCACGACCAGTGCTCGGGTTGCGATCTCCGTCAACGGCGCCGCGATCCTATTGCTCGGGATGTATCCCGCGACGCTCTTCACGCTCTGTCAGCAGGCGTTCCCGGGCTGATCTGACCTGGGTCGTTGGCCGGGGGGCTGCGCTCATGGCCTCCCCGGAACGGACTCGCGTCGGTTCCGGGGAGGCCTCGTCCTTAAACGCCCTGATACAGCCGGGCGCTCTTTCGACTGAAGCGGGCCCGCCCCGGCGAGCAGCCTGATCGCTGCCCGCCGGGGTGAGCGCTGACTCGAACAGGGGTTTGTTCGGGACTCAGCTGAACGACTTCAGGATCGCCTGGGTCTCTTCTCGCGGTAGGCGAGGTCCGAGGCTGGTGACCAATTTGGCCGAGGTGGCAGAGGCGAGCTCGCCGGCACGCTTGTGGCTCCAGCCCTGGGTGAGGCCGTAGAGGAAGGCCCCGGCGAACATATCCCCGGCGCCAACCGTATCGACGGGGTCGACCTTCACCGGATCGACCTCGATCAGCTCCTGGCCATCGAAGACCAGGGCACCCTTGGGGCCGCGGGTGATTGCGAACTCCTTGCTGAGCGTCTTCAGATAGGCGACTGCCTCGTTCAGGTCGTCGCTCTCGGCCATGCCCATGGCCTCCTCCTCGTTGGCAAAGATCAGGTCGACACCGTCGCCGATCATCTCCTTGAGCCCGTCCTTGAAGAACTTGACCATATTGGGATCGGATAGGGAGAGGGCGGTCCGCACCCCGGCGTGATCGGCCGCCTTGCGCGCCTCGATCGCGGCAAACCGTGCCGTGTCCGAGGTCACCAGATAGCCCTCGGTGTAGAACCACTTGGCCGCTTTGAGCGCGTTCAGCTCGACCTCGTGCACCGAGAGGTTGCCGCTGATGCCGAGGTAGGTGCACATGGTGCGGTCGGAATCGGGCGTCACCAGCACCACGCAGCGGCCGGTATCGCCCTGGTCCAGATAGGTGCCATCGAGGGTGTCGACGCCGCCGTCGCGCAGATCTTTCATGTAGAAGTGCCCGAGCTCGTCGTCGGCCACCTTGCAGGCGTAGTAGCCACGACCGCCAAGCTGGCTGAGCGCGATCACCGAGTTCGCCGCTGAGCCGCCGGAACCGCGCTGGTGATGATGCTCGCGCAGATGCTCCATGATGCGCAGTTGGTGCGCCTCATCGACCAGGGTCATGACCCCCTTGTCGATCCCGAGCCGCTTGAGGTCGTCAGCGCTGACCTCGTATTCCATGTCCACCAGTGCGTTGCCGAGGGCGTAGATGTCGTAGGTACTCATAGCGTTCCTGTGTTTGCCTTAAACCCGCCCATTGTCGCAGAGAACAGACATGGGTTTCGACCTCAGACCCCGAGTCTGGGCATATCTGCCCCGAGTCGGTTGGGTCGCCCCCGTTTTCGGCCCGCGCACTCGGCCCGCGCACTCGGCCCGCGCAGGTATCGCAGACGTGTCGCTGATCGCAGGCCTGCATGCCCGATCCAGCCGAGATGGCGAGCGTTCTTCGGGAGGCGGTGTGCCAGTGCGCGACCTCATCGCTGTCGTCGTCGCGATCAGGTGACCGCCCGGATTGCGCTGGCGAGTCTTGCCACCCAGGCCTCGACGCCCGTCGCGCTCTCAAGCTGATCCTGGCGGATTTCGATCATGGCATGCCGGATGCCGCGGGTCTCCGCGTGGATGGGCAGGGTGTAGTCGTAGCGATGGTCCACGTCGTAGGGCTCGTTGTCGCCAATGCAAAGCTGATCGTCGCACCTGAGCGCGCGAATCAGGGGATCGGCCAGTCGCCGGTCCGCGCCGCAGGCGACGCCGGCATGCCAGGGCCGCGCCTCGTCGCCAAGCACGGGAGTGAAGCTGTGGATGCTGAGCAGCATGATTGGCTTCGAGGCGCGGGCGTCGAGCAGCGCGGCCACGGCGCGATGGTAGGGGTCAAACAGGGCCGAGACGCGAAGGGCGCGCGCCGCCGCGCTCAGCCCGAGATTGCCTGGGATGCGCACGTCGTCGCTGACCTCGGGGATCGACTCGGGACTCGCCAAGGGGCGGTTGGGGTCGATAACGAGGCGCGACCAACCCGCCAGAATCAGCGGCGCGTCGAGCCTGGCGCAGAGGCCGCGGGCCACCGCCGCGGCGCCCGGGTCCCAGGCGATATGACGCGCCAGGTGCTCCGGTCCTAGCCCCAGATCCCCAAGCGCCCTGGGGATGCGGTTCGACGCATGGTCGCACACCAGCACCGCGGCGCCGGTGCCGTCCAGATTGATCTGCTCGAATGGGGGCGATTCGTCGGGGGCGAGCAGGTTTGCCTCCCAGCCCGGCCGCGCCGGTGTCTGTGACCGGTCCGTGGCGTGTTCCAGGCTCATGCTGCCCCCGGGACCTCGTCCGTCCAGACCTTGAATCCCTTGAGCGTCGCCGGGCCAAAGGCGTTGCTCAGCGCCGCGTCGGCCGCATCCCGTCCCTGGGCAATCAGCACGCGTCCGATGCGCGGCACCTTGTTGCGTGGATCGACCACATGCCACTGTCCGCCCAGAAAGACCTCCATCCAGGCCGAGAAGTCCATCGGGTCGGCGGCGGGAGGCACGCCGATGTCTCCGAGATAACCGGTGCAGTAGCGCGCCGGGATGTTCATGCAGCGACAGAAGGCAATGGCGAGATGGGTGAAGTCCCGGCACACCCCGGTTCGCTCGTGGAAGACCTCCAGCGCGGTCTTGGTGGCGCGGGCGTGCTGGTAGCCGAAGGTGATGTGCTGGTTGACGAAATGGCTGATCGCCTGAACCCGCGGCCAGCCCGGCGGGGTCTGCTCGAACAGGGACCAGGCCGTCTCCGAGAGTCGGTCCGTCTCGCAGTAGCGGCTGCCCAGCAGGTAGACCAGGGTGTCGCTGGGCAGATCCTGCACCATGTGCTGGACCGCCAGCGGCTCGACCGCATCGGGAAAGCCGCTGTCCTGGATGATGGCGTCGGTGGTGATGCGGATCTCCCCGGCCGGTGCCACCAGGCGGGTGCACCAGTTGCCGAAGCCGTCCCGGTAGCCGACGATGGGGACGCTGGGCTGGGTCACCAGATGGTCCGGCGTCAGGAGGTCCGAGACCCGGCTGTAATGTACATTGAGGGCCAGGATCATCGGCGTGGGCTTGGGGCACGCATAGACCAACTCGAAGCCGAGACGAATCTGCATAGCAAACACCTGCTTTGGGTTGCGCCGTTCAGGTCACGACGCCGGAACGGACGACGCCAGGCCGATCCACGCCTGTCCGCTAGAGGGAAACGAGTATCGCAGAATCGTGGCTGACGCTTTCTGCCAAGACGAACCGCAGCCAAACACCATGGCACCAATGCCACCATGATCCAGCGCATCGAGGAAGACGCCGACGGTGTCGAACAGGCCGCCGGCCACAAGCAGTCGCAAGCTTAGCGGGCGAAGGCCCGCAATGATCAGGCTGAACACCAATAGAACGAGCCAGCCCATGACCAAATGCAGGATCACCGCCACGGCGCCGCCGCGCCTGCCGCGTCTGCCGCGCCTGCCGCGCAGCGTAGGAGCGACTCGGGTGGGTGGCCGGATATGGCCAACACCGTGTGTTCAGCTGAGATTCGGCAACGCAGCTGGCCTAACGTCAGGATCCGACCCAATGCGGCCGTTGAGAAATTCGCTTTGTGCGGTGGCCTAGCTCCAAATGCTGATGATCGGCGCCAAGCGCGGCAACATCGCCAACTGTCCCAAACGGCCGCATCCGATGAATCAGGGATTCCAAGCGGTCAGGCGCTCTAGCCTGACGTGCGATTTTGCGATAGGCCATCTCCTGCGAGGACTATACTCTTGGTGCATTCATCATCAAATGCGCTGAGCCAGCGGGATCAAGCAGCCACTGCGCGGGCGCGAGTGTTCGAGGATCCTCATGGCACCAAAGCGCAAGGAAAAAGATACCGCCGCGCCCACGCTACCTAAGGCTGCGTTGTCAGAGCCGAATTCGCAGCCGGCGGCCGCCGTTGAGCCGCCCACCGCCCTTGCGGTCGTCGGCATCGGCGCCTCCGCGGGCGGACTCGAGGCGCTGAAGACCTTTTTCGCCGAGGTCCCCAAGACCAGCGGCCTGGCCTACGTGGTCGTCATGCACCTCTCGCCCCGGCAGCCGAGCATGCTGCCCGACCTGCTC
>CAZTYV010000160.1:0-8325 GCA_964617675.1 uncultured Halochromatium sp. | reverse complement strand
TGATCAACCACTATTACGAGGAAGTCCACCCGGCGCATGAACGTTCGCAGTTGTTCGGCGAACGTGGATTGTTCCGGCGCAGCTGAGGAGAGGTCATCCATGTCGATCAAACACCCCATCATTTCGGTTACCGGTTCGTCAGGCGCTGGCACGACGTCGGTCAAAAGGACCTTTGAACGAATCTTTCGCCGAGAAAAAATCACCGCCGCGTTTATCGAGGGCGATGCGTTCCACAGGTACGACAGGACCGATATGAAACGGGTCATGGCCGAAGAAGCTGAAAAAGGCAACGAACACTTCAGTCACTTTGGACCAGCCGCCAACCGCCTGGAGGACCTGGAAGCGGTTGTCCGGCAATTCGGACAGGATGGAACCGGCCGCACACGGCACTATGTGCACGATGACGGTGAAGCGGAGTGCTACGGCAGCCCGCCAGGAACATTCACCGATTGGGAGGAAATCCCGGAAGGAACCGAAGTCCTTTTCTACGAGGGACTCCATGGTGCCGTGGTAACGGAGGAAGTCAATATCGCCCAGCACTGCGACCTGAAGATCGGCGTGGTCCCGGTGGTCAACCTGGAATGGATTCAGAAAATTTTCCGGGACAATATGGATCGCGGTTATTCGCATGACGCTATCAAGGACACCATCCTGCGCCGCATGCCGGATTACCTGGACTACATAACCCCGCAGTTTTCCGAGACGGATATCAATTTCCAGCGGGTGCCTACCGTGGACACCTCGAACCCGTTTTGTGCACGGTGGATACCGACGCCAGACGAATCCATGGTCGTGATCCGCTTCGCCAATCCGGTCGATGGCGCCGTGGTCGTCGACGACATGATCCGCGGCCGTATGCCCTTTGCCAACGCCGAGTTGGACGACCTCATCATCCGCCGCAGCGACGGCTCGCCGACCTACAACCTCACGGTGGTGGTCGACGACGCCGAGATGCAGATCAGCCATGTGATCCGCGGCGATGATCACCTGAACAACACCCCGCGCCAGATCAACATCCTCAAGGCACTGGGTCACGAGCCGCCCAAGTATGCGCACGTGCCGATGATCTTGGGGTCCGATGGCAAACGCCTGTCGAAGCGCCACGGTGCGGTCAGCGTGGTCGCCTATCGCGACAACGGCTACCTGCCCGAGGCCTTGCTCAACTATCTGATTCGCCTCGGCTGGTCACACGGCGATCAGGAGGTCTTCTCGCTCGACGAGATGATCGCGCTGTTCGACATCAAGGATGTGAACACCGCCGCCTCGGCCTTCAATGTCGAGAAGCTCGACTGGCTGAATCAGCACTACATCCAGCACGCCGACCCGTTGCGCATTGCGCGGCTGCTGAGTCCGCACATGGGCGAGATCGGGATCGATCCGGCAGAGGGCCCGGATCTGGTGGATGTGGTCCGAGCGCAGGCGGCGCGCGCCAAGACCCTCACTGAGCTCGCCCAGATCAGCGCCTTCTGTTATCAGGATTTCGACGACTACGACGAGGCGGCCGCCAAGAAGCATCTGCGCCCGGTGGCGCGGCCGGCGTTGGAGCGACTGCGCGCCGAGCTCGATATGCTCGCGCTCGAGGATTGGGAGCCGCAGACGCTGCATCGTGTCGTCGAGCGGGTCTCCGAGGAGCTCGAGCTGAACATGGGTAAGGTCGCGCAACCGCTGCGCGTGGCGATTGTCGGCCGCGCAGCCTCGCCCGGCATCGATGTGACACTTCAGCTCGTCGGCAAATCGGCAACCTTGCGACGCATCGATCGTGCGCTCGCCTTCATCGATGCCCGTGCCTCAGCTGACTGACGTGCAATCAATCGACTCCGCTGGCGAGCCTTGATTCCGGCGCTCGGGCCGCCGCCACACCGATCCCGGTGGCGAGGTGCACTGACGCAATGGTCATACTCGGCCTCGATGCGCTGCTTCTGGCAGCGCATCGAGGGATCAGGCGGAGGCAGTCAGTCTGCGCAGCTTAGGCGCCCCACTGACGGACGTTGCCGGTGTCGAGATGAACGAAGTTCGAGCGCGAGTAGAAGCCGACGCCACCGCGTGCCAGCCGAAGCGCGGCATCGCGGATGCTACGCGTCGGCATATCGCTGAGCCGCACATCGATGGCCTTGCCGCTCATATGCAGGCTGCGCTTGGCCACGCCACTGGAGGTGGACCGCAGCATGGCGTTGGTCTTGGGTGAGCGGTAGCCGCTGACGATCTCGAACACGGCGTCGTCGTGGCCGAGCTGCTGCTTGATGTCGAACAGCAGATCGTAGAGCTTGGGATCGATGGCGGTGACCTCGCCGGTGCGGAAGTCACGAAGGAAGCGGTTGAGGCGCTCGAGCGAGCTGCGTTGGTAGTGATCGCCTTGGCGGTAGGTGAGGGTCAGGCGTTCGTCGGTATGCAGGTGATGGAAGGAGAGGATGCGAGGTTGCTCGGAGCGGCGTTGGCTGCGGGCAAAGCTGGGTGCTGAGGCAACAGCTAAGGCCGCGCCGAGGAAGATCCGTCGGTTCACTAAAGTTTCCCCCTAGATTTGACTCTGTTGTTGTGCGCTTCGAGTATAGGCTGGGGACCGGCAAATGCAATAGCCTTTGATGAGAAATTGACGCCGCCGCCACGTGCTCTAAACTACATCAAGGAAAATACTTAAGCGACCGTTTGAGCTGGGGAAATCAGATGTGTGTGCGAATGCCCTCATTCGCCTTTCCGAGTGGATTGCTACCGTTGGGTGACGTCGTGTGCAAGCGCTTGGCATATAACGTATTTAACCGTTCATGCGCGGCTGACGGGCGGCCATGGCGCCGTGCTGGTGCTGCACGCTGTCGGCCTGAAGAAGGTGCACGTGAGGGTCTTGGCGACGGCTGGGCGCTCGGGGTTGGGCCTCGGCGCGGGGGGCCTGGCGGTGGGCGCCGTGAGCACGCCGTCGGCGGTGCCCGGGGTCTGCTGGGGCTGATCCTGGGATTGCTGCTCGGATCGTTGCTGATCGGGCCGCCCCGATCAGTCCATGCCGATGTGTTCAAGTACGTTGATCGGCATGGCAACGTGATCTTCTCCGACGAGCCGCTGACCCTGTCCGGCCTCAAGCTCGAGTGGAAGCGCACGGCGACGCGACTCGCCGCACAGAATCGGGCGCAATCCGAAACGCTGCAGGCGAAGCAGGCGGAGGTTCAGGCGCGCCTCGGGGCGCGAGTACAGCAGGAGTTGGCGCTCGCCGAGGTCTACGAGCGGCGCCCGACCGCGCCGGTGAGCGGCTCCATGTGGCTGCGGCGTGCGCGCTATCAGCCGCTGATCGAGGCCGCGGCCCATCGGCACGGGCTCGTGCCCGAGCTCCTACACGCTGTGATTCGTACCGAGTCGGCCTACAAGCCCGATGCCCTGTCGCATGCCGGGGCCTGTGGTCTGATGCAGCTGATGCCGGCGACAGCCGAGCGTTTCCGCGTCAGCGAGATCTGGGACCCAGCGCAGAACATCGAGGGCGGTGCCGCCTACCTGCGCTTTCTGCTCGACCTGTTCGATAACGACCTGCGACTGGCGCTCGCCGGCTACAACGCGGGCGAAGGGGCTGTTAAACGCTACGGGAACCAGATCCCGCCCTTTCCGGAGACCCAGAACTACGTGCGCAAGGTGCTGCAGTTCCTGTTGGCGGAAGAAGGCGCGCGGCAGTCCTAGGCGACCGCTTAGTCCTCGCCGATGACGCGATTGTCGCGGGGCCGCGAGAGGAGCTTTTCGGCCTCGAGCTGGTGTTTCGCGAAGATCATCCGATAGTCGGCATCTTCGCCCTCTGGGCGTTCGGATCGGAGCTTGCGCACGGTCGCGCGCGCGTCCTGATAGCGCTCTTGGGTCTCGATGTGGGTCAGCGTGAGGGTCGGCGTGATCTTGAAGACGAAGTAAGGCATACCGCAAGGTTCCAGCTTGGCTGAGGTGTCCCGGCGAGGTCGCGCGCAAGCGACCTGTTCGCCGGTTAGCGCATCAGCATGTGACTCATTTGGCCGATAGATATGGGCGTTGCAGCCGGGATCGAGGCTCAACCGCCCGGATGTCCAGTGGACGTCCGCAGGATCTCCGGCGGGCTCAACGCAGATTCTTCTTGTAGCTCGGGATCGCCGCATTCAGTGCCTTGGAGAAGTTCGCGAACTCCATGGTCACGCTGGCCAGCTGCACGCCCTTGAAGTTGGCGTCGGTGACGATGGCGCCGCGCATGATCGTTCCCCCGAGCACGGCCCCGCTCAGATCGACGCCCGTGAGGTTGGCATTGCGAAAGTTCGCATCCTGCGCCGAGACGTTGTGCAGACGTGCCCCCGTGAGGTCCGCGCCCTCGAAGTTGGCCAGGTTGATGACCGTGAAGCCACCCGCGTCGGTGCTGGTCAGGTCGGCATCCTGCAGGTTGGCCTTGACCAGATTGGCATCGTTTAGGTGGCAGTCGCGCAGGTCGGCCGAGCTGAGGTTGGCCTCGCGCAGGTTGGCCTGGATCAGCAAGGCGCGGGCGGCGGTGATCTGAGACAGGTCGCTGTGGCAGAAGTCGGTCCCGCGCATGTCCGCGCCGGTGAGCCGCGCCCGCCTGAGGGTTGCGAACCGGATCTCGGCCTTGCGCAGGTCGGCTCCCTCCAGGTTGGCATCGGTCAGGTTGCAGCCGGAGAAGACCGCAACGTTTGCGGGTCGCTCCGACCCAGCGCGCACGCGCCGCAGATCCGCACCACTCAGATTCGCATCGTTCATGTGGGTGCTGAGCAGGCGGGCGCCACTGAGGATCGCGTCCTGCAGGTCGGCGCCGACGAGGTCGGTCAGCTCCAGATTGGCGTCGGTCAGGTCCATGCCGCGCAGGTCGGCGCCGTTGAGGCGCATGTCGCGCAGGTCGGCGCCGACCAGCGAATCGCCCTCGACCGAGGCCAGCACCTCGCCGGTCTCTTTGTGCTTGATCTCGACCATGATGTCCTCCCGGGGTTCGCGTGCACGCCGCAGCGATTGCTTTGATAGGTTGGTCGGCGCGTTCCGCTATGCTATCCACCCCGTGCCGCCTTTGCACCAGAAACAACACCGATGAAGGTTCCCGTCACCTTGAGGAGGAGCAGATGAAGCTCGAGACACTCGCGATCCATGCCGGCTTCGAGCCGGACCCGACCACCAAGTCGGTGGCGACGCCCATCTACCAGACCACCAGCTACGCCTTCGACGATACCCAGCACGGCGCCGACCTGTTCGATCTAAAGGTGCAGGGCAACATCTACACGCGGATGATGAACCCGACCAGTGATGTGCTCGAGAAGCGGGTCGCGGCGTTGGAGGGCGGGGTTGGGGCGCTGGCCTTGGCCTCAGGGATGGCCGCGGTGACCAACTCGATCTTCACCTTGGCGCAGGCCGGCGACAACATCATCGCCAGCTCGACCCTCTATGGCGGCACCTATAATCTATTCGCGCACACGCTGCCGCGGCTTGGGATCGAGGTGCGGCTGGTCAAGCCGAATGACATCGAGACCATGGCGGCGAAGATCGATGCCAAGACCAAGGCGGTGTTCTGCGAGTCGATCGGCAATCCGGCGGGCAATGTCGCCGATCTCAAGGCGATCGCCGATATGGCGCACAGTCATGGCGTGCCGGTGATCTGCGACAACACGGTGCCAAGTCCCTATCTGTGCCGGCCGTTCGAGCATGGCGCCGATATCGTGGTGCACGCGCTGACCAAGTACATGGGCGGTCATGGCACCACCATCGGCGGCGTGCTGGTCGACTCCGGCACCTTCCCCTGGGCCGAGCATGCCGAGCGCTTCCCGATGCTCAATGAGCCGGATGTCTCCTACCACGGCGTGGTCTATACCGAGGCGCTGGGGCCGGCCGCCTACATCGGCCGTGCCCGCGTGGTGCCGCTGCGCAACATGGGCGCCGCCATCTCGCCGTTTAACAGCTTCCTGATCCTGCAGGGCATCGAGACCCTGCCGGTGCGCATGGATCGCCATTGCGAGAACGCGATCGCGGTGGCCGAGTACCTCAAGGGCCACGACAAGGTCGAATGGGTGCGCTACGCCGGGCTGCCGGATAGCCCGGATTATCCGTTGGTCGAGAAGTACATGGACGGCGCCAAGGCCAGCTCGATCCTCTCGTTCGGGATCAAAGGCGGCCGCGAGGGCGGCGCGCGCTTCATCGATGCGTTGAAGCTCGCGGTGCGGTTGGTCAATATCGGCGATGCCAAGACCCTGGCCTGCCATCCGGCGACCACCACCCATCGGCAGCTCTCGCCCGAGGAGCTCGCTGGCGCTGGGGTGAGCGAGGACCTGGTGCGGTTGTCGATCGGCATCGAGCACATCGACGACATCATTGCCGACCTGGAGCAAGCGCTGGCGGCCTGACCCGCGACAGCCCTTGGTAGCAGGCGCGGCAGCGATGCTCGGCCCCTGATCGCATCGGGGCCGATCATCGGAGACCCGAGCTCCATCGAGCCGAGTAGATCCTGATGAAGATTCACTGTCTGATGCATGTGCCCTTCGAGGGGCCGGCCCAGATCGCCGACTGGGCCGAGAGTCGTGGTCACCCCATGGCGTTCAGCCATCTGTTCGCCGGTGACGGGCTGCCCGAGCTCGCTGCCTTCGATCGCCTGGTGGTGATGGGCGGGCCGATGGGCGTTGGCGACGAGGATCGCTACCCCTGGCTTGCGGCGGAGAAGGCGCTGATTCGCGCCGCGATCGATGCTGGCCGCTCGCTGGTCGGCGTCTGCCTCGGGGCGCAGCTGATCGCCGAGGCGCTCGGTGCAAGGGTGACGAGAAACCCGCAGAAGGAGATCGGCTGGTTCCCGGTCAGGCTCACCGAATCCGCACGCGTCCATCCCCTGTGCCAGGGTCTACCGGCCGAGCTGCAGGTCCTGCATTGGCATGGCGATACCTTTGCGCTGCCTGCCGGCGCCCTGCATCTGGCCGAGAGCGATGCCTGCTTGCAGCAGGGGTTCTTGGTCGACGGGCGCATCCTTGGTCTGCAGTTCCACCTGGAGATGACGCCAACGAGCTTGCGCACGCTCTGCAGCCACTGCGGCGACGAGCTGATGCCCGCGCCCTTCGTTCAGAGCGCCGAGCAGATGCTCGCCGTGCCACCGGAGCGCTACGAAGAGACCGCGCGGGTGATGGAGACGCTACTCGACCGGCTCGCGCACTGACCCTGGCCCCAGGCTGACCCCAGGCGCATGGCATCAAAGGGGCGCCTGCTCAGCGGTGAAGATGGGCTTGTGTTGGAACGCCGAGGCTCGTGGTGCGACTAAGGGTCGAGATGAAGCACCGGGCCTTCGGGGCCTGTCGATCTGGACCTGTCTGAGAGCAACCCATGAGCAAGTATTTTCCTGCGCGAGCCGTCGTCGTTCCGGTATTGACCTTCTCGATCGGCCTGGCCACGGGCGCCCTGGTCTTCTCGAGCGAGGTCGACGAGATCGCGCGCGGGGTTGAGCCGCCCGAGCCCGTCGCGTCGGCACCGGCATCCGAGGCACCGCCGGCCGTCGGCTCGGCGCTCAGGGTGACAACCGGCGTGGAACCGGCGCCGACTGAGCCCGAGCTGACCGAGCAGACCGAAGACCCAGCCGCCGATGCGTCGCAGCAGGCCCTGCTCGCGCGCCTTGATGAACTCTCGCAGGGTTGGGGTCGGGTGCAAGCCGAGCTCGTCGCGCTGCAGCAACGAGTGGTCAGCTTGGAGCGACGCCCGGTGCCGGCCGCCGATGACGCCGCAGCCGGTGAGCGGGCCGATGCCGCGCGCCCACGCACGCCCCAGGAGCAGCGCGATGCGCTGATTCGCGCCGGCGTTGCAGCGGGCACCGCCGATGAGATCCTCTGGCGCCGCTCGCAGCTCGAGCTGGATCGGTTGGATCTGCGCGATCAGGCCCTGCGCGAGGGCTGGCTCGGCACCGACCGCTTCCGAGACGAGATGCGCGCGCTGAACGCCGAGCGGCTCTCACTGCGCGATGAGCTCGACGTCGATGCCTACGATCGCTACCTCTACGAGACCGGCGAGAGCAATCGCGTCAGTGTCGATTCGGTGATTGCCGGCTCGGCCGGCGATCAGGGCGGGCTCATGCCCGGCGACGTGATCGAGCGCTATGGCGACCAGCTCGTGCTGGACTTCGAGGATCTGCGCTCGGCAACCAGCGCCGGCGAGCGCGGCGAGCTGGTGCCGCTGCAGGTGCGCCGCGGCGGCCAGCTGGTCGAGGTCTGGCTGCCGCGCGGCCCGATCGGCATCCGACTCGATGCCGCCCGGGTCGATCCCAAAGGCTGACCGCCGCTAATCCCAGCTCAAGGCCCCGCCGGTCTGGTACTCGGTCACGCGGGTCTCGAAGAAGTTCTTCTCCTTCTTGAGATCCAGCACCTCAGACAT
>CAZTYV010000159.1:0-8336 GCA_964617675.1 uncultured Halochromatium sp. | reverse complement strand
GCCGAGCTCGGTGTTTTCGAGCAGCGCCCGAGCCGCCGAGGCCGCGAACGACCCACCGGAGCCGATCGCCATCAGGTCGTGCTCGGGCTCGAGCACGTCCCCGGTGCCGGTGATGATCAGCGAGGCCTCTTGATCGGCCACGCAGAGCATCGCCTCAAGACGCCGTAGCATGCGATCGGTGCGCCAGTCCTTCGCCAGCTCCACCGCCGAGCGCGTCAGATGGCCCTGATGGCGCTCGAGCTTGGACTCGAAGCGCTCAAACAGGGTAAAGGCATCGGCCGTGGCACCGGCGAAGCCCGCCAGGACCCGATCCTTATAGAGCCGCCGAACCTTGCGCGCGTTACCCTTGACCACCGTGTTGCCGAGCGAGACCTGACCATCGCCGCCAATGACGACGTTACGGCCTCGGCGCACCGACAGGATCGTTGTACCCTTGAATGGCTCCATCTCTCCCCCTGGGGCGACAGCTGAGCAGGACAGGTTAGGCATGCGGGCATGGTGGGTCAAGGCGAGATTGGAGTGGGCGAGCCCTGTCGCCTAAGGAGGCCTCGAGATGAACTGGAGACGATTACTAGAGCGACTACTTCCGCCCTTCACCGAGGGCAAGCCAGCGCTCCCCCATGAGATGCTCTATATCGCGGCTGACCGCCCGCCCTGGCCGACAACGCTCAGCACGGGACTGCAGCATGCGCTGGTTGCGCTGATGTTCGTGATCTACAGCGTGATCGCCGGCGAGGCGATTGGGCTCGAGGCGGCAAGGCTTCGCGACTTCGTCGCGATCGGCATCCTGACCATGGGGCTCGGCACCCTCATCAACGGCCTGACCACCCGGATCAGTGCCGGCCACCTGTTGGTCAACATCCCCGATCCGCTGACCATTGGACTCTTCATCGCCGTCGCGACCCATTTCGGGCCTCAGGCCGCAGCGGGCGGGATCATCGTCATGGCCCTGGTGATCCTCGTGCTGGGACGCTTCCTGCCCTACTTGCGGGCCTGGTTTCCGGCCGAGATCTCGGGCATTGCCCTGCTGCTGCTTGGGGTGACCCTGATTGCCCCCGGCATCGAGCGGGCGGCTGGGCTCAGTGCCTCGAGCACAGACCTCTCGATCGACCTTGACGCCGTGCTGATCGCGAGCGCGACGCTCGGCACCATGATCGGGCTCTCGGTCTGGTCGAGTGGACGCCTGCGCATCCTGGCCATGCTCATCGGCACCGCGGTCGGCCTCGTCGTCGCGATCCTGACCGGCGAATTCGGTGGCCAGGAGCTGGCCCAAGTCGCCGCTGAACCGTTGTTCGCCGTTCCCGGAGGCCATTACGGGCTGTCGCTGCCTGACTGGCAACTGGGTGCGATGATCCCCTATCTACTGATCTCGCTCGTGGTCCTCGTCGACACCGTCGGTTGCGGCATCACCATCGACAAGATGACGCATGCGAACTGGCGTCGGCCGGATCTCCGGATGATCGGCCGCCTGCTGAGCGGCTTCAGCCTCTGCAACCTACTCAACGGACTCACGGGTACGTTGGGGACCGCCCTGTCATCGGCGAACCTGGGTCTCGCCCATATCTCCGGTGTGGCCGCGCGGCGCGCTGCCGTCACCGCCGGCCTCTTGTTGATGAGCCTGGCCTTCTTGCCTCAGGTCACCACCTTCATGGCCCTGATGCCCCGAGCCGTGGTGGGAGCCATCTTGCTCTACACCGCCTCTTACATGCTCGTGTCCGGGAGCGAGCTGATCCTCTCGCGGCTGCTCGATGCCCGGCGGCGCGCGACCGTCGGGCTGAGCCTGGTCGCAGGCTTGGCCGTGTTCGCCGTCCCCGAGCTGACCGCATCCCTGCCCCCGCACCTGGCCCCGCTGCTTGGCTCGAGCCTGATGGTCGGCACCCTCTGCGCCGTGGTGCTCAACCTGGTGTTTCGCCTCGGCGCCTGCCAGACCAGCAGCCTGCTGCTGGATGGCCCGAATCCCGCGGACCAGGCCGCGCACCATCTCGAAGATCAAGGCGCCTACTGGGGTGGACGCCGCGACGTCTTCAAACGCGCCGAATTCGCGATCAGCGAGGCGCTCGAAGAGCTCGAGCGCGCCGGCGTCATGGACGGACCCGCGCGCTTGAGGGTGCGCTTCGATGAGCTCTTGCTGCGGATCGGACTCGAGTACCCGGGCAAGCCACTCAGACTGGACGTCGACCCACGGGTCGATCTAAAGGCGCTGCTGCAGGACGATGCCGACGACGCGCGGCTCGATCTGACCATGCAAGCGGTCTCGGCGTCGCTCATCCGCAACCTCGCTGATCGCGTCGACTCGGGGCCGCGCGACGGGCACGCGGAGCTGCGCCTGCAGTTTGAGCACTAAGCGCCCCACTGCCCTCGCTGCCCTCAGATCATTCGGCGCAGGGCCCGCTTCTCGATTCGACGCGCAATCAGGACCATCACCGAGACCAGACCCAGATAGACCAGACCGGCCGTCAGGTAGGCCTTGAAGTATAAGAAGCTCTGCGTCGCCAGCTCCTGAATACGCGCGAAGAATTCAGCGTACTGGATGAGGAAGGCCACCGAGCTGTCCTTGAGGTTGAGGATGGCCTGGTTGGTCAGGGCGGGGACCGAGAGCCGCAACGACTGAGGCAAGATCAGATAGCGAAAGACCTGCAGGTCGGAGAACCCTTGAGCACGCGCGCATTCGATCTCGGCCTGGTCGAGGCCGTTGTAGGCGCTGCGCAGATAGCGTGCGTTGTAGGCCGAGACATTCAGGGTGAAGCCGATCACCGCCACCAGCAGCGGTGACAGCTGTAGCCCCCACTGCGGTAGGCCGTAATACATCAGGAACAGCAGCACGATCAGCGGCATGCCGATGAAGAAGGAGATATAGCCCTCGATCAGTCGGCGCACCCAGGGGCGATGGCTCAAGGTCAGATAGAACACCAGGATGCCCCCGAGCAGCCCGGTCAGGGTCACGATCGCGGTCAGGATCAGCGTGTGACCGAGCCCCTCGAGGAGCCACTGACGGTACTCCAGCAGGTCGGTGAAATAGACGAGCCATTCGCTCATCGGACGCGATCACGGGCGAAAAAGGCGCGAATCTCAGGGTCTTCGTGCTCGTGGACCAGGTAGTCGATGTCCTCCTCGGTGCACACCCGGCCATCGGCCAGGAAGAGCACGCGGTCAGAGACATAGCGGGCGACGAACACGTCATGGGTGACACAGAGCATGGTCACGTCGTCGAGGTAGAGGCGATTGATCAGGCTGACGACCTCGCGTGCCATGCGTGGGTCGAGCGCGGAGGTCGGCTCGTCGAAGAACAGCACGCGCGGGTCCATCGCCAGCGCCCGCGCGATCGCGACCCGCTGCTTCTGACCGCCGGAGAGCTGCGCGGGATACTTCTCGGCATGGCTCTCCATGCTCATGCGCGCGAGCTCGTGCATCGCGCGCTCGTTGGCCTCCTGCAGCGAGAGACCGCGGAGCTTCCGCAGCCCCAGGGTCACGTTCTCGCGCGCGTTGAGATGGCGATAGAGGGCGAAATTCTGGAACACGAACCCGATGCGCTGGCGCAAGGCGCGCACGTCGACGCTCGGATCGGTCACCGACTGACCATCGAAGAGGATCTGCCCCGAGGTGGGCTCGATCAGCCGATTGATACAGCGCAGCAGGGTCGACTTGCCACAGCCGGATGCACCCATCACGACCTTGACCTGGCCCGCCTCGAGATCCATGTCGATGCCGTCGAGGACGCGCTTGCCATCGAACTCCTTGACCAGCCCTCGGATCTCGAGCAACGCCATCGTGCCTCCTCAGAGCCGCTGGAAGCCGGGCAGCGCGTAGTGACGCTCGATCCTCCTGACCAGCCAGACCAAGAGCTGGTAGAGCAGGAAATAGATCACGCCCACCGCGAGGTAGATCTCCAACCCGCGCAGCGTGGTCGACGCCAGCGTCATCGCCTGCTTCATGATGTTGGGTATCCCAACCGTGTAGGCGAAGGGTGAGTACTTGAGCACGGTGGTGAGCTCGTTAAGCATCCCCGGCAGCGCGCAGCGCAGCATCTGTGGCAGTTCGATGGAGACCAAGACCTGCCGGCGCGACAGGCCTTGCGCGAGCCCGGCGGTGACCTCGTTCGGGTCGACCGACTCGAAGGCGCCGCGGAAGACCTCACCCAGATAGGCACCGGCGATGAGCCCGAGGCTCAGCATCATCGCCACCAGTGGCGGCACCTGCAGCCCCAGCCCGGGCAGCCCGAAGTAGACGAGGAAGAGCAGCACCAACACCGGGATGCCGCGAAAGACAAAGCTGTAGAAGGCCAGAGCCCCATTCAGGGGCCCAAGCCTGAGTCTCGCGAGCAAGGCCAGTCCAAGCCCTGTCGCCAGACCCGTGGCCATACAGGCCGTCGCGACCAGCAGGGTGTAGCCCGCGCCCGTCGCCAGCACCGCGAGGATAGCGAGGAAGCTCACCGCAAATCGGTCACTGATTCAGCCACTTGTCGCTGATCGCTTGCAGTCGCTCCGGGCCGAGCTCGCTCAGGTACTGATTGAACGCGTCGCGCAGCGGCGAGCCCTTGGGAAAGGCGAAGCCAAAGCGATCCACCCCCGTGAACACGTAGGCGTCTTGGATCGGCAGGCGTTTGCGATAGACCGAGGCGACGGTGCCGTCGAGGAAGGCAAGATCGATCTGGCCGTTCTGCAGATCGGCCAGCACCTCGTTGTAGCTCGGGTAGAGCTTGACCTGGCTCAGCGAGTAGAGACCCTGGGGCTCCATCTGCTCCTTGATGAAGGCGGTATAGGCCATTCCGCGCGGATAACCGGTCGTGTACTGCTTCCATTCGGACAGGTCCGAGAAGGCGATGTCTCGATCCTCGAGCCCCATGAGATTCCAGCTGTTCTCGAGATAAGGCGTCGAGAACGCCATCACCTGCTCGCGCTTGTCGGTGATCGAGATCCCCGAGAACGCGATGTCGGCCTGACCGCTGACCACGGCGCCGAGCATCCCCTGCCAATCGTAGGCGGTGATCTTCGGCGTGCAGCCGCGTGCCTCGCAGAAGCCCTCGAAGATCTCGAGATCCATGCCTTTGAGCTGGCCGTTCTCCTCGTAGAGATTGGGCGGCGAGGCCGGCGAGACCGCGACGCGGATGACCTCGGCCTGATCCTCTCCGCCTTGCGGCGAGCAGCCAACCGCCAGCGGCAGGATGAGCAACAGTGCGGCAAAGCTCCGATGTATGTTCATGGCGATCCTGATCCTATCCGACGTCTTCTTCTCAACCCTCAGCGCGGCAGGTCCGAGCGACCCATCAGCCACTCATCGACGGCGCGTGCGCACTGGCGGCCCTCACGGATGGCCCAGACCACCAGCGACTGGCCGCGGCGCATGTCGCCGGCGGCGAAGATGCCCTCGACGTTGGTCACGTATGCTTGAGCCCCCTCGGTCGCACCCTTGACGTTGCCGCGTCCATCGAGCTCCAGACCCTTGACCGCCTGCAGCTCCTCGATCATGCCCTCGTGCACCGGATGCACGAAGCCCATGGCCAGCAGCACCAGATCGGCCTTCAGCTGCCCCTCGGAGCCCTCCACCTCGGACATCTGCCAGCGCCCGTTCTCGTCCTTGTCCCAGCGTACGAGGACATAGTTCAGGGCCTTCACATTGCCGTCGGCATCGGCCTCAAAGGACTTGGTGAGCACATTCCAGTGGCGCTCACAGCCCTCTTCCTGACTGGTCGAGGTACGCAGCTTGTTCGGCCAGTTCGGCCAGGTCAGCCCCTTGTCCTCCTTCGCCGGCGGCTTATCGAGGATCTCGATCTGGGTCACCGACTTGGCGCCGTGGCGATTCGAGGTGCCGATGCAGTCCGAGCCGGTGTCGCCGCCACCGATGACGACCACGTGCTTGTCATGCGCGCTGATGAAATCCTCATCGGGCACATAGACACCCTGCACACGCTTTGAGTTGGCGCGTAGGAAATCCATCGCGAAATGGATGCCGTTGTAGCTGCGCCCCGGCACATCGAGATCACGAGGCTTCTCTGATCCACCGGCGAGGACCACGGCGTCGTAATCGGCCACCAGCGTCGCGATCGGCAGGTCGACGCCGATGTGGCAGTTGGTGTGGAATTCGACGCCCTCGGCGCGCATCTGGCTCATGCGTCGATCGATCATGGTCTTGGCGAGCTTGAAGTCGGGGATGCCGTAGCGCAGCAGGCCGCCGATGCGGTCCTCTTTCTCGTACAACGAGACCGTGTGGCCGGCCCGCGCGAGCTGTTGCGCACAGGCGAGCCCAGCCGGCCCCGAGCCGATCACGGCGATGCGCTTGCCGGTGCGATGGGCCGGCACCTGCGGCTTGACCCAGCCCTGCTCCCAGGCCTTATCGGCGATGGCGCGCTCGATGGCCTTGATCGCGACCGGCTGATCGTCGATGTTCAGGGTGCAGCTTGCCTCGCAGGGCGCCGGGCAGATGCGGCCGGTGAACTCGGGAAAGTTGTTGGTCGAGTGCAAGACCTCGCTTGCCGCTTCCCAGTCCTGCTGATAGACCAGGTCATTCCAGTCGGGGATGATGTTGTTGACCGGACACCCCTGGTGGCAATAGGGAATGCCGCAATCCATACAGCGCGCGCCCTGGATGCCGATCTCGGCATCGGTCATCGGCTGCACGAACTCTTTGTAATGGACGATGCGGTCCGAGGCCGGCTGATAGGCCAGCTCGGCCCGCTCGTACTCCATGAATCCGGTTGGCTTACCCATTCTCGACAACCTCTCTGAGCTTTGACGGGTGCGGCCGTGACGCACTCGGCGGTCGGCTCTTGCTCGATTGCATCTGCACCAGTGCCCGCTTGTAGTCGACCGGCATCACCTTGACGAAGCGACCGAGCATCTCGGGCCAGTCATCCAGGATGCGCCGCGCGACCGCTGAATTGGTGTAGTGCAGGTGGCGCTCGATCAGCTGGCGCAGCCGCAGGGCATCGTGGCGCGTCATATCGTGGCTGAGGTCGACGAAGCCATGCGTCTCGAGATCGCCGCCCTGGTGATCCAAGGCCTCGAGCGCGGCGTCTTCATCAGCGATCGGCTCGAGCTCGACCATCGCCTGGTTGCAATGGTCGGCGAAGGTCCCTTGCTCGTCGAACACGTAGGCGACGCCACCGGACATGCCCGCGGCGAAGTTGCGCCCGGTCGGCCCCAAGCAGACCATCACACCACCGGTCATGTACTCGCAGCCATGATCGCCAACGCCCTCGACAACAGCCGCGGCACCCGAGTTGCGCACGCAGAAACGCTCGCCGGCCACACCGCGGAAGTAGACCTCGCCGGAGATCGCACCGTAGAGCACCGTGTTGCCAACGATGATGTTGTCCTCGGCGCGATCGATGCTCGCGTGCTCCGGCGGATAGATGATGATGCGCCCGCCCGAAAGCCCTTTGCCGACGTAGTCGTTGGCCTCGCCCGCGAGCTCGATGGTGACCCCATGCGCCAGCCAGGCGCCGAACGATTGACCGCCGATCCCCCTGGCCTTGATGTAGATGCTGTCATCCGGCAGCCCGGCAAGGCCATAGCGCTCGGCCACCCGACCGGAGAGCAACGTGCCCACGGTGCGGTTGAAGTTCTTGACCTCGGTCTCGATGCGCACCGGCTCGCCGCGCTCGAGGGCGGGGCGCGCCTGCTCGATGAGCTTGTGGTCGAGCGCCTTGTCGAGGCCGTGATCCTGGGCCTCGGCGTTATAGATGGCGACCTCGGGACCGACCTTCGGCTTGGTCAGGATGCGCGTAAAGTCCAGCCCCTTCGCCTTCCAATGATCGATCGCCTTGCGCATCTCGAGCCGATCCATCTGGCCGATCATCTCGTCCACGCTGCGGAAGCCAAGCTTCGCCATGTACTCGCGCATCTCTTCGGCGATGAAGAAGAAGAAGTTGATCACGTGCTCGGGCTTGCCGGTGAACTTCTTGCGCAGCTCCGGATCTTGAGTCGCCACGCCGACCGGGCAGGTATTCAGATGGCACTTGCGCATCATGATGCAGCCCTCGACGATCAGCGGCGCCGTGGCGAAGCCGAACTCGTCGGCCCCCAACAGCGCGCCGATCACCACATCGCGACCGGTGCGCATGCCGCCGTCGACCTGCACCGCGATGCGCCCGCGCAGCCGATTCAGCACCAGCGTCTGATGCGTCTCGGCGAGGCCGATCTCCCACGGCGAGCCGGCGTGCTTGATAGATGTCAGCGGCGAGGCGCCGGTACCGCCGTCGTAGCCGGCGATGGTCACATGGTCGGCGTGCGCCTTGGAGACGCCTGCGGCAACCGTGCCGACACCGACCTCCGAGACCAGCTTAACCGAGATGCGCGCCTTGGGGTTGGCGTTCTTCAGGTCGTGGATCAGCTGCGCCA
>CAZTYV010000158.1:0-8384 GCA_964617675.1 uncultured Halochromatium sp. | reverse complement strand
CGAGCCCGGCGGGCCCAACCACGCGGCCAAAACCACGAGATCGGCGCCAGAGATCGGCGCCAGAGATCAGGACTCGAGATCAGCGTACGAGCGCCGGTGACGACCGGCCCAGTTGCGCGCGACGTTGGCACCCTGCTCGCCGCTGCACCACACCAGGATGCAGCGCGCTCGTCAAGGCTCGGACTCGCCGTCGGCCTGCACATCCGCCTGGCGTTCAAGGGCGAAACGCGAGCCCTCGCCTTCATCACCGAGATAGACTGTCAGCCGGCTCGGCTCGGACAGCCCCGCCGGCGAGAACAGCGCCTCGCCGAGCCGACCCCAGCCGATCTCCTCGAGCCAGCCGCCAGCTATGCGAATCCGGAACAGATTCGGCCCGATGGGCTCTAGGACCCCGCTCAGCCCCGGCTCGGCGAAGCGGATCCCGAGGTCATCATCGACGGTCACCGTGCCCAGAGCGGGATGCTGGTAATACCCGCTCAAGCCCGCGATCGATGTCGCATCGATCATCGGCTTGACCTCGGCCTCCTGACGCTTGGCGAGGAACTGGGCGCTGTAGTCGGGGCCATCGATCCCGTGCACCAGCTCGAAGAACTTCAGTCCAACCGCATCCGGCATCTGGGTGCCGCCCAGGTTGCTCAGCACGATCAGTCCCAGGTCCTCCTCCGGCTGCAGGCCGACGAAGGTCGTGTGCCCCGGGGTGCCACCGTTGTGCCAGATCACCGGCTGATCATCGAGATAGAGCAGGAGCCATCCAAGACAGTAGAAGGCCTTCTCGCTGATGATCGTCTGTGGCGTCCGAGTGAGGCGCAGATTTTCAGCACGGATCAGCCGCTGTCCCTCGAACACACCATCGCCGAGCTGCAGCCGGACCCAGCGCGCCATGTCTTGCAGATTGGAGTTCAGGGCGCCGGCGGGCCCGAAGACGTATGGGAAGGGCCCGGTCGAGATCGGTTTGATCTCGCCGTCGACCCTGGCGTGACCAACCGCGCTGTTCGGGTTGCCGTCGAGACCGGCGGCGGTCCAGGTGGTCGTCGTCATCCCGAGCGGTGTCAGGATGCGCTCATCGAGCACCTGATGCCACGAATCAGCTCGAGCCCAACGCGCCACCAGATCGCCCGCCACCAGGTGCGGGGAATTCACATAGGCGAAGCTCGAACGGAAGCTCGTGATCGGCTCGACCCAACGCAGTGCGCTACTGATCTGGTCGGCCGAGTAGCCCATGCCGCCGAGCGCCGAGAGCGCTTGCGGCGCGAGCCCCGTGTGCTGAGCCAGCAGGTCGCGCACGCGCATCTCTCGCGTCACCCAGGGATCGAACATTGCGAAGCCCGGCAGATGATCGACCACCCGATCCTCCCAGCCCGGGCCGCCCCCATCGACCATCAGGGCCAGCATCGCCGCGGTGAACGCCTTGGTGGTCGAGCCGATCGCAAAGACCGTGTCCAGGTCCGGCGGTGCCTCGCCGAACCCCTTCCACCAGAGGATGCGATCGTCGTGCACCACCGCCACGGCAACCCGCGGCACCTCCCAATCCTGGCGCGCCTGCTCCACATAGGCCTCGAAGGCCGGTAAGGCGTTCTCGATGCGGGTCGTATCGATCGCCTGAGCGCTCGCCGAAAGGGCCGCGAGCAAGACGAAGAGGATGGTCGAGCCGAGACGCATAGGCGTCGCTCCGTTGAAGTGGGTTGCGATCTGGGCCAGTGTAGCCGATTGTGGCGTGCAGCCCTGTCCAGGTCTCGCGCCGTCGGGCGATGGACATCCGGCAGCACCGCCAGATGCTGAGCGGCAGGGTTAACGCTATCCTAGAGCCAGACCTCAGACACGCGAGAGCACAAGAGTCGCATGCGCGAAATCGTTCAGATCGACATCGCCGGCAGCGACAAGCCCGGCATCACCAAGGCCCTGACACAGGTGCTGGCGCGCTACCAGGTTGCGGTGCTCGATATCGGTCAATCGGTGATCCACGATACCCTAGCGCTTGGGATGCTGATCGAGCTGCCCGAGGAGCCGGCCGGCTGCCCGGTGTTCAAGGAGCTGCTGTTCGCCGCCCATGAGCTCGGACTTGCGGTCCGCTTTACCCCGGTCGACGCCGATGCCTACGAGCGCTGGGTCGAGGAGCAAGGCAAGGCGCGCCACATCCTGACGCTGCTCGGGCGCGAGATCACCGCCGCGCAGATCGCCGAGGTGGCCGCGGTGGTGACCCGAAACGGCCTCAACATCGAGCAGATCTCGCGCCTCTCCGGACGCATCTCGCGGCGCACGCCCCGCGCCAGCCGCCCGGCCAGCGTGCAGCTCTGGCTCAAGG
Organism: uncultured Halochromatium sp.; assembly: GCA_964617675.1. Lineage (GTDB taxonomy): Bacteria > Pseudomonadota > Gammaproteobacteria > Chromatiales > Chromatiaceae > Lamprobacter. Next base: position 6,082 of record CAZTYV010000158.1, on the reverse strand, counting down.
GACCGGTGGCCGATGTCGGTGCGCTGCACGCGAGCTTCCTCGAGCTCAGCAGCCACCTTGAGGTCGACATTGCCGTCCAAGAGGACGACATCTTCCGCCGCAACCGGCGCCTGGTCTGCTTCGACATGGACTCGACCCTGATCCAGGCCGAGGTCATCGACGAGCTCGCCGCCGCCGCCGGCGTTGGCCCCGAGGTCGCCGCGATCACCGAGCAGGCCATGCAAGGCAAGCTCGACTTCGCTGAGAGCTTTCGCCGTCGGATGGCACTGCTTGAGGGGCTGGAGGAATCCGTGCTGAGCACGATCGCCGAGCGACTGCCGATCACCGACGGCGCCGAGCGGCTAATCAGCGCCCTGAAGCAGCTCGGCTACCGAGTCGCAATCCTCTCCGGTGGCTTCACCTACTTCGCCGAGCACCTGCAGCGGCGTCTCGGCATCGACGAGGTACACGCGAACCAGCTGGAGTTCGAGAATGGCCGACTGACCGGCCGCGTGACGGGCCGCATCGTCGACGGCCAGCGCAAGGCCGAGCTGCTGCGCGAGATCGCGGCGCGCGAAGGCATTCGCCTCGAGCAGGTCATCGCGGTCGGCGACGGCGCCAACGACCTGCCGATGCTCTCGATCGCCGGCCTTGGCATCGCCTTCCACGCCAAGCCGCTGGTCAAGGAGCAAGCGCGCCACTCCATCGCCACCGTCGGACTCGACGGCATCCTCTACCTGATCGGCATGCGCGATCGGGACCTGGAGGCGTTGGGAAACCAAATCTCCCATTAGCCAACGAGGGCAACAGCCCCAAGCGACGTCGATATCACCTTAGTTACTGCACAAACGGTAACCAAACTCTGGCTCTGGGCATGGTCATCCCGCTCCGGGCTATGGGCAGCGTATTCGGCGAGTACGCCAAGAGCAGCGCTATCGAGCTGGGGAAACTCTACGAGATGCCCACCGCCAAGCTTTGTGAACCCGATACCCTCTTCCACTCCGCTGACCAGTTCGATCGGCTGCTGGAGGCGATGCGTGGATTTTCTAGCACGCCAGCGCCCTCCGGCCTGCAGAATCAGACTTAGACCGAGACCATGCCCACCATCCCGAGGTCCACGCGAGCCATGCGAGACATCCTGCAAGCCATCGAGTTAGAAGCCGAGATCGACGACAATCACGAAATCTACCTGACGCTGCCCACCGACGTTAAAGCCGGGAAAGACCGAATCCTGCGCATCGGGCCACCGCGATCCTGGCAGACCAGGTACCGGAACTGACGCTCATCATCCAGAACGTCGATGGTCTGCATGCGCGCACCGGCAGCCCGGAGGTGCTGGAGTTGCACGGAAGCCTGGAGCAACTCCGCTGCTCAACAGCGCATCGAGGCGCCCGCCTGTGCGTGACGCGGCCCCATTCGCCCGGGATCGTCTGGGTCGTGGAAGCCCTACCAACCGAGGCGTGGATGCACGTTGTCGATGCTCTTGGACGCTGCGATCTGATGCTCAGCGTTGGCAAATCCGGAGTCGTATAGCCAGCTGCCACCCTGCCAGAAAGAGCCGCTGCTCAGAGCACGCCGGCGGCACAGATCAACCCGGAGCCGACATCGCCCGCTGCCGCAATGTGGCACAATCTGCGCGGTCCCGCCGGCGTCGCCTTGCCAAAGCTGCTCGACGTAGCCTGGCCGGAACAAGCGGCCACCTCACTGTCGCAGGAGGGACGAACACCATGAACGTCGGCAACACCACCATCTGGCAAGTCGCGGCGGGTGATACCAATCGCATCTACGCGGACCTCTGTCACGAGTGGGACGTGATAATGACTGGTCGGCAGCAGGCCCAATTAGACATGTGCTAATGTAACTAATTTCGTTGTACATTTTTTTGCTAACAAGCGTGCGCAACTCCGTACGGCACTGATTACTTCACTGGAACGTTGAGATGCGCGCGCCCTAATAAACATCTCACATCGGAGTACTGGCTAATGAAAATACGCTTCACGTACTGGAAGGAATCCGATAGAAAATACCTTGGATACCTCAATGAATTTCCAGATCATTGGACCCAGGGAAATGACTTGGATGACCTAAAGGAACACTTAGCCGACCTTTATGAATTATTCTCTTTGGAAGAAATCCCTGGGATAAAACGAGTCGACGAACTGGAAGTGGCGTGAAAAGGCAGAAGCTTATCGCCACACTTCAGCGATCTGGTTGCGTACTGCTGCGACATGGAAAGAAGCACGACATCTACCAAAACCCAAGCACCGGCACTTCAGAACCCGTGCCGAGGCACAGCGAGATCAACGAGCATCTTGCAAAGCGTATCCTCGATAGCCTGACAAAGTCGTAGAAGCAGCGTGATGCCAAAGTCGGCGAACAAATTGAGTCTGCTACGGAACTCGCAGACGCCCCTGCACTCAGCGCCGCACGACTGAAAGTGCATGCCATATCAGATGCCTTCATTAACGACCTTGCGAGCCTTCCAGTGGTTCAGAATCACCAGTGCCTCAATGCCCTCCATCGCCAAGGCGAGCGTAGCGGACTCGCCGAGGTCGAGTGACAGTTGCAGCGCTCTTTCCAGATCGAGCGAAAATAGGGGAGCTGATAGCGTAGGCGAGCGATGAGACTCCAGTAGAAGCGGCGAAGATTGCGCTCGATCAGCAGGATCCGCCCGGGGGGCTACACATCGGGCTATAGACGCCAAGCAGGGTTGGGTTCTCGGCGCACTCACGCGCGATCTGGGGACGCTCGCGGGCATCGAGGACGTCCGGCTCCGGGTCGAGAAAGAGCGACGGCTCCAAGAGTTCGTCGAATCGGGCGTCATCGAAGATGACTTCGCCATAGTTCCCGAGCGGCCGGGCGCTGGTCTCGGCTTTCAGCCGCCCAATGATAGTCTCCGTACTGCTTATCGTGCCGGCACCTTCCAGTTTCCTGGCTCGAGATCAAGCGTAACCTGATGACCAACCACCGCCCGCATCCTGATTTTGTCGATCCGCAGGGAGTCGCCCAGGCTCAGCAGGGCCGGCTGTTTGAGCCCGTCGCTGTGCTCATAGCGGTCGAGAGGCAGCCCGCAGTGCCGCAGTCGTGTGGGGGATGATCACGCGGGTATCCAAGGGTCATGCGTTGGTCAGGGCTGGGCCTCAGGTCGCGGCTATGGCACGACTCAGTTGTGCAGGCGGTACTGGCCGAGGGTCAGCCAGCCGGAGGGGCGGTGGCCAGACTTTGGGATCGCCATGCGGGCATTGCGCCCGGCCAGGCAACTTCGTTGTCTAGGTTACGGTCCCCAAACGCAACAAGGCCGCTCGAGAGCGGCCTTGTTGTCGTTGCACCCGAGCGATCGGGGGCAGCGATCAGGATCGAGCCTCAGTTCGCAGGGCCTGCCACCGGAGGTTGAGGGGCGGTAGGCGTTGCGTGCTGAACCTCAGCGGACCGGCTACTGCAAACGCTGCTGCGGCAGCCAGCTCGCGATCCGGCTGCGCTCGGCGGACTCGTCGATGCTGAAGAAGCGATTCAGCACCAGAAGCGCCTCGTCGAGATCAGAGCAGCCGTAGTCGTCCATCACGACGTGGTTGCTGCACTCCTCAACATGGTAGCTGTGCGCGCGGTCCGCCGCGTCGTAGCGCAGACGGTAGCCCGATCCGGTCCAAGAATCCCACTTGTAACGGATCACTTGTTCTTTTTCGTCAAACATCTCTCGACCTTATTGAATGTGATAAGCCATCCGAAAAACCCGCTGGCGGCGTGGTGCGACCGCGAATCCGGGATTTCCCGAACGTCAAAATCGCGCATGTCGCAAAAGTGCGTCTGGCGATCTCTTGCCTATAGTCTAGGAGCGCGAAACCGACTTGACAAGGTTAAAGTCTAACGGCGGCATCCCTGAAAAACCGCGCACTGGCGCACAGTTTCGGTCTGCGAGCCGTACAAGCCATCTTGCTGCAAAAACACAACAGATGCGCATCTTTGCAACAGGGGCCGTGATCAAGCACCCGGCTCAGCTCCTGACAGCCCTCTCAGACGGGCCACGAGGGGTTCGGTTCCCGGCGCTCCGCAAGAAAGTCTGAGCCATGACTCCCAGCCCAGCCCAGCAGCCGACGATGAGCGCGCGGACCAGCACCCCGATAGCCACGGCCGACTGGCCATCGGCGCTGATTGCTGAGCAGGAAGGCCCGCCAGCCAGGCCTCCACGGGCGACTTGGCCGCAACAGGGCACGCGGGGCGCCATGCGCTCAGGCGAGGGCGGATCAGGGGTTTCGGGGTCAGGAGCGGGTCAACATGCGCAGCGGGTCATCCGGATCGACCCAGTCCATGAACGGGATGCGCCGGTCGTTGTGGGTGACGCGATAAATGAGCCCCAGCCAGTTGCCCATCACGCCCTCGGCAGTATCGCGCCAGGTATTGTCGAGCCCGGCCGCGATGCGCGCCTCGGGAAACGCTGGCGGCTCACGGCCGCGATCGAGGGCTCGCAGCAGCATGTGGCGATGCTCATCGAGCACAGCACCGGCCTTGCGTGAGAAGACGCTGTCCGGGAACGGCGGATAGTCATCGCGAGCGCCGGAGGCGAAGCGCTCGACCTCGCGCTTGTACTCCTTGAGCAGCGAGATGGTGTCGTACTCCGGATGCCCCTGGAACATCAGGAGACGCAGCCCGTCGGGGCTGGTCGCCAGATGGACGCCGGCCTGATCGCTCTCCACCAGGACCCGCGCGCCGGCCGCTTCGAACTGCGCTCGAGTGATCTCGTTGAAGCGCGAATGCGGGACATCGAACAGGGTGTTGGTACTCTCGACCAGCGGGTGGCTCTGATCGACCACGCGATGCGTGAAGACACCCCAGCGCTTCGCCGGCAGCGGCTGGCGCCGCTGACCGTAGCGAAACTGCATCACCGCATGGGTCGCCAGGCAGGAGCAGAGCGTCGAGGTCACGTGCTCGAAGGCCCAGTCCACCACCTCGATCAGCGGCGACCAGAACGGCTGCTGCGCCAGGTCCGGCCCGCTCACGTTGGCGCCGGTGATGATCAGTGCATCCAGCCCCTGCTCGCGCACAACCTCGAAGGATTGATAGTAACGCTCGATGTGCGCCTGCGCCTTCTCGCCACGGGGTAAGCCCGGCAACGAGAACGGGTGCATGTAGAACTGGGCGATCTGGTTGCTCTGGCCGACGAGCCGAAAGAACTGCCGCTCGGTCGCGGCCAAGGCCGCATCCGGCATCATGTTGAGCAGCCCGACGTGCAGCTCGCGGATATCCTGATGGAGCGCCCAGTCGGACTCGAGGATGTTCTGCCCCTCGTCGCGCAGACGATCAAAGGTCGGGAGGTCGTTATGGGCGACAATCGGCATGGTCGCGCTCCGCTCAGCCCTGTCCGCGATCGAGCTGCTGCAGGGCCTCGACCCCCTCATCCGGGGCCGGCGCTGGCGTGCGCGCAATCGCCGTCTCGATCAGGGCGAGGAAGTCCTGCTCATCGCGCACCGCGGCAACCTCGGTCGACTCGACCGTGTAGCCATAGGGGCGCGCGATCGCCTCGTAACGCGGCACGCGCGAGTGGAACAGCCGTGGGAACACCCAGCGCGTAAAGTCGTTTGGATCGATGTCCGCGACGTAGTCCAACCCTCGCTCGTTGAGATAATCCTTGACCGCGGCCTTGATGAACGCGGGGCGGAAGTAGAGCGGCTTCGGATCGGCCTGGGCGCGACGGATCAGCTTGATCTCGTCGGCCTGGGGCACGCGGATATAGAGGATCAGGCTGTGCTGCGCCAGGAGCTCGATCACCGAGGGCTCCTCAAGCTCACAGAGGCTGCCGCCGACATCATTGACGAAGTGGCTGTAGCCGTAGATCTCGCGTGCCTTGCGGATGAACTCAGGCACATCCTGCATGGCGCGGATCTCGGCATCGCGATAGAGCGCTTGGCGCCGATTAAACTCTGGCAGTGAGAGACCGCCCTTGTCCGGATCGCCAAGCTGACCGACGAAGCTCAGCACGGGGCCGAGGTCGTCGACCTGGATCTTGTTCTGAAACGCGACCCAATCTCGACGCAGCAGATCGCGCAGGAAGGGTACCTGCATCGCTTGCGACTTGATCAGGTCGAGGATCGGCTCATCCAGATAGCGC
>CAZTYV010000157.1:0-8429 GCA_964617675.1 uncultured Halochromatium sp. | reverse complement strand
ATGGGCGCCTACAGCAACATGCCGCCGATGAACCGCCAGGCCCTCTCGCGCATCCTGCAGCGGGTCTCGGAGATGGTCTGCGAGCTGCCAGAGATCATCAAGATGGAGATCAACCCGCTGATCGGGAACGATCTCGATGTGATCGCCGTCGATGCCCGCATCCAGGTCGACTACCGACCGCCGCAGATGCCGGTGTACGGGCACATGGCGATCCACCCCTATCCGCAGCATCTGATCGAGCGCGTGCCGCTGCCGGATGGGACCGATCTGACCATTCGCCCGATTCGCCCGGAGGACGCGCAGATGGAGCAGGACTTCGTGCGCAGCCTCTCTGATCAAACCAAATATTTCCGCTTCATGCAGACGATCAAGGAGCTCTCATCAGAGATGCTGGTGCGCTTCACCCAGATCGACTACGACCGTGAGATGGCCTTGATCGGGGTGATTCATGACCACGGCGAGGAGGGTGCGGGTGCCCAGCAGGTGGGTGTTGCGCGCTACATGGCGCATCCGGGGGGCGACACCTGCGAGTTCGCGATCGTGGTCTCGGATACGTTCCGACGGCGCGGGATCGGGGCGCGTCTGATGCGCTCACTGATGCAGAACGCCCGCAACAAGGGGCTGCGGATCATGGAGGGCGAGGTCTTGAGCGCGAACACCCGGATGCTGGCACTGGTGAAGTCGCTCGGTTTCCGGATCGAGACCGACCGCAATGATCCAACGGTCAAGCTGGTCTCTAAGGTGCTGTAAGGCAGCGATCTCATCGCCCGGTAGCGGTCGCCGATCGCGAGCGCACGAGGAGCCGACGATCTGATCGGCGGTCCTGCTCTCGATCTCCGCGCTTGAGGGGATGCATCGAAGACCCGGGTCGGCATCGGTTGCCGACCCGGGCCACGATCAAAGGCTGTGCGCGTACAGCACCTCGACCTCACCGAGATGGATGATCCCGGAGAAGTTGTCGAAGTACTTGTCGGCGACCTGCTTGGCAATCGCCCGCGCGACGTCCTCGTTCGCGGTGATGATCTCGATCTTGATGTTCGAGTAGGTGTCCGAGACGGCGTGTTGGTCCGGCGAGGGGGTATTTCGGCTACCGACGCCAGCGGCGGCCATCACCGTGTAGCCGGTGGCCCCGGCTGCGAGGATGATCTTGGTGACCTTCTTCAACAGCACGCTCTCGGTAATGATCACGAGCTTGGTGGCTTTTTGTGTCATGAGATGATGCCTCTTGGTTAGGATCGACGGCGCGGGTCACGGCCTCAGACGCCGAAGACCACCTTGGCCAGGCCAATGTAGAGCGGGATGCCGATGGCGATGGCGACCGGGGTACCGATACTCGTCGATGCGCCGATGTAGGACGACGGGTTGGCGGTCGGGATGCCAGCACGCAGCGTCGGCGGTCCGGAGATATCGGAGCTTGAGCCCGCGATGATGGCCAGTAGCACGACACCGCCGGGACTGAAGCCAACCAGATAGTGGGCGATCACGCCGAGCCCGAAGGCGATCAGGCCGTGGACGATCGGCATCACCGCGGCGTAGACCGCGAACCAGTGGGCCACCCGCCGGAGCTCGTTCAACCGGGCGTAGGCCTCGATGCCCATGATCAGCATCAACACCGACAGCAGTCCACGGAACAGCGGCTCGTAGAAGGTCTCGAATACCGCTTCGGGGTTGGTGAACAGGCCCAGCGCGATCCCCAGCAACAAGGCCGACAGGGCCGGACCCTGCAGGCTCTCCTTGACGATGGGCCAGATCTGGACCTTTTCACCGGAGCCGTCCTTCTTCTTCAGGTAGACACTGGCGAACACGATCGCGAGCACGAGCGCCGGGATGTCCATGAACGGGTAGAGCGCGACCGCCCAGGGCTCGTAAGGGATGCCGTCGGACTCCAGCACGACCGTCCCCGCGGCGAGTGTCGAGCCACTGACGGCGCCGAACAGGCCGGCGGTCGCGATCCCATCCTCGGTGCGGATACCAGGCAGCAAGGCCAGCGTATAGCGGCCGATGATGACGATCAGACAGCCCACCAGCACCGCGATGAATGCCGGCAGCAGCATCGCCCCGAGGTCCGCGTCACCGATGGCCATACCGCCCTTCAGGCCGACCTTCAACAGCAGCATGAAGACGATGAACTTGTAGATCGAATCGGGGATCGTCAGCCGTGAGCCGAGCGCGGCGATCAGGATGCCGCCTAGTAGGAAGGCCAGCGTCGGTGACTGCAGCTGATGCAGGAACCGTGCGCCGAAGTCGAGTAACACATCCACGTTCTTCACTCCTCGTTGTTTGCATCACTCGCAGGCCAACGTGGTCTCGGCGACGACGCGTTGGCTGCGTTGTTGAGTCGGCCCGGTTCGATGAGACGGGCGGCCTCGCCATTCAACGAGTGCAGCTCGCTCACCATGACCAGCCGTCGGCCAGCTAGGTTGGCCACGATGCTGAGGATGTGGGCGATGCGTCCTAAACGGTTATCGGACTTTTGGTGCCAGTGGATCGATTTAGATTGATGGGTTCGTAGATTTCGATAGATTCATGCCGGAATCTCGAAGGCATCGGCTTGGTTTCGTCCGCACCCTCGGCGGCGCTCGAGAGTCCAAAGGCCTGAGCAGCGAGGGCGAGACGACGATGAAGCTCTTGCCACGGCGATCTGGTCAGGACTGGCCGGCGCGCTCCGAGACCGCACGTTGGAGCGCCTCTGCACGCGCCCCGATCCAGCCGGACGCCGGAATGACCTCGCGCAGACCAAGGTTCTGCAAACGTTTTCGGGGCTGCTCGCTGAGCCCGGAGAGATAGACGCGGCATCCATGGGCCACCGCCTCGCGAATCACGCCTTCAACCGCCAGCGAGGTGGTCACCCCGATATGTGGCACGTCGGTCAGATCGATGATCAGTGAGCGTGCATCGACGAGTGCCTGCTGTTGGCGCGTGACCGCCTTGGCGGCGCCGAAGATCAGCGGGCCGCTCAGGCAGAGCATCACCACGCCGTTGCTGGGGTCTCGCAGGATGCGCTGCTCCTCGGGGGTGGCGTTGGGACAGCTGAGCCCGTCTTCGGACTCTGGCAGGCCAAGCACCCGCACGCCCTCGGACTGTAGGTCGGCGAGCCGGCGGATCGTCAGCACATTGGCGACGAACAGGCCGATACCCACGGCGGTGATCAGGTCGACGAAGACCGTCATCGCGATGACGCCGTACATGATCAGGGCGCCGCGAATGGAGACACGATGCGCTCGGCGCAAGAAGCCCCAGTCGATGATGTCGACGCCGACCTTGATAGCGATGCCCGCGAGGACTGCCTTCGGAATCGGCTCAACGAGCGCGCTGGCACCGAAGACGACAACCGCGAGGATGAGCGCGCGCGTGATCCCCGAGAGCGCGCTTCGGGCACCGGCTTGGATATTGACCACGGTCCCCATGGTCGCGCCGGCGCCCGGTAGACCGCCGAACAGCCCGGAGGCGAGGTTGCCCAGTCCCTGACCCATGAGCTCTTTGTCCGAATCGTGCTGGGTTCGGGTCAGGCTGTCGGCGATGACCGAGGTCAGTAGCGCGTCGATCGAGCCCAGCAGCGCCAGCACCAGGGCGTTGACGACGATGGTCTGCCATTGGTCGGCGCTGAAGGTGGGCACCTGGATCGAGGGCAGACCGGTCGGGATGGCACCAATCGCCCGATAGGGCTGGTCACCGAAGAGGGCGGGCAGCAGGTAGATCGCGACGAGGGTGCCAACGACGAGCGCAAGTAGTTGAGGCGGAACGATCCGTGCGAACCGCTTTGGCAGGAACACCAGGATCGCCAGCGAGAGCACGCCGAGCGCGGCCTCCGCGGGCTTCACCTCGGCGAAGAACTGCGGTAGGGCGTTGAGCGAGCCGAGCACGCCGCCGGCGGGTGAGGCGAAGCCGAGCAGCGGCGGCAGCTGGATGATGATCAGGATGAAGCCGATGCCGGACATAAACCCCGAGATCACCGTGTACGGCATCATGGTCACGTAGCGCCCTAGCTTGAGCGCCCCGAACAGCATCTGGAATAGCCCCGTCAACATGACCGTGGTGAAGGCCATCGCCATCCCGAGCTCGGGGTTCGCGGCCATCATGCTGGCGATCACGGCGGTAAAGATCACCGTCATCGGGCCGGTCGGCTCCGAGATCAGCGTCGGTGTGCCGCCGAAGACGGCCGCGAAGAGCCCGATGAGCACGGCACCGTAGAGTCCAGCCTCGGCGCCGGCTCCTGAGGCGACGCCGAAGGCGAGTGCCATCGGGAGTGCGATGACGGCCGCGGTGACGCCGCCGAAGAGGTCGCCTCGCGTGTGTCTCAGATCGATCTGGTTGAAGATACGCATGCCTGCCTTCCGACCCTTGTCTATCGATGAGGTATGGTTGTTCTGCGGTGGTCGGCTAGGGTAATCGCTCGCGTCTGGGAACCGAAATCGAAATGCCGAATCCATGAGATAGATGCCAATCTGGGCCCCGTCAGACGATATACTGTTACCGAATCGTCTTACTCATCTCAGCTCGTCACCCATGTCACGCCCGCAACGATTCGCTCCTTCTCGCCCGCGTGCCCGCGGCCCGGTACTCGGGCTGCTGTCGGCTGCTCTGGTCGGGTTTCTGGCCTTGTCGGCGAGTGGGCCACTGGCTGCTCAGCCAGCCAATGATGCCTGGCGCGTTCGGCTCGAGAGCGCTGCTGTGCATCGTTGGCAGAGCGATCTCAATCAGGGAGGGGACGTCTCGGTTGATGCCTGGGCGGTTCGTCTCGGCGCCGACCGCGGCCTCTCGCCGACTCTGCGCGTGGGTCTCTCGGCTGGCTACGACGAGCGCCGATACAGCTTTGGTGGCGCGCAGGGCGGTGGCGCAGAGAACTTCGGCGCGCTGAAGCCCTGGTCGGATGTGCGAGACGTGCGCCTGAGCGGTCGGGTTTCCTGGAAGGCGAGCGATCGCTGGGACCTCTTCGCGGTGCCGACCGCGCGCTGGTTTGCCGAGGAGGATGCGAGTCTCAACGACGGTTTCTCAGGGGGTCTGTTGGCGGCAGCCAGCTATCGCGTCAGCGATCGGCTCAGTATCGGTCCCGGCTTCGGCGTGCTCTCCGAGATCGAGGGGTCGAACGATTGGTTTCCGATCCTGGCCGTCGACTGGGCGCTCACCGATACCCTGTCGCTGCGGACCGGAAGTGGCTTTGCCGCAACCCAGGGGCCGGGCCTGGTGCTGAGCTGGCAGCCCTCGGAGCGCTGGGCGCTCTCGCTCGGAGCGCGCTACGAGAAGGCACGGTTCCGTCTCGATAACAACGGCATCGCCCCTGGCGGCGTCGGCCAAGAGACATCGGTGCCGCTGTATCTGGGTGCGACCCGCAGCTTCGGGCGCTATCTGAGTCTGAGCCTCATCGCCGGCGTCGAGTTTGGTGGCGAGCTGCGCCTTGAAGATGCGAAAGGCAGACTCATCGATAAAACCGACTTTGATACGGCGCCGTTTGGCGGGGCGACACTGGACCTGAGGTTCTAGGCGCTTCGAACCCTATTCCCGAATGCGATAGCGGAGGAATCCTGTGGAGATCCTGCAAGAAGCCAATCAGCAGGCGCTGGTCTTGATCCCGAACGGACGGCTGGACAGTCGAACCGCACCCGTTCTGCAAGAGCAGCTCCTCGAGCGCATCGACCAGGCGCCGGCGGTGCTGATCGATTGCGCGGGTCTGGATTACGTCTCGAGTGCTGGGTTGCGCGTGTTCCTGATGGGCGCCAAGCGTTGCCAGCAGTCGCAGCGCTCGTTTGCGATCTGTGGTCTGCAAGCGGCCGTCAAGGAGGTCTTCGAGATCAGCGGCTTCTTATCCATCCTGAGCTGTTACCCGGATCGTCGAGAGGCCTTACAGGCGATCGCCGGCTGAGCGCTGATCCAGGCGTCAGGGTCCAGCCAATAGGCCACGCGCGTCGCTTCGGCGGCAGGTCATGGCCCACCGGCGGCGCACCGGCGGCTCATCGGCGCTGCGCCAGCCTCGCGTAGCGCCGCACCAGCCAGGTGATGCGCTCGACCAGGCTGGTCGCGTCGAGGAGCTGTTGTTTATCGCTCATCGATAATGAGGGATCGTTGCCGAGCAGCTCGCGGCGAGCGCGCTCCATCAGCTCGGAGCGGTCGCCGCTCAGCTGCAACAGCAACTGAAGGTCGATCTCGTCGCCACCCTCGGCGGTCATCGCCAAGGTGTCTAGCAACGCGTGCACGCCCTCGGCAATATTCTGCCGCATGCGCTCGGCATCCGGGTTCCTCGCCGGCAGGCGCAGCCGCTCAACGAGCTCCAGGCAGCTCTCCTGAAGGCTGCTGATCAAGCCGTTGCGGCTCTGGAGATTGACGATGCGCTCGAGCGCCGAGTGCGCACCGGTGCGCTCGGTCAGCTCGGCCAGGAAGGCATCGATCGCTGCGGCGACGCTCAGGCTCGCGCCATGAAGGGCTTGACTGTCGACGTCCAGGGTCTCGGCCTCATCACCGACCTCCGGCTCCTCGCGAATCGCATTGAGCAGCAGCGGCAGCCGTTTCAACAGCCGCGCCTGCTCGCGCTCGACCAGGTCGAGCGCTGACTGCGCCTCATCCATGGCCTGTGCATAGAGGAAGCGGGGGTTGGCGAGGGTCTCCTCGTGCGAGGGCGGGCTCAGCCGTTGGGTCAGCCGCAGCGCCGGCCGGCTGAGCGCCGTGAGTGCAACGCAAGAGACCAGCTGCAGGAGCAGGTAGATCAGGGCGACCTGGGTGTCGATGGCTGGGACCTGCGTCTGCAGCAGATCGACGAGCATCGGCTGGCCGCTCAAGGTCTCGAACAAGAAGAGCGGCACCAAGAGCGCGAGACCAACGACCTTCAACAGCACCTGAAACAGCGCTAGCTGTCGCCCGGTGCCCTTCAGGTTCGAACCGAGCAACAGCACGCTGAGCCCTGAGCCCAGGCTGGCGCCGAAGACGATCATCACGCTTTGATCGAAGCTCAGTAGACCGACGCTGATCAGCGTGACCGCGATCACCGAGACCGTGGCCGAGGATTGGACGACGAGCGTCACCAGTGTGCCGATGACGAAGGCCAGCAGGAACGACTGGCTCGCCATCCCCAGCAGCTCGCGCACGAAGGCGAGCTGCTGTAGGGGAGCCGCGCCGGTCTTGATCAGATCTAGGCCGTAGAAGAGCATCCCGATGCCGAGCAGGGCACCGAGCAGGGATCGGTACCGGTTCGACTTGTCGAGATCGAAGTAGAAGCCAAGGCCCGTGAAGCCGAGCAGGAACAGGATCATCACGTGCATGTCCAGGGTTGCCAGCAGGACCAGCACCGAGGTGCCGAGGTTGGCCCAGATGACGAGGGGGACCGCCTTGCTCAGCGTGACCATACCGGAGGTCACCAGACTGATGACGATGAAGGTCATCGCGTTGGTGCTCTGCGTGAGCGCGCCGCCAAGGGTGCCGACGATGCCAGCCGAGACTGGGTGCTGGGTAATGCGGGCGATCAGCCGGCGGAAGGTGCCGCCGCTCATCTCCTTGAGGTTGCCGGAGATGAGCTTGACGCCGATAAAGAAGAGCCCGAGGCCGGCGAAGATGGTGCCGAAGATCTCCATCGCTCGGTCAGGTGCTTAGGTCTTGCCGATACTCGATAACGCGGTCAGCAGGATGGCAACCACCAACCCTGCGATCACCAGGGCGGCGATCGCGCTATAGAAGAACAGGGTGTCGTAACGCTCGGTGGCGGAGCGGGTGATCTCGGCGCGCAGGCGTGCGGCCTGCTCCGCGGCTGAGCCGCTGATCTGATCGATCATCTCGCTAAGCTCACGGTCGATACCGCGCACCTCGGCGTCGGTGCGACGCGGGTCGGCTCCTTGACGGGCAATAAAGTCGCTGAGGGCGGTTTCGTATTCGCGTTTGAGCGCTTGATGGGCCTCGATGACCTCGTCGGTCGCGATGTTGACCAGTCCAGCGGCGGCGGCGTCAGCGGCTAACGCCCTCAGCGATTGCTCGACGATCTCGAGCTCGCGCGAGAAGGCGGCGCGATATCTCGCCAGATCATCCGGCTCATCGCCCCTCAGCAGGATATTCTTCCATTCCTGGACCTGGGTCTTGAAATGCACGAGCGCCGACTGAGCCTGGGCTTGGGCCTGCTCGATCTGCGCCAGCATCCCAAGGTCTTGCAGCGCGGCCTGCTTGGTGTAGCGCACGGCAGCGAGGCCCGCCAGGCTGTTGATCAGGATCAGCAGGAGCAGGAGGCCGCCGAGCCGAATCAGCGTGGCGCGGACCTGGGTCTGGCGTGTGAAGCTCATTACGGCTGTCCTTCAGCGAGAGGTCAGAGAGGTTGAGGGCAGGGGTGCCGACGGGTCGCAGTGGTGTCGTGGCGATGCTCGGTGTTTCGCTGCAGCACTGTCAATGCATAAAATGGGGGTCCGACTTGGTTGTTGGGAGGCGAGGCGGCGCTGCGGCCTGTGCTAGCGCATCGA
>CAZTYV010000156.1:0-8548 GCA_964617675.1 uncultured Halochromatium sp. | reverse complement strand
TCGTCGATGCATCGATCCCAGATGCCGTTGAACAGCGAGCGAGACTCGCCCCAGGCGCCGGCGCACCGCAGCACGGCCATCAGACCTTCGCGCAGGGTGGCCCGCAAAACATTCGGCTGCGGCTGGTCGCGACCCCGCTCGAGCGGCCGTCAGGACATCGGCCACCCATAGCGGGCCTTCAAGGCCTGGATACGCGCACAAGCGCCATTGACCCGCGCGGGAAGCAGTCGCCCGTCCAGAACGGCCCGGCGCAGCATCGCAAGGGTCTTGGGCACCCGGTCCGGGTCGTAGGGTCGGTTGTTGGCGATCAGGAGCAGGTCGACTCCAGCGTTCAAGGCGCCGGTCAGAGCCTCGCTGGGGCTGTAGTGCTCGGCGATGGCGTCCATCTGCAGATCGTCGCTGATCACCACGCCACGAAAGCCGAGCCGATGGCGTAGCAGCCCGGTGAGGGTTGGCCAGGAGAGCGTGGCCGGATGCCGGGGATCGAGCCGCGCGTTGCGGATGTGAGCGGTCATGATCGGGTCACGATAGCCGGCCTTGATCAACTGGGCGTAGGGGATGAGCTCTTGCTCCGACCAGGTGCGGGTGACATCAACGCGATCGGTGTGGGAGTCGGCCCAGGCGCTGCCATGGCCGGGGAAATGTTTGAGGGTGCTGATAATGCCCCGGCGCTGCTGGGCCCTGACCACGGCCGCAGCATGGCGCAGGACCTTGCGCGGGTCCGCCGAGAAGCTGCGCCCGAGGCGGCCAATCACGGGGTTGTCAGGCTGGCTGTTGAGGTCCACCACGGGGGCGAAGTTGAGGTTGATGCCGCAGGCAGCCAGCGTGAGCGCAATGGTGTCAGCCGCCTGCTCGGTCTGCGCCGGGTCGTCGAGCTGCCCGAGTGCTTGGGCGGAAACCGTGGCCGGGAAGCCATCGCGAACCTTCAGGCGCGCGACCTGTCCGCCTTCCTGGTCAACGCCGATGAGTAGCGCCGTTGGGCTCAGCGCCGTTAAGGCAGCGGTCAGACTGCGCAGTTGCTGCGGCGAGCGGATGTTGCGGCCGTCGCGATCATAGAGCACGACCCCGCCGAGGCGATGCATCAACAGATCGCGCACGATCGGATCGTCAGCACTGAGATCGGTGCCCCGAAACCCGACCATGAGCAGCTGCGCCAGGCGCTGCTCGAGCGGCCAGCGCCACCAGGGGAGCGGCTGCGCGTGCAGGGATTGCCAGGGGGCGGCGGCAAGTCCGAGCGCGGCTCGGAGGAGTTGTCGGCGCGAGTACATGGGGAAAGGATGACAGAGCTTGCTGCTCCGTGCCCAGCTTGCCGGCGAGATCGTCGGGCGAGAGCGTCGCGATCTCGAGGCCGTTAGCGGGGTAAAGGATACGACTGAATCGCCATCCTGGTGGTTCCAGGGAGCGATCTCACCCTGTCGTCGACCGGAGCCCTTCCCACCGTCCCGTCGGCTGACTATCCTTGCGCCGCGGCCATCCTTTGCCACCTCGCACGAGTGCAACGCAGAATGTGGGATCAACGCTTCGATCGCGATGACTATCTCTACGGCACAGAACCGAGCCAGTTCCTAGTCGCACAGAGCGACCGGCTGCCGCCTGGTGGGCGGGCGCTGGTGGTCGCCGAGGGTGAGGGCCGCAATGCCGTCTACCTGGCCGAGCGGGGACTCCGGGTAACGGCGGTGGATAGCTCCCAGGTCGCCTTGGCCAAGGCGCAGAAACTGGCCGCGGAGCGAGCGGTCGAGGTCGATTTCCACGCGGCCGATCTCGCGCATTGGCAGTGGGAGCCCGAGGCCTACGACCTGGTCGCGGCCATCTTCATCCAGTTCGCCGACCCCGGGCTACGCTCAGCCATCTTCGCCGGCATGCAACAGACCCTCGCACCCGGCGGCCTGCTCCTGCTGCACGGCTTCACACCGGCCCAGATCGCCTATGACAGCGGCGGCCCGCCCTGCGCCGAGCTGCTCTACACCCACGAGCTGCTGCGCGATGCCTTCGCCGGCATGGAGATCCTGAGGCTCCAGGACTATGAGCTCGAGCTCCAAGAAGGCAGTGGCCACGCCGGGCGCGCGGCCTTGATCGATCTGGTCGCCCGCAAGCCACTCTGATCTGCACCCCGAAACCTTCGGCCTGGGCGCAATCGCCGACCCTAGCCGCCGATCACTGACCATCACCTAGCCGGATGGCAGCGAGCAGAGCCTGTTGCCCGATCAGATCAATACAACGCTGCCGATTTCACAACCGACCCGGTGATGCGCGAGCCGGAGGACAGCCATCTCGTTTCGGCTCAGTCGCCAGCTCACTCGCCAGGGTCGAAGAGCTCAATCCAGTGCGCTACTGGCACCACCGCCGCCGCGGCCAGATGCGTCTGGCAGCCGACATTGGCGGTGATGATCCGCTCGGGTCGCCCGGCTTGCAGGGCCTCGAGCCGGTCGGCACGCAGTCGCCCTGAGAGCCCCGGCTGCAGGATCGAGTAGGTGCCCGCTGAACCGCAGCAGGAATGCGCATCGCGGACCGGGGTCAGCTCGAAGCCGACCCCTGTCAGCAGCGCCTCAACCCGTCCCATCAGCCCTTGCCCATGCTGCAGTGTGCAGGGTGCATGGAAGGCGACGCGCCTTGGCACACCGCGCTCGAAGGGGCTCGGTAAGCGGGCCAGGTCATCGGCACTGAGGACCTCGCTGAGGTCACGCGCCAGCGCGGAGACGCGTGCCGCCTTGGCGGCGTAGTCCGGATCATCCCGGAGATGCCAGCCGTAGTCCTTGACCACTGCCCCGCAGCCGCTCGCGGTGATCACGATGGCCTCCGCTGGCGTGACGTCTGGCTCACACGGTTCGATCGCGGGCTCGATCGCGGGCCACCAGGCGTCGATGTTGCGGCGCATGAAACGCTTGGCCTCGTCCGGCGCCGCCAGATGCTGGCTGATCGCACCGCAGCAGCCAGCGCCTCTCGGCTGCATGATCTCGATCCCCAAGCGGGCCAGGATGCGCTTGGTGGCGCCAATCGTCGCCGGGGTCAGGCTCGGCTCGACGCAGTTGTCGAGCAGCAGCACCCGCCTGCGCGTCGTCCCCGATGGCCCCGATCGCACCGCCACGGCAGGTCCGGGTCGGGCCGATTCAGGCGCCCGCGCGCTGGCCACTGGCACCTTGTCGCGCAGGGGCGGCGGCAGGAGTGGTCGCAGCCGCTGGGCTACACGTAGCAGCGGGACGAAGCGCGTGGGGTATGGCAGCACCTTGCGCAGCCCCCATCGAATCAAGCGCTGGTGCACAGGCCGCGGGACAGCGCGCTCAATCCGCTCGCGGCTGATCTCGACCAGCTTGTGATACTCGACCCCGGACGGACAGGTGGTCTCACAGTTGAGGCAGGTCAGGCAGCGGTCTAGATGCTGCTGCGTGGAGCGAGTCGCCGGCTCACCCTCCAGCACCCCCTTGAGCTGGTAGATGCGCCCGCGGGGGCCATCGAGCTCGTCGCCGAGCAACTGATAGGTAGGACAGGTCGCGGTGCAGAAGCCGCAGTGCACGCAGCTGCGCAGGATACGGTCGGCCTCGCGACCATCCGAGGTCGCCAGCAGCTCGGGGATCAGTCTGGTCTGCATGGGCTGATCACCGGTACAAGCGGCCCGGGTTGAAGACCCCGGCCGGATCGAAGGCGCGCTTCAGATTCCGATGCAGGCGCCTGACGACCGGGCTCAAGGGCGCGAAGACCCCATCATCCGGGATCAACCCATCGGCGCCGGCGCGAAACAGGGTCACATGCCCACCGGCCGCGGCGGCACGAGCACGCAGCCTCGCGGCCAGCCCTGTGAACCGCTCGCGGGAAACCTCGCCTGCCCCCGCCCCGTCGGCCCCCTTCGCCCCCTGGGCCCCGTCGGGATGACCAGGCTCGGTCCGCAGCCAGCGCAGGGCCCCACCCCATTCGACCAACGCCGGCTCCGGGACCACGTCCGCTGCCGTTGCCGGCGGTAACGAGACCCGCCACAGCGGCTGTTCGCCGCCAAAGCAGGCCAATCGCTGCTCACGCGCTGCAAGCCAGAAGGCATCGGCCTCGGCAGCATTGAGTGGGGTGCCGCCAAGGATGCGCTGGGCCTCGACCAGGGCCTCGTCGCTGCCGGCCAAGCGCACATGGAGCCGACCATCGAGCCAGGCCGTGCCCGTGATCGGCAGCGCCCGTGCGGCCCAATGCTGCATCAGCGCTAGCGCACCGGCCAGATCCTGCTCCTGCACCAGCGTCACCTGCCCCGACGGCCGCGGCAACACCTTCAATGAGACCTCCAGCAGCACCCCCAGCTCGCCGAGCGCACCGACCATCAGGCGCGACAGGTCGTAACCGGCGACGTTCTTCATCACGCGGCCGCCAAAGCTCAAGACCTCGCCTTGACCGTTCAGCATCCGCACCCCGAGCACCGCGTCGCGCACGCTCGCCGCATAGGGCCGGCGGGGTCCTGACAGGCCGGCGCTCACCATCCCGCCGATGGTCGCGTGCTCACCGAAGTGCGGCGGTTCGAACGGAAACTCCTGTCCCTGCTCGGCGAGCAGCGCCTCGACCTCGGAGAGGGGCGTGCCAGCGCGCACTGTGATCGCCAGTTCGGTGGGCTCGTAGGCAACCAGGCCACGATGGATCGAGCAATCTAGCCGGGCATCGGCCTCGACCGGGTGACCGTAGAAGGCCTTGGTGCCACCGCCCTGAATGGCGATTGAGGTCCCCGCCGAGCCGGCAGCCTTGACCTGCTCGGCGAACGCCTGCTCGGGCGGCGTAGCCACTCTGTCCGTCATCGACATCCGCGCCCTCGTCTTACTGTGTCGATCGGTCGATCACGGAACAGATCGACAGCGGTCGCGTCGCCTGCGAATGTTTCCACTCAGAACCTCGGCAGCTCAGGAAATTTCAGCGCACCCTGATGCACATGCATGGCGCCGAACTCGGCACAGCGGTGCAGGGTCGGCACCGCCTTGCCCGGGTTCAAGAGTCCCTTCGGATCGAAGGCCGCCTTTACCGCGTGCATCTGCGCGAGCTCAGCACTGTTGAACTGCACGCACATCTGGTTCAACTTCTCCACACCAACGCCGTGCTCACCGGTCACGGTGCCGCCCACCTCAACGCACAGCTCCAGGATCGCGCCGCCGAGGGCCTCGGCCTGCTCCAGCTGCCCGCGAACGTTCGCATCGTAGAGGATCAAGGGGTGCAGATTGCCGTCGCCGGCATGGAAGACATTGGCCACCGCCAGTCCGTACTCGGCGGATAGCTCGGCGATGCGATTCAGCACCGGCCCGAGCTCGCGGCGCGGGATGGTGCCGTCCATGCAGTAGTAGTCCGGCGAGATCCGGCCGACCGCGGGGAACGCGGCCTTTCGGCCCTTCCAGAAGCGCAGCCGCTCGGCATCGTCAGCCGCGGTGCGCACGTCCGTTGCCCCGGCACCGAGCAGGATCTCGCGCACACGCATGATGTCGATCGAGACCTCAGCGTTGAAGCCATCGAGCTCGCAGATCAGGATCGCCGCCGCCTCGGTTGGATAGCCTGCATGCACGAAGGCCTCGGCGGCGCGAATCGCCGGGTTGTCCATCATCTCCAGCCCCGCCGGGATGATCCCGGCGCCAATGATCTCGGCGACGGCGGCCCCGGCCCGCTCGACGCGATCGAAGGCCGCCAACAGCGCCTGCGCGCGCTCAGGCTTTGGCAGGAGCTTCACCGTGACCTCGACGATGATGCCCAACATGCCCTCGGAGCCCGTCATCAATGCCAGCAGATCCAGCCCCGGCGAATCCAGCGCCTCGGCGCCCACCTCGAACAGCTCGCCCTCGACACTGACCAGTTTCAGCTTGAGGATATTGTGGACCGTCAGGCCGTACTTCAGGCAGTGCACCCCGCCCGAGTTCTCGGCGACATTGCCGCCAATCGAGCAGGCAATCTGCGACGAGGGGTCGGGCGCGTAATAGAGCCCGTGCGGCGCCGCGGCCTCGCTGATGGCCAGATTGCGCACCCCCGGTTGCACCCGCGCCAGGCGATTGGCGGGATCGATTCCGATGATGCGATTGAACTTCGCTAGCGACAGCAGCACGCCATCGGCCAAGGGCAGCGCACCGCCCGAGAGCCCGGTGCCCGCGCCACGCGCCACCACCGGCACCTCCAGCTCGTGGCAGAGCCGCATGATCGCCTGCACCTGCTCCACCGTCTCCGGCAGCACGACCACCAGCGGGCGCTGCTGAAAGGCACTCAGGCCGTCGCACTCATAGGGCGCCAACTCGGCCTCGGTCGCCAGCACAGAGGCCGCCGGTAACAACCGCCGCAGCGCCTTGATGACCTCGGGCTTCGGATTCAGCGGGCGCTCATCGGGGATTCGGGTCATCCGGCCCTCCGCACGCCAGTCGACGACAAGCGCCGATAGACCTCGGTCAGTGTCTCATCACCGCCGACGTTCCCCGGAAAGATCACCACCGGCAGATTGGGAAAGCGCGGATGATCCTCCGGGCAGCGCACCACCGAGCAGCCGGCGTGCACCTGTCCGAGCACGCGCGCGGTGCGCAACGCCAGCGCTTTACTCAGCGTATCGTTCGAGGTGATGCCGCCCTTGCTGACCAGAAAGCCGATCTCCGCCGGCAGTTGCCGGCCGATCCGCACCAGCAGATCAGCCACCCGATCGCCAAAGGCCAAGCGCTCGGCCTTGGTCGCAAACTGCCGCTCACCGCGGCTGGTGTAGAGCACCGCCCCGCGGCCCTCCTGCATGGCCATCGCGACCGACGCCATCAACTCCGCGACCAGTGCATCGGCCTCATCGAGACGCTCCAGATCGATCTCCAACCCGGCCACGTCGGTTGCGGCCAGGAGATGCTCCAACTGCCGAGTCGACTTGCCGACATGCGAGCCCATCAGCACCACCCCGGGCCGTCCGCCCCGCACGAAGGCCGCCATCTCCGCCGCCGGCACCGGCTGCGGCGGCAGCTCCGCCAAGGCCGTCAGCAGACTCGCCGCACTGCGAAACAGAAACCGTTTGCCCTGTCGGGCCGCCTCCGTAACCTGCCGCGCAAAGCCATCGAGATCCGCCTGCTGTTCGGCATCGACCACACAACAACGGTTGCCCTCCAAGCCCTTCAACCGCTCGCCGAGCTCCCCGCGCACGTCCGCCAACGAAAACCGCTCGACCGCCGAGGCCGCAATCCGTCCGCCCGTCTTCTCCTCGACATAGTCCGGCAGAAAGGCCGTGCTGAACCCAAACACCGAGTCTCGCGCGAACTCCGTCTCGTGCACTGGCACCGGCTCACCGTCGACCAGCAGATAATGCACCCCATCGCGCGTCACACGCCCGCCCTCAAAGAAGGCCGGCACCAGGAAATGCGCATCGAACGGCCCTAGCTCCTCGGCGATGACATCAGTCTCGACCGGGTAATGGCCACGCAAGGTGCTATCCGAGCGGCTCACCACCACCGGCTGCATCGGCTCGCCGGCCTCCCCCATTCGCGCCAACGCCAAGCGCAGGTTCACGCAGATCTCCCGCGTCACGGCCGCCGCCGCCTCGGCATCCATCCCGCGCGTGTTGCTCAGAACAAAGAGCAGCGGCGACGCATCCCGCAGACCTTCCAACAAGGTTTCAACATCCCAGCGCGTCAGCAACAGACAGCCATGCACCGTCTGCGAGCCGGTCGGGTCATCGTCGATCGCGATGATCTTGGTAATCGGTTCAGCCATATCCGGAGCCATTCACTCGATGATCGGGTGCCAATCTCAAACCGTCGCCAACTCATGCACAGCAGCCAAGAAGCGCGACCGTAGCGCTGCTAGCGCCACCGCAAGCCCCATCTGCCGACGCTCGTGCATAGATCAATCCGGCCAGTAGGCGGCATCGAGCAAGTTGTCTTCGGAAAAGGGGCAGTTGGGGGGAAAGGTCTCTTCGGCTAAGCCGGTCTCTAGGGCCGCTCGGTTGCGTGCGGCGGGATAACGGCGCTTCACCAGCTCACCGAGCTTCGACCTCAGGCTTGGGCTGTCCTCCAACAGCTCGGCGATCTCATCGCGGGCATTGACGATCGACAATCGCCAGCTGACGCCGCGAAAACTGGGCTGATAACGCCACTTGAGCAGGTGGACGATCAACACCTTGAGATGACTGGCCAACGCGTGCCGCTGAGCCTTACCCATGTCCACAAGCTCCTCGGCGACACTGTTGAGATCGACCTCGCTCAACCGCCCCGCACGCAGATGCTCGGCCGCTTCCAGCACCCACGCGTAGTAGTCACCATCATGAGTTGTTTGCACGGTTTGAACTCCAGGATTCGCCGCGGCTCGCACAGCGTCAGCATCAGAATAGAGTGCGCCGGGCGCCCTGTTAAGGCTTCATGCTCCAAAGCCTGCCAAATCTCCAGCGTGAACACCGCTTGGCTCAAACCGCGCAGCAAAAGGCACCAGAAACGCCCAATCACCGGAACACGGCACCCTGAGCGCCGCAAGCACCGTACGCCCGACCACGTTGCCACGAGCGTCCGAAGCGCTGGGGTCGGGTGCCGCCGGTCGGGGGTGTGCGCAGCAGGGAGCTGCGCTCAAGCCTCCAAGGACGGATTCACGGCGTCCC
>CAZTYV010000155.1:0-8561 GCA_964617675.1 uncultured Halochromatium sp. | reverse complement strand
CCCTCGAAGACGTGCAGGCCGCCAGCGATCGCACCCCCTTCCTCGCCGATCTGAAGCCGAGTGGCAAGTATGTGATGGAAGACCTGCACCAAGTGGGCGGCACCCCGGCGGTGATGAAGTACCTTCTGGAACAGGGTCTGATGAGCGGCGACTGCCTCACCTGCACCGGCAAGACCCTGGCCGAGAACATCGCCGAGCTGCCAGGCTTGAGCGAAGGCCAGCAGATCCTCATGCCAGTCGAGCAGGCGATCAAGGAGACCGCGCACATCCAGATCCTGCGCGGCAATCTCGCGCCCGAGGGCGCGGTGGCCAAGATCACCGGCAAGGAGGGCCTGCGCTTCAGTGGCCCGGCCCGGGTGTTCGATACCGAGGAATCGATGTTGAAGGCGCTGGAGGAGCAGAAAATCCACAAGGGCGATGTGGTGGTGATTCGCTACGAAGGTCCCAAGGGCGGCCCCGGCATGCCGGAGATGC
This sequence comes from uncultured Halochromatium sp., assembly GCA_964617675.1. GTDB lineage: Bacteria > Pseudomonadota > Gammaproteobacteria > Chromatiales > Chromatiaceae > Lamprobacter. Next base: position 8,087 of record CAZTYV010000155.1, on the reverse strand, counting down.
TCACCCCGACCAGCGCCATCATGGGCGCCGGCTTGGGCAAAGACGTCGCGCTGCTCACCGACGGGCGTTTCTCCGGCGGCTCGCATGGCTTCATCATCGGCCACGTCTGCCCCGAGGCCCAAGAAGGCGGCCCGATCGCATTGTTGCAAGACGGCGACAAGGTCACCATCGACGCCAGCGAGCGTCTGCTGGCGATGGCGGTCGACGACGCCGAGCTCGAGCGCCGCCGCGCGGCCTGGACCATGCCGCCCTACAAATCCACGCGCGGCACCCTCTATAAGTACATCAAGAACGTCAAGCCAGCCTCGGAGGGCTGTGTGACAGACGAGTGATGACAGATCGTCTGCCCGCGCATCTCGATCGCGACCGGCTGCTCGCGCTGTCGCGCGAGCAACAGTGGCGTCTGGTCGTGCTGTTCGGCTCAGTGGCACGCGGCGAGCCGGGGCGAGATGTCGATCTTGCCGTGCTGCCGGCGCAGCGGCCCAGCCTGTTCGAGATGGGCGCCTGGCAAGCGGCGTTAGAAGACTGGGCGCAGCCGCTGCCTGCAGACCTCCTGGTGCTGGATGAGGCAACCTCGCCCGTCACGCGCTTCGAGGTCTTTCGCGCTGGACTGTGCCTCTGGGAGGCCGAGCTTGGCCTCTTTGAGCGCGAGCGCGACCGCGCCTTCTTCCTCTACGCCGACAGTGCCTGGTTCCGCCAACAGCAGCGCGAGGCCCTTTATGACGAGCTCCGCTGAGCAGGTCATCGTGCGCAAGCTCGGTTTCCTGCGCCGCTACCTGGCGGATCTTGGCGCCTACTCGCCGCGATCATGGTCCATGGCTATCGAATCGGTCTTCGCGCCCATCAATGGATTCTCGCTGCGCCGCTCGCGTGCATTCGGTACTCTAACGCCCGGTTAAGGCATCACCCGAGAGGACCCTCATGACCGCGAAGAACGCCTTCTATGCCCAGTCCGGTGGTGTGACCGCCGTGATCAACGCCTCGGCCTGTGGTGTGATCGAGACCGCGCGGCAGCATCCGGACAAGATCGCCAATGTCTATGCCGGGCGCAACGGCATCATCGGCGCGCTGACCGAGGACCTGATCGATACCAGCCAGGAGTCCGACGAGGCGATCGCGGCGCTGCGCTACACCCCCTCGGGTGCGTTCGGCTCGTGCCGCTACAAGCTCAAGAGCCTGGAGGCCAACAAGCGCGAGTACGAGCGCCTGATCGAGGTCTTCAAGGCGCACGATATCGGCTACTTCTTCTACAACGGCGGCGGCGACTCGGCCGATACCTGCTACAAGGTGAGCCAACTGTCCGAGACCATGGGCTTTCCGGTGCAGGCGATCCATGTGCCGAAGACGGTCGATAACGATCTGCCGATCACCGACAACTGTCCGGGCTTCGGCTCGGTGGCGAAGTACATCGCCACCTCGGCGCTCGAGGCCAGCTTCGACGTGCGCTCGATGGCCAAGACCTCGACCAAGGTCTTCGTGCTCGAGGTGATGGGGCGCCACGCGGGCTGGATCGCCGCCGCCGGCGGGCTGATCGAGGATCAGGGGATGCCGGTGCTGGTGCTGTTCCCCGAGATCGAGTTCGATCAGGAGCGCTTCCTGGCCAGGGTCAAGGCCATGGTCGATGCGCAAGGCTTCTGCACCATCGTGGTGTCGGAAGGGGCGAAGTATCCGGATGGACGCTTCCTCGCGGAGCAGGGTACGCGCGATGCGTTCGGCCACGCCCAGCTCGGGGGGGCCGCGCCGGTGGTGGCCAATCTGCTCAAGGAGCAACTTGGTTACAAGTTCCACTGGGCCGTTGCCGACTATCTGCAGCGTGCGGCGCGTCACCTGGCGTCGAAGACCGACGTCGAGCAGGCCTATGCGACCGGCCGTGCCGCGGTCGAGCTGGCGCTGGCCGGTGAGAACGCGATCATGCCGACGATCGACCGGGTGAGCTCCGACCCCTATGAATGGCAGGTTGGCAAGGCGCCGCTGTCGAAGGTGGCGAACGTCGAGAAGTTCATGCCGCGGGAGTTCATCACCGACGACGGTTTTGGCATTACGGATGCATGTAAGTCGTACCTCTTGCCGCTGATCCAGGGGGAAGACTATCCGCCGTTCGAGAAGGGGCTGCCGCGTTACGTGACGCTCACCAACGCGCCGGTGGCGAAGAAGCTCGACGTCTTCGAGCTCTGAGCGCGGTCTTCGCACCGCGAAACGATCCAGACCGCACGTGCCGCCGCGACCGCCGTTCGCGGCGGCGCGAACCTTGTTGTGAGCTGCAGCGGGAGCGACGATGAGCGACTATCATCTCTATCTGTCCCTGATTCCGGAGGCGCTCATCGCCTCCATGCTGGAGCCCGAGGAGTTCGGCTCCTACTACGCCGTTGGACGCAATGGCCGCGTCTTCGGCGAGGCGATCTTCTTCGAGCTTGATCCCAGCTTCCGCTCGGGCGATTTCGCCTTTCAGCTCGCCGCCGAGCGCTGCGTCACCCAGCCCAACGGGGCGCCCAAGTCATCGGTCTATCTAGGCATCTACAATGTCCTGGCTCGCATCCCGGTGAGTGCGATCGGCAACCTCTATCTGGTAACCGACGACGGGCGAACGCTGGAGCTGCAGCGCGGTGACTACAGCCTAGATAGCGAGCACCCGTTGCACCTCTACCAGGAGTTCTGCCCGAAGCGGCCGATGGTGGCGAGCCGGCTCGAGCCGCAGGCCTTTTGCCGCTCGATCACTGACCCTCAGCGGCCGGTCAATCTACCGCGCATCGCCTTCGCGGATATGCGGCTCGGGGATCTCGCCTACGACCCGCGCAACGGCAAGGCCGACGACCTGCCCTATCCCTTTATTGCGCACCTGCGCGATGTGCTCGCGGATTTCAGTGTCAACACCAAGGACAGCAAGCTGGTGCTCAAGCACACGCGTGATGCCGTGATCTATCGCATGGTGCGGAACGGCTTCTACGTCGGCGATCACGAGCACTTCGCCTATTATCCGCTCCCGAGCCGGGAGGCCTTGCAGTCGACGCACTACGATTGGTGGCGCTCGGCGCAGGTCTCCCATTTTGATTGATCGCTGGCTGCTTGATCCCCTCCGACTCCGGCGCCTCGCCCAGTTATTACCGCCGTCACCTGGGGACGGCACCTTCGCTGTAGACGTGGACCCATGAACGAACCCATCTTCTGGCTCGCTCCGCTTGCTTCCGTCTTCGCCCTCTACTTCGCTTGGCGCTTCTTTCGTGAGATGCGCGCCCAGGACGAAGGCACTGAGACCATGCGTGAGATCGGTGCCCACGTGCGCAAGGGGGCCATGGCCTACCTGCGCCAGCAGTACAAGATCATGCTGCTGGTCTTCGCGTTGGTGGCTGGTCTGTTCGCCTATCTGGCCTATGGCCTTGGGGTGCAGAACCCCTGGCTGCCGGTGACCTTCGTCTTCGGTGGATTCTTCTCGGCGCTGGCCGGCTACTTCGGCATGCGCACCGCGACCTTGGCGGCCGCGCGCACCACGGCCGCGGCCCGCACCTCCCTGGCCGGGGCCTTAAGCATCGCCTTTCGCAGCGGCGCGGTGATGGGGCTGGTGGTGGTGGGTCTCGGGCTCGGTAACCTGGCGTTCTGGTTCGTGCTGATCGATCGATTCTCGCCCGGCGACCCGACCCAGGGCCCCTACCTGATCCTGGTCACCACCACGGTGCTGACCTTTAGCATGGGCGCCTCGCTACAGGCGCTGTTCGCGCGCGTCGGCGGCGGTATCTATACCAAAGCGGCCGATGTTGGTGCCGACCTGGTGGGCAAGGTCGAGGCCGGTATCCCCGAGGATGATCCACGCAATCCCGCGGTGATCGCCGATAACGTGGGTGACAATGTCGGTGACGTCGCCGGGATGGGCGCCGACCTCTTCGAATCCTATTGCGGCTCGATCTTGGCCGCGGCGGCCCTGGGTGCGGCGGCCTTCGTCGCTGATCCGGCGATGCAGATGAAGGCGATTGCCGCGCCGATGGCGATTGCCGGTATCGGCATCCTGCTCTCGGTGCTCGGGGTGTTTCTGGTCAAGACTCGCGAGGGTGCAAATCAGAAGGAGTTGCTCGCTGCCCTCTCGAAGGGGATTAACGCGAGCGCGGCGATGATCGTGGTGGCCTCGGCGGCCGTGCTTTGGCTGCTCGGTATCGAGAACCCTTGGGGCATCTGGGGGGCGGTGGTCACCGGCCTGATCACCGGGCTGGTGATTGGGCGCTCGACCGAATACTCGACCTCGGCCTCGTTCGCACCGACCCGAAGCATCGCGGCCGCGGCCGAGAGCGGCGCGGCGACCGCGATCATCGCCGGGATCGGCGTTGGCATGCTCTCGACCGTGATCCCGGTGCTCGCCGTGGCCACCGGCACGATCCTCGCCTACCTGTTCGCCTCCGGCTTCGACCCGGCGCAGATGGGCCAGGGCCTCTACGGGATCGCCATCGCCGCGGTCGGCATGCTCTCGACCCTGGGTATCACGCTCGCCAGCGACGCCTATGGACCCATCGCCGATAACGCCGGCGGTAACGCCGAGATGAGCGGTCTCGGGCCTGAGGTGCGCGAGCGCACCGACGCGCTCGACTCCTTGGGTAATACGACTGCCGCGACCGGCAAGGGCTTTGCGATCGGCTCGGCGGCCCTGACCGCGCTGGCGCTGATCGCCTCCTACATCGAGGTGATCCGCATCGAGCTGATCAGCGCCGGGCACTCGGTGCTGGAGCTCGCGCACGGGCAGACGGTGGCCGTGGCCGATGCGAGCCTGATCGATTTCATGGCCTACTACGAGGTCACGCTGCTCAACCCGGTGGTGCTGATCACCCTGTTCCTAGGGGCCATGGTCGCCTTCACCTTCAGCGGCCTGACGGTGCAGGCGGTCGGGCGTGCGGCGCAGACCATGGTGGAGGAGGTGCGGCGTCAGTTCCGCGAGGACCCTGGCATCCTCAAGGGCACCTCGCAGCCGGATTATGAGCGCTGTGTGGCCATCTCCACCGTCGGTGCCCAGCGCGAGATGATCCTGCCCTCGCTGATCGCGATCGCGGCGCCGGTGCTGGTGGGGCTGTTGTTCGGTGTCGCCGGCGTCATCGGGCTGCTCGCGGGTGGGCTCTCGACCGGCTTCGTGCTCGCTGTCTTTCTCTCCAATGCCGGCGGGGCTTGGGACAACGCGAAGAAGTACATCGAGGCTGGTCATCACGGCGGTAAGGGATCGCCGGCGCATCGTGCCTCGGTGATCGGTGACACCATCGGCGATCCGTTTAAGGATACCTCGGGACCGAGCCTGAACATCCTGATCAAGCTGATGAGTATCGTCGCGATCGTGATGGCGGGTGTGAATGTCGCCTATACGCTGTTGTAGTCCGTTCTGCCCGCTGCTCGCCGCCTTGCGGCTCTCGGGTTGAGGCGCCGTCGATGTACCTTGGGACGCTGTTCGCGGGCCTTTGTGGGCTGATCGCCCTCGGCTATGGGCTGACCTGGATGCGCTGGGTGCTGGCGAAACCGCCAGGCAACGCGCGGATGGAGCAGATCGCGAAGGCGATCCGGGGGGGCGGCTTCCGCTTCCTGCATCGCCAGTACCTCATCATTGCGGTCGTTGGCTTGGTACTGACAGCGACACTGTGGCAGTGGCTTGGGGTTGAGATCGGGGTCGGTTTCTTGACCGGGGCCGTCCTGTCCGGCCTGTCCGGCTACATTGGACTGATCACCTCGACGCGGGCGAATCTACGCACCGCCGAGGCCGCGCGGCAGGGCGGGATCGACGCGGCGCTGCAGGTCGCCTTTCGTGGCGGCGCCGTGCCAAGCCTGCTCGTGGTCGGGCTCGCGCTCTCGGGCCTGTGCGGCTCGTACCTGCTGCTCGCGCCCGATGATCCAGCCGATCATGCCGGGCAGATGCTGGCCCTGCAGGCCTTGGTCGGCTTTGCCTTTGGCGGTTCCCTGATCTCGATCTTCGCCCGGCTTGGCAGTGGACTCTTCACCAAGGGCGCTGACATCGGCGCCGAGATCATCGCGCAGATCGGGGCCGGAGACGCCTCGATGGCGCGCATGTTGGAAACGGCAACGCTGACCGACAGCGTTGGCGACAGCGTTGGCGGCAGCGCGGGCATGGCGGCGGACCTGTTCGAGACCTATGCCGTGACGCTGATCGCCGCCATGCTGCTCGGCGCGCTCCTGTTCGGCGAGCAGGCCGCCGACGCCATCGTCTATCCGCTCCTTCTCGCCGGCGCCGCGATCCTGGCGACGGTGTTGGCCGTCGGCTTCGTTCGGCCCGAGCCCGGTGATGCGCGCATCTTGGTGACCCTCTCCAAAGGCTTTGCGGTTTCGGCGGTGCTGGCCTTCGCGCTCTTCGTGCCGGTGACCTGGATCGTGCTGCCGGCGACCTTCAGTATCGAGGCTACGGGCGAGGTGCTCAGTCGCTGGGGCGTGATGGCGGCGGCGGCGGCGGGTCTCGTGATGACCGGCCTGATGCTGGTGATCACCGAGTACTACACCAGCACCGACTACGCGCCGGCGCGTGGTATCGCGAAGGCGTCGAGCACCGGACATGCGTCCAACCTGATCGCCGGGCTCGCGATCTCGATGAAGTCGACCGCCGCGCCCATCCTGATGATCTGTGCGACGATCTGGGTGTCCTATGCCTCGGCGGGGGTCTACGGCATTGCGATCGCGGCGACCTCGATGGCCTCGATGACCGGCATCATCCTGGCCTTGGACGGCTTCGGGACGATTGCCGATACCGCGGATGGGATCGCCGCGATGGCGCACATGGACGAGTCGGTGCGCTCGACGACCGCCCACCTTGATGCGGTTGGCAACACCACCAAGGCGGTGTCCAAGGGCTATGCGGTCGCGTCCGCCGGGCTTGCCGCGCTCGTGTTGTTCTCGGATTTCAGCCTCAGCCTTGCCGCGGACGGTCAGACGCTCGGCTTCGGGCTCGATAGTCCCCCGGTGCTGATCGGCCTGCTCATTGGCGCCCTGATGCCCTATCTGTTCAGCGCGATGGCGCTCGAGTCGATCGGGCGGATCGCGAGCGCCGTGATCGAGGAGGCGCACCGGCGTCTGCGAGAAACCTCATCCGCCGCCAATGCTGACGCGGGCGCTGGCGCTCCCTTCGCCACGGAGATGCTGATCAGGCGGGCGCTCAGGGACATGGTCATCCCCTCGCTCTTGCCGGTGGCCGTGCCCCTGGCGGTGGGCTTTGGCATGCAGTGGCTGATGGGTGAGGATGCTGGTGCGTTGGCGCTCGGTGGGCTGCTGATTGGCACTATCATCACGGGTCTCTTCGTCGCCCTTTCGATGACCGCTGGGGGTGGTGCCTGGGATAACGCCAAGAAGTACATCGAGGCCGGTCATTTCGGCGGCCACGATTCGCAGGCCCATCGCGCTGCGGTGACGGGCGATCTGGTGGGTGACCCCTCGAAGGACGCGGCGGGGCCGGCGATCAACCCGCTGATCAAGATCATCAACCTCGTTGCGCTCCTGATGGTGCCGTTGCTGTAGCGCGCTGCGGCTACCGGTAGGCGGCCGTTGCGGCTATGCTGTGCGGTTTTCATCGCACACCGCTTGGTGTCGCGCTCCCTTCACCGAACGATCCCAGAGGCTGACTATGGACCTGCAACGTGTCCCGCGCGGCGACGATATCCCGAACCAGATCAACGTCATCATCGAGATCCCCTCGCACTCCGAGCCGGTCAAGTACGAGATGGACAAGAACACGGGGGCCATGTTCGTCGACCGATTCATGTCGACGGCCATGCATTATCCCTGCAACTACGGCTATGTGCCGCACACGCTCTCATCCGATGGCGACCCCGTCGACGTGATGGTGGTGACGCCTTATCCACTGATCTCGGGCTCGGTGATCCAGTGCCGGCCGATCGGTGTGCTAAAGATGACCGACGAGTCGGGCGATGATGCCAAGATCCTGGCGTTGCCGATCGATAAGCTCTTCAAGGGCTATCGCAACATCGAGAGCTTCCGCGATATGCCGCCGCATCTGCTCGACCAGATTGCCCACTTCTTCGAGCACTACAAGGACCTGGACGAAGGCAAGTGGGTCCGTGTCGGCGGCTGGGGCGGCCGTGAGGAGGCGCGCGAGGAGATCATGG
>CAZTYV010000154.1:0-8583 GCA_964617675.1 uncultured Halochromatium sp. | reverse complement strand
TCTTCCGATTCGGCCGGATAGATGTCGATGACATCGCCGCGGACCCGGTAGGTGCCGCGGTGCAGCTCGACCTCGTTGCGCCGGTATTGCAGATCGGCGAGACGCCGCAGCAAGGCCCGCTGATCGATGATGTCGCCGCGCGTGAGGTGCAGGACCATCTTCAGATAGGCGTTCGGATCGCCGAGGCCATAGATCGACGAGACGGTCGCGACGATGATGACGTCCGGGCGCTCCAAGAGGGCCTTGGTCGCCGACAGGCGCATCTGCTCGATGTGCTCGTTGATCGAGGCATCCTTCTCGATGTAGGTATCGGAGGCCGGCACATAGGCCTCGGGCTGGTAGTAGTCGTAGTAAGAAACGAAATACTCGACCGCGTTGTGCGGGAAGAACTCGCGCATCTCGCCGTAGAGCTGGGCGGCCAGGGTCTTGTTGGGTGCCAGGATCAGGGTCGGGCGCTGCACGCGGTCGATGACGTTGGCGATGCTGAAGGTCTTGCCGGAGCCGGTGACGCCGAGCAGCGTCATGCCGGCCTCGCCATCCTCGAGGCCCTCGACCAGCCGGCGGATCGCCTCCGGTTGGTCGCCGGCGGGCTGGAATCGGGAAACGAGCTCGAAGGGGCGAGACATGGTGCTGGGGTCCAAGGCGCGATGGGGCGCGGCTGTGGTGAAGGGGAGCGCGAGATGCATCGCGCAGCCAGGTTCGATTCGCTATGATCTGGTGAGAAACGCGGAAAGCCAAGGCGGCCCATTCGGCACCGGCTCTATCCGCGGTTTGGCCTCTCGACGGGCGATGCTCGTTCACCCTAGCTGCGCTATCCGGACCTATCATCGATGACCATCAAGCTCTCCAACCGCGTTCAATCCGTCAAGCCGTCGGCAACGCTGGCCATCACCGCACGCGCGAAGGAGCTGCGGGCAGCGGGCAAGGATGTGATCGGTCTCGGCGCGGGTGAGCCGGATTTCGATACGCCGGAGCACATCAAGCAGGCGGCCATCGAGGCGATCAACGCCGGCTTCACCAAGTACACGGCCGTCGACGGGACGCCCGAGCTCAAGCGCGCGATCATCGCCAAGTTCCAACGCGACAACGGACTCGACTACGCGCCAGAGCAGATCCTGGTCTCCTGCGGCGGAAAGCAGAGCTTCTACAACCTGGCGCAGGCGGTGCTCGATCCGGGCGACGAGGTCGTGATCCCGGCCCCTTACTGGGTCTCCTATCCGGATATGGTGCTGCTCGCCGGCGCCGCACCGGTGTTGGTGCAGGCGGGTGCCGAGCAGCAGTTCAAGATCACGCCCAACCAGCTGCGCGCGGCGCTGACCGAGAAGACCCGGCTCGTCGTCATCAACAGTCCGTCGAACCCGACCGGCATGGCCTACAGCGCCGATGAGCTCGCGGGGCTCGGTGAGGTGCTGCGCGATTTTCCGCGCACGCTGATCGCGACCGACGACATGTACGAGCACATCCTGTGGCCCGAGCGCGCGCCATTCGTCAACATCCTCAACGTCTGCCCGGACCTGCTGCCGCGCACCCTGGTGCTCAACGGCGTCTCCAAGGCCTACTCGATGACCGGTTGGCGCATCGGCTACGCGGGCGGGCCGGAGGCGGTGATCAAGGCGATGAAGAAGATCCAGTCGCAGAGCACCTCGAACCCGACCTCGATCTCGCAGGTCGCAGCGCAGGCGGCGCTCGAGGGTCCACAAGACTGTATCGGTCAGATGCTCGGTGCCTTCAAGGCGCGCCACGACCTGGTCGTCGAGCGCCTCAACACCATGCCAGGCATCGAGTGTCTGCCTGCCGATGGGACCTTCTATGTCTTTCCCAAGGTCCAGGGTCTGATCGATAGGCTGGACGGGGTGCGCAACGATCTCGAGCTCGCCGAGTACCTGATCGAGCAGGCCGGCGTCGCGCTGGTGCCTGGCTCGGCATTCGGCACGCCCGGTCACGTGCGGATCTCGATCGCGACGAGCCAGCAGAACCTCGAGACGGCCCTCGAGCGGATAGCCGCGGTGGCCGGTTGACGACGCGCACGATCGACGACTCCGCTGCCCCGGCCCAATCATCGGTGATCAGGGACTGGAGCCATCGCGGCCATGGATTATTGACGAGACCCCCGACATGTCATCACGACCCGATCTGATCATCTCATCCCTCGACGCCGAACGGCTCGAGACCTTGCTCGCGTCCCTGTCTGACCAGGCCTTTCCCGGCAAGGCCGCGCTTGAAGCGGAGCTTGCGCGCGCGGAGATCGTGGAGCCTGAGCAGATGCCGCCGACGGTGGTTTCGATGAACTCCACCGTGCGCTTTCGAGTGACCGAGTCGAACGAAGCGTTCACGCTGCGGCTGGTCTACCCGAAAGACAGCGATAGCAGCCAGCAGACCATCTCCATCTTGGCGCCGATCGGCAGCGCCTTGTTGGGACTCTCTCAAGGCGACGAGATCGACTGGCCGAAGCCGGGTCGAGGCCTGTTGCGGGTGCGCATCGAGGAGGTCATCGATCAACCCGAGCGACGAGGTGAGTATCACCGCTGAGACGTCGGCAGCTCGCCGCTGCTGGGCTTTGGTGTCAGGTGCCGGTGATCGCGATGGACGTCCTGTATCTGCTGGGATTGCTCGCGACAGCGGCCTTTGCCGCATCGGGGATTCTCGCCGCCATGGGCACTCGGATCGACCTCTTCGGAGCGGTGGTCGTCGCCGTCGTCACCGCCATTGGCGGCGGTACGGTTCGGGACCTGATGCTCGACGTGCCGGTGTTCTGGCTGCATGACCCCGCCTTCATGGCCTGCGCGGCGGTCACCGGGCTGCTGGCCTTCCTTGGTCGCGCCCATCTGGATGCGCATGGCAATCTGCTGGCCTATCTGGATGGCATGGGTGTGGCGCTATTCGCCTCGGGGGCCTTTATCAAGAGCACTGAGCTGGGCCTGCCGCCGGCCCATGCCCTGGTGATGGGGGTCATTACCGGGATCGGCGGCGGCTTATTGCGTGACACCCTCACCGGGCGTGAGACGCTCTTGGTCTCGCCCGAGCTCTATGCCACCCCGATCATCTTCGGACTCTTGCTGCAGGGCTTGGCGACGAGCCTCGCGGGTCTTTCTCCTGACCTCGGTTATGCCATCGGGGCGGCGACGATCGTCGTCACCCGCACGCTCGCCATCCGTTACCGCTGGCGGATGCCAGAGGCCCTGATCAATCGTCCGCACTGAGCCCGTCTGTTGGACAGGCTGCGCGCGGCTGCAATCGCGGCTTGTCTGGCTTGTCTGGCGGCGCTGATCCCGATGGGCGCCGCCGCGTCTACAACAAGGTTTGCAGCATCTCCAGAAAGGCCCGGGTCTTCGCCGGCATGAGGCGCCGGCCCGGGAACACGGCCCAGGCAACCGCGGATGGCAGCGACCAAGCGGGCAGCACGCGGCGCAGCTGGCCACGGGTGACGATTGCGGCGGCAAAGCGATCGGGCAGGGCCGCGACCCCGGCGCCAGCGCGGGCCAGCCGCAGCAGCAGCTCGGGGGAATTGGCGCTGATCCGGCTCTGGGCGCTGCCTTCCCAGGCGCGTTCACCCGCGCGCAAGAGCCATCCAGCTTGTGCGCCCTCGGCCTGCAGATGCAGTTGCCTGTGCGCCTCCAGCGCTTCGGGTGAGACGGGCTCGCCGTGCTCAGCGAGATAGCCTGGTGCGGCATAGAGGCCCCAGGTGAAGACGCCGAGTCGCCGCGCGGCCAGCAAGGCGTCGTCTGGCAGCTCGCCGAAGCGAATCGCCAGATCCACCCGCTCGGCGATCAGATCGACGCGACGCGCTGACAGATCGATCTCCAGGCTAACCGCCGGGTGCAGATCACAGAAGGCGGCCAACAGGTCGCTCAACATCAGATTGGCGAAATCACTCGGCACCGAGATCCGCAGTCGACCACGCGGCTCGGCCTGGCGACTTGCGGCCAAAGCCTGTGCCGCGTCCACTTCTGCATCCAGCGCCCGGCCGTGCTCCAGCATCGCCTCGCCGAATTCGGTCAGCGTCAGCCGGCGCGTGGTGCGCCACATCAAGCGCTCGCCGAGACGCTCTTCGAGCAGGCTGACACGCCGCGAGACGGTCGATTTGGGCAGGCCGAGCTGCTCGGCGGCGGCGCTGAAGCTGCCAGCGTCGGCGACGCGGGCGAAGATCAGCAGGTCGTTCGGGTCTAATTGTTCCATGAGGTGAACAATGTTATCCGAAAAGCCCACTTAATCGATAGCAATGGAACGACTACGCTCTTGCCCATCACGCCAGCATCCGGCTTGGCGAAACCCCGATAAGCGAGAGGTCTCGATCCATGAACATCCTCCAGATCAATAGCAGTGCCCGTACCCAGGGTGGGTACTCGACCCGCTTGGCCGATGACATCGCGGCGCGACTGCGGGCCGCCCATCCGCAGGCGACGCTGACCCGACGCGATCTGGCGCAGACGCCGCATCTGCCGCTAGATCAGGCTGCGCTCGATGCACTGTCGACGCCCGCCGAGGCACGCACGGCAGAGCAGGCCGCGCGGGTTGCGCTCGATGATGCCCTCATCGACGAGGTCCAGGCCGCCGATGCCCTCGTGCTCGGCGTGCCCATGTACAACTTTGGCATCTCCAGTCAGTTGAAGCATTGGATCGATGCCATCGCGCGCGCCGGTGTCACCTTCCGCTACACCGAGCAGGGGCCCGAAGGGCTGCTCAAGGACAAGTCTGTCTACGTCGCCTTTGCGCGGGGTGGCCGCTACCGCGGCACTGATGCCGATACGCAAACCCCTCACTTGAAGATGCTGCTCGGCTTTCTCGGGATGACAGACCTGCATTTCGCTTATGCTGAGGGCCTCAACATGGGTGAGGAGGCCGCCGAGCGGGGGCTCGCCGAGGCGCGGGCCGATATCGAGTCCATGTTCGCCTGATGGAGGCCGTGATGACAGCACGACAGGTTATCGAACAGCGTTCGCTCGAGCCGGTGTTGCGCCCACGCGGCGTCGAGCAGGTGATTGTCGGCCAGCCGACGATGGATGGCGCGGGCGTGAAGCTCACCCGCGTGCTCACGCAGTCCTTGCAGCGGCGGCTCGATCCCTTTCTGCTGCTCGACAATTTCGATAGCGATCGCGCCGATGATTACATCGCCGGCTTCCCCGAGCATCCACATCGCGGTTTCGAGACCGTCACCTACATGATCAACGGGCGCATGCGTCACCGCGACAGTGCCGGCCACGAGGGGCTTGTCGGGCCTGGCGGCGTGCAATGGATGACCGCCGGTCGGGGGCTGATTCACTCCGAGATCCCGGAGCAGCAAGCCGGCCTGATGGAGGGCTTTCAGCTCTGGCTGAACCTGCCAGCGCGCGACAAACTGCGCTCGCCTTGGTATCGGGATCTCCAGGCCACCGAGCTACCGGGCTTCAGGACCGAGAGCGGTGCCGAGGGGGTGCTGATCGCTGGTGAGAGTCATGGCCTGCGCGGGGCCGTTACGCGCCCGGTCACCGAGCCGCTGATCCTGGATCTGCATCTGGATGCCGGCGGTCACTTTGCGCAAGGCCTGGCCGCGGATCGCAACGCCTTCGTCTTCGTCTATCGTGGCGAGCTGCGGATCGCCGGGACACGGGTGCCGCGCAAGCAGATGGCGATCTTGGATAACCCGGCCGACAGCGATGGCGTGCTGCTCGAGGCGGGTGGCGTGCAGACGCGTGCCCTGTTGATCGCCGGTCGTCCGCTCAACGAGCCCATCGTGCAGCATGGACCGTTCGTGATGAATAGCCGCCACGAGATCTACGAGGCCGTGATGGACTTTCAGGCCGGACGGCTGGCGGGCTGAGCCGTCGATAGCTCATGACAACCCTGTTCTCGATCATCGAATCCCCCGGCCATCCGCGGTTCGAGGCGCTTTACCAGCGCCTGGGGATCACCCAGATCAAGCTCCCATCGCAGCGCAAGGCCTTGCAGGCGCTCAAGCGCCGCGCGCCGGACTGGGTCGTCGCCGAGTTCTTCTACGGCTTCGGTAACAACTATGCCGGTGCCAATGTCAGTAACCTCGATGTCTTCCTCGCCAGCCTGCGCAAGCAGGCGCCCGACGCACGCGTCATCGTGCTGGTCAGCAAAGAGCAGGCGCAGTATGTCCCGCTGCTTGCCGAGCGCTTCCCGCTCCATGCCGTTTTGACCTTGCCGGTGACTGAGGCGGAGGTCGAGGCCCTGTTCAGCGCCCAAGCGAGTGGCAGATGCCCATAAGCGCGTCAGCAACAGGCGACGGCGGCGCGCCAGGTCCTCATCGCCAGCTTCCAGGGCGTGCTGTTCCGCAGCGTGCGAGATCCGTCCAGCGGCGTGCGCTAAACTCGAGTGTCGAGGTCTATCTGACGAAACCACCATCAGGGAGTGAGCCCTCTGATGCGACTCGACCGACCCGGCATCGCCCGGCTGGGTCTTGTACTGGGACCCACACTCGCGCTTGCGGCCTGGCTGCTGCTGCCGGCCGCGCAAGAGACTGCGGACCCTAGTCTCGGAGCAGCGCCGGTAGCGCTGGATGCGGCCGGCCGGGCCACGGCGGCGGTCGCGCTCTGGATGGCGGTCTGGTGGCTGACCGAGGCAGTGCCCTTGGCGGCAACCGCGCTGTTGCCGGTGGTGCTGTTTCCGCTGCTCGGCATTGCCGACATGGGCGCTGCCACCGCGCCTTACGCCAACCCGCTCATCTTCCTGTTCCTGGGCGGCTTCCTGCTCGGGCTCGCGGTGCAGCGCGTGGGCTTGCATCGGCGCATCTCGCTGTGGGTGCTGCTGCGCGTGGGTGCCAGCCCGAGCGGCCTGATCGGAGGCTTCATGCTCGCGTCGGCGCTGCTCAGCATGTGGATCAGCAACACCGCCACGGCGATCATGATGTTGCCGATCGGCGTGAGTGTCCTGCGGCTGCTCGAGGAGCAGGGCGGGGCCGACCCGCTCCAGGCGCGCGGCGGGCCGCTAAGCCAGGACTTCGGCGCCGCGCTGCTGCTGGGGATCGCCTATGCTTGCTCGATTGGTGGCACTGGCACCCTGGTCGGATCACCGCCCAATCTGGTCTTGGCGGCCTTCATGCGGGAGCACTATGCGATCGATCTCGGCATGGCCAGCTGGTTTAGCATCGGTCTGCCGCTGGTCGCCGTGCTGCTGCCCCTGACCTGGTGGTACCTGACTCGGATTGCGTTCAAGGTTCCGACAAGCGCCCTGGGCTGCGGGCGCTCGCTGCTCAGCGACGAATGGGCGAGGCTCGGCCCGATGAACCGCGCCGAGCGGACCGTGCTCGCGGTCTTCGCCTTGACGGCGCTTGGTTGGCTGCTACGGCCGCAGTTGGTGGCCTGGACCGGGCTACAGGGGCTAACGGATGCCAGCATTGCCATGATCGGAGCGCTCTGCCTGTTTGTGATACCGATCCGCCGAATCACCCCAGGGAGCCAGCATCATGTTCATCGGGCCTTGGATTGGAACACGGCCAAGAACCTCCCGTGGGAGATCCTCATCCTTTTCGGCGGTGGCCTGAGTCTTGCCGCTGCTGTCGCTGGCAACGGCGTCGATGCCTTCATTGCCGCTGGCCTCGTCGGTCTCGCGGGTCTCCCGGCCTGGGTGTTAGTCCTCGCCGTGACGGCGCTGGTCGTGTTCCTCACCGAGATCACGAGCAATACCGCGGTCACAACAACGCTGATGCCAGTGCTTGCGGCCACCGCCGTGGCGACCGGTGCACCGCCAGGCCTGTTGCTTACAGCGACCGCCTTGGCCGCGAGCTGTGCCTTCATGCTGCCCGTGGCGACACCGCCGAACGCGATCGTCTTCGCGTCCGGGCAGGTTGGCATCGCACAGATGGCCCGTGCCGGTCTCGGTTTGAACCTGATCGCCATCGTGGTCGTGACGGCGGTTGTGATGCTCGGCGCGCCTGCCGATCGATCGTTCGGGCTCGATCTGTGGCAGTGACGCTCGCCTGGAGCTGAATGCGGTATTGCCGACGCCGGCACGCTTGAGTCGATGCACTCGCGGCATGACACACCCCAGGCCACGGAGCGGCCCCCTCAGCCCGCCAGATTCCTGAGCCTGGGAAGGAAGGGAGAGCCTCCGGTAGCCTAGCGCGGGGTCGACGAGCTACGAGAACGACTCCTGCGCGGCTGACGGCAAGCTGGGGCGGTGCGCTTGGGTTGGACGGCGACGGGCTTTCCTTCGACTCCCCGAGCATCTCTGCTGCTTCCTCGACGCTGATCTCCAGTTTCTCCGCCCTTCGGTTGTCGTTATCACGTCCAGTTCCTTTAGATACTGCCGTGCTTTCTGAGGTACGCCGTCCTTTTCCCGTAATCCTGCTCAGGCCGCTCGATCTCGCCCTCCTTCAACGAAGCCCGGCCCAAGCCGAGACACCCTGCGCATCCGGTTCGGTCATGTTGTGCCGATGCGCAGCATCGGCATAGGTCGGCGGCAGCAGGTGCTCGCTGCCATCCAAGGTCGAGAGCGTCGCGCTCACGCTCAGCCCGGCCGCGTTAGCGACTGCTTCTTGCAGTCTGGCGTAGAGATCACTCTTGGATTAGCTCCAGGAAACAAGTCGACCAACCCTGTCCGCAACCGGCCCAGGCTGCACTGGGATGGTCCGCCCCGCTCCTC
>CAZTYV010000153.1:0-8644 GCA_964617675.1 uncultured Halochromatium sp. | reverse complement strand
GTATCCAGCGCCACGCTCTCCGAAGCGATGATGTATTCGTCGCCGGCCGCGGTCTCGCGCTTGCCGTAGACCACCGGGCGGATGCCGTGCGGATCGCGGAAGCCGAAGACGCCGAAGCCAGGGATCATGGCAACCGCCGCGTAGCCGCCGCGACAGCGCCGATGCACGCCCTCGACGGCGCGGAAGATGTCCTGCTCGTCGATGCGCAGCTTGTTCTGCAGCTGCAGCTCGTGGGCGAAGACGTTGAGCAGGATCTCGGAGTCCGACTCGGTGTTGATGTGACGCAGATCGTCGACGAAGACGTCGCGCTTGAGCTCCTCGGCGTTGGTTAGGTTACCGTTGTGGGCCAGCACGATGCCATAGGGCGAGTTGACGTAGAAGGGCTGCGCCTCCGACGAGCAGGAGCCGCCGGCGGTCGGGTAGCGCACATGGCCGATGCCCATGTTGCCGCGCAGCCGCAGCATGTGGCGGGTGCGGAAGACATCGCGCGCCAGACCCGTGTCCTTGCGCATGTGCAGCTTCTTACTGTCGCTGGTGACGATGCCCGCGGCATCCTGACCCCGGTGCTGCAGCACGAGCAGGGCGTCGTAGAGGATCTGGTTGACCGGCGATTTGCCGACGATGCCGACGATTCCGCACATGGTCTCGCTCTAGAGTGCCTTGATCCGCTCGGTGACGTCCGGGGGAACCTGCGCCAGCATCCAATCGGCTAGGATCTTGAACTGATCGAGCAGCTGCGATTGATCCCACCAGGGGTCCTCGGTCAGCGGCGTCAGGGAGGCGAGGAAGACCACCAGCGCCACCAGCACGGCACCGCGCGCGGCGCCAAAGACGACCCCGAGCAGCCGGTCGGTACCGGTCAGACCGGTCTTATCGACCAGGGTCGCGAGCAGATACCCGAAGATCGCGCCGGCGATCAGCACGCCGAAGACCAGGATGAGCACGGCGACACCGATCCGGATCGAGGGCGTCGAGATCCAGGGCGTGAGCTCCATCGCCACCGGCTCATAGAAGAGCCAGGCGACGGCCAACGCGGCGATCCAGACCACCAGCGAGATGACCTCTCGCACCAGGCCGCGCGCGAGTCCGATCAGGGCCGAGAGCGCGATGATGGCGATGATGACGTAATCGACCCAGATCATAGAAAGTCCTGCTTAGAAAGCGGCTCAGGCGGCCGATTCGGGCGGCCGCTCAAGGCGGCCAACTGTGGTCTCGCGGTCGGATTAGGGATAGCGCTGCACCAGGGGCTGTGCGCCGGTCTCGCCGGCGAGCTGCTGCGCGATACGATCGGCGCGTGCCCGCTCGACCTCGGGGCCGACGCGCACACGATAGTAGCGACGTCCGCGCACCTCGGCCTGCTCGACGAAGGCCGGATAGCCCTTGGCACGCAGCTCGTCCTGCAGGCTGCGAGCCGCCTCCGGCGAGCCAAGGCTCGAGACCTGGATCACCCAGGCGCTGACACCAGCCGGCACCGGCTTCGGCCCGGCGGGCGCGAGCGCCACCGCCTCGTTGCCACGGCTCGGCGCGGGCGGGGTCGACTCGCCGGTGGCGCCACCGGTGGCGCCCATCGATGTGCCGGTCGATCCGCTGGCCGCCGCCTCCCGCGAGCTTGTGCCATCGCCCTGCACCGGCGAGGGCTCCGTCCCCGGCGGCTCCGGCGTCGGCAAGGGCAGCGCCAGGTCTTCGGCCGTGGGGAGCGGCGCATCGAAACCGACGCCGCCCTCATCGGCAAAGCCGTCTGACTCCATCTCCGGGGGCTCCGGGATCACGATCGGATCACCGAGGTCCTCGCTATCCTGCTCGATGAGCATCGGGATAAAGATGACCGCCAGCGCAACCAGCACCGCAGCGCCGACGAGCCGTCTCTTGGCCGCTTCATCCATCCGCGTCAAACCCCAGGCTGTGGCATCAAGGAAAGCGGCGCATTATACAGTAGCGACGATCGGACTGCGCAGTGCTGCTTCCACCGTCATGAAGGAGCCGAACACCAGCACCAGGTCCTCGGGGCCGGCCGCCTCGGCCGCCGCAGCTAGGGCCTCATCGAGATCCGCATACTGGACGCTCTCAGTCTCGGGCGCGACCTCGGCCACGGCCGCCGCGAGCTGCTCCAACGGCATCGCGCGCGCGCTTCCCGAGACGGCGAGATGCCAGCGCTCGATGAGCCCGCGGAGCGGTCCGATCACCGCCCGAGCATCCTTGTCCGCCAACAGCGAGAGCACGGCCAGGCGCCGACCCGCGCAGGGATAGGCGGCGAGGTTCTCGGCCAAGGCCAGTGCCGCCTGATCATTGTGTGCCACGTCCAGGACCCAGGTCGGGCGCCCCGGCAGGACCGTGAAGCGCCCGGCGAGCTTGACGCGGAGCAGCCCCTTGCGGATCGCCGCCAGATTGACGGGCAAGCGCTCCTGGAGCTGCTCCAGCGCACAGAGCGCGGCCGCGGCGTTGTCGTATTGTCGACGACCGCGCAGCGCCGGGGCGGGCAACGCCTGGTACTGCCGACCGCCCGGGCCCTGCCAACGCCACTGGCCGACGTCGCTGATCCAGTCGAGCTCCTGGCCCAGTTGCAGCGGCCGCGCGCCAAGCTCCAGGGCGCGCTCGCGCAGCCGCGGCGGCGCGTCGCGTTGTCCGATCACGGCGGCTCGGCCCGCGCGGAAGATGCCGGCCTTCTCGAAGGCGATCTGGTCGAGCGTGCTGCCGAGCCAGGCGGCGTGATCATGCCCGATACTGACCACCACCGAGACATCGGCGTCGACCATGTTCACCGCATCCAAACGCCCCCCAAGACCGACCTCAAGCACGGCGATCTCGACCTGCGCGCGCACGAAGAGATCGAGCGCGGCAAGGGTGCCGAACTCGAAATAGGTCAGCAGGACCTCGCCGCGCGCCCGATCGATCCGCGCAAAGGCGGCGCAGAGGTCGGCATCACTGACCATGGGGCCGTCGATGCGCACCCGCTCGTTATAGCGCAGCAGATGCGGCGAGCTGTAGGCGCCGCAGCGATAGCCGGCAGCGCGATACCAGGCCTCGAGATAGGCGACGCAGGAGCCCTTGCCATTGGTACCGCCCACGGTGATCACCGGGAACGGCAACCTCCCCGGGGCGAGCTCCGGATGCAGTCGCTGCCAAACCTCACGCACCCGCTCGAGGCGAAGATCGATCCGGCTCGGGTGCAGGGTCTCTTGCCAGGCGAGCCAGTCCGCCAGGGTCTGGAAGCGCGCGCTCGAGGGGCCGACCGGCGCACCGGTCTCAGTCACGCAGGTGACCCTCAGAGCGGGCCCGGCAGCAAGGCGCGGGCCTCCGAGACGACCATCTCGGTTCCACCACCACTGCCGTTGGCCGCGTCCGTGTCGTCGACTCGGGAGCGGCGCATCAGCATCGCGATCAGGTCACTGATCCGGTCACGCAGCTCGCGCCGGTCGCAGATCTGATCCAAGGCGCCGTGCTCGAGGAGGAATTCACTGCGCTGGAAGCCATCCGGCAGCGTCTCGCGCACCGTCTGCTCGATCACGCGCGGGCCGGCAAAGCCGATCAGCGCGCCCGGCTCGGCGATATTGATGTCGCCAAGCGTGGCCAGGCTCGCCGAGACCCCGCCCATGGTTGGGTCGGTCATCACCGAGATGAAGGGCAGCCGCGCGTCGCGCAAGTGCCCGAGCGCCGCGCTGGTCTTGGCCATCTGGAACAGCGAGAACAGCGACTCCTGCATCCGCGCACCGCCGCTGGCGGAGAAGCAGACCAGCGGCGCCTCCTGCTCAAGCGCGGCCTCGACGCCGCGCACGAAGCGCTCGCCGACCACCGAGCCCATGGACCCGCCCATGAAACGGAACTCGAACGCTGCCGCAATGCAGGCCATGCCCTTGAGGCGGCCGCTCATCACGATCAGCGCCTCCTTCTCGCCGGTCTGCTTCTGCGCCTGGCTGAGCCGATCCTTGTACTTCTTGATGTCCTTGAATTTGAGCGGGTCGGTCGAATCCAGCTCAGCGCCGATCTCCTCGGGACCGTCCGGGTCGAGGAAGTGCTCGAGCCGCTTGCGCGCGAGCACCCGGTTGTGGTGTCCGCACTTGGGGCAGACCTCGAGGTTGCGCTCGAGCTCGGCGCGATAGAGCACCGCGTTACAGCCCGGGCACTTGTCCCAGAGCCCCTCCGGAACCGCACGCTTGCTGATCGCCTCGGTGCGGATTCGACTGGGGATCAGTTTCTCGAACCAGCTCATCGCATCTGCGCGTGCGCCCTTCTCAGCCATTGCGCCCTCCGCCGTCGGCCTCGTCGATCGCCGCCCTCAGCTCGCCGAGGAAGTCGCCAATCACGGCCGGAATCCGATCAACCTGCGCCTGCTCGGCCAGCGCCTCGATGCGGCCAACGAGCGCGCTGCCGACGATGACGGCATCGGCAATCTGCGCCACCTGAGCCGCGGTCACCGCATCGCGGATGCCAAAGCCAACGCCGACTGGAAGCGCGATGCGGGCGCGGATCGCGTCGAGCTTGGCGGCGACCTCACCGACATCAAGATTGCTCGCGCCCGTGACGCCCTTGACCGAGACGTAGTAGACGAAGCCCGAGGCGACCTCGGCGATCGCCTGGATCCGCTCAGCGTCCGAGGTCGGTGCCAGCAGATAGACCAGGTCCAGGTCCTGGGCCTTCATCGCATCGACCAGCTCATGGCTCTCTTCCGGCGGCACGTCGACGATCAGTGCGCCATCCATACCGGCCTCGCGCGCGGCCTCGGCAAAGGCGGCACTGCCCATGACCTCGATGGGATTGAGGTACCCCATCAGCACCACCGGGGTCTGATCATCGGTCTCGCGGAAGCGGCGAACGATACCCAGCACATCGCGCAGAGAGACACCCTGGGCCAGGGCCCGCTCGGTCGCGCGCTGGATCACCGGTCCATCGGCGATCGGGTCCGAGAACGGTACGCCAAGCTCGATCAGATCGGCCCCGGCCTCGACCATCCGATGCATCAGCTCCAGGGTCAGCCCGGGCGAGGGATCACCGGCGGTGATAAACGGGATCAGTGCCGTGCGGCCCTGCTCGCGCAAGCGCTCGAATCGGGTCTGAATCCGGCTCATAGCTGCAGTCCGTCCATGCGCGCCACGGTCTGCATGTCCTTGTCGCCACGCCCCGAGAGGTTGATCAGGATGCTTTGGTCCTTGCGCATGGTCGGCGCGAGCTTGGCCGCCTGCGCCAGCGCATGGCTGGTCTCCAAGGCCGGGATGATGCCCTCGGTGCGGGTCAGGCCGTGAAAGGCCGCCAGCGCCTCGTCGTCGGTGACCGCGACATATTGGGCGCGGCCGCTGTCCTTGAGCCAAGCGTGCTCGGGACCGACGCCAGGATAATCGAGCCCGGCCGAGACCGAATGGGTCTCGCGGATCTGGCCGTTAGCGTCCTCCATCAGATAGGTCCGGTTGCCGTGCAGCACACCGGGTGTGCCCGCACAGAGTGGCGCGGCGTGGCGGCCGGTCTCGAGCCCGTCGCCAGCGGCCTCGACGCCGATCATGCGGACCTCGGGGTCGGCGATGAAGGGATGGAATAGGCCGATGGCATTGGAGCCACCACCGACGCAGGCCATGATCACGTCGGGCAAGCGACCGGTCTTCTCGAGCATCTGGGAGCGCGCCTCACGGCCGATCACCGATTGGAAATCGCGCACCATGGCCGGATAGGGATGCGGGCCAGCGACGGTGCCAATGATGTAAAAGGTGTTGTCGACGTTGGTGACCCAGTCGCGCATCGCCTCGTTCAGGGCGTCTTTCAGGGTGCGGGTGCCGGACTTGACCGCGACCACCTGGGCGCCGAGCAGGCGCATGCGGTAGACGTTCGCCTCTTGGCGCGCGACATCGACCTCGCCCATGTAGACCACGCACTCGAGCCCGAGCCGGGCGGCCACAGTGGCGCTGGCGACGCCGTGCTGGCCGGCGCCGGTCTCGGCGATAATGCGGGTCTTGCCCATGCGACGCGCGAGCAGGGCCTGACCGATGGTGTTGTTGACCTTGTGCGCGCCGGTGTGGTTGAGGTCCTCGCGCTTGAGGAAGATCTGTGCGCCGCCGAGCTCGCGGCTCCAGCGCTCGGCATGGTAGACGGGCGACGGGCGGCCGACGTAGTCGCGCAGGTCGGCATCGAGCTCGCGTAGGAAGTCCGCGTCGCCGAGGTAGCGCTCATAGGCCTGGCGCAGCTCGGCCAGCGGGTGCATCAGGGTCTCGGGCACGAACATGCCGCCGTAGGGGCCGAAATGGCCGCGGGCATCGGGCCACGAATAGGTCTCGACGGCCGGCGCCGTCGGCTCAACGCGCGCGAGATCCTCAGCTCTGGTCGCCATCACGTACACCTTTCATAAAGTCAGTCATCTTGTCCAGGTCCTTCAGACCCTTCGCCTGTTCGATCCCGCCGCTCACATCCACCGCATAGGGCCGCAGCCGGCGAAGCGCATCGGCGACGTTCGACGGCGCGAGACCCCCGGCGAGGATGACGCTCGGCGCCAGCCCTGCCGGCACCAAACCCCAATCGAAACAGCGGCCGGTACCGCCGGCGAGCGCGGGGTCGTAGGTATCGAGCAGCAGCGAGCGCGCCCGGGCGTAGCGCCGCGTCTCGGCGTCGAGGTCCAACCCGGCCCGCACCGCGATCGCCTTGATCCAGGGTCGGCCGAAGCCCGCGCAGTAATCCGGCGGCTCGGCGCCGTGAAACTGGAGCAGGTCGAGCGGGACGCGCTCGAGCACGGCCCGCACCCGCTCGGCCTCGGCATCGACGAACAAGCCGACCGCGCTGACGAAGGCCGGCAGCGCTTCAACGAGCTGGGCAGCCTGCTCGACCGCGACCGCGCGCGGGCTCTTCGGGTGGAAGACCAGGCCAACGGCGTCGACCCCGAGTGCAACGGCCGCCTCGACATCCTCGCGTCGGGTGAGACCACAGAACTTGACCCGTGTTCGCATCGACCGCGCCGCTCGTCTCCGAAACCGTTCATTAGATCACAGCCAACCGGCTTTCGTCTGGCCCGGGATCATCGCACGCGTCATTCACAGCGCTCGGCAGCGCGTAGGCGGGCGGATAATCGACCTGCACCAGGTAGAGCCCATGTGCCGGCGCGGTGACCCCGCCGCGGGCGCGGTCGCGCAGCGCCAAGAGCTCGGCGGCCCAGCCAACCCGTTGCTCGCCGCGCCCGATCGCAAGCAGCACGCCGACGAGATTGCGCACCATGTGATGCAGGAACCCGTCGGCGCCGACACGGAGCAGCAGCAGATCGCCCTGCTCGGTCAGGTCCAGATAATGCAGGGTCCGCACCGGACTCTTCGCCTGACAGGCCAGTGCCCGGAAGCTGGTGAAGTCATGGCGCCCGACCAGCGTCGTCGCCGCCTCGCGCATCGCCGGCACCGAGAGCGAGCGATGGGTCCAGTAGGCGCGATGGTGCCAGAGCGCCGAGCGCGTCGGCCGGCGCAGGATCAGGTAGCGATAGTGGCGCGCCTGGGCCGAGAAACGGGCATGGAAGCCGCCATCGACAATGCGCGCCCAGCGCACCGAGATATCGTCCGGCAGATGTGCGTTCACCCCGAGCGTCCAGGCGCGCTCGGGTCGCGGGGCCGCGGTCTCGAAGTGCACGACCTGCCCGATCGCATGCACCCCGGCGTCGGTGCGCCCGGCACAGTGCACCCGCACAGGCCCATCGGCAACCCGCGCCAGCGCCTCTTCGAGCACCTGCTGCACGCTCAGCGCGTGATGCTGATACTGCCAGCCGCAGTAGCGCGTGCCCAGATACTCGACACCGAGCGCGATGCGCTGAACGGCGCTCATCGCTCCAGCCCCGCCAGCAGCGACTCGGCCTCGCGGCGCTGGTCGTCGCGGCCCTCGGCCACCACCTCGTCGAGGATGGTGCGTGCGGCATCCGGATCATCCATCTCGAGATAGGCGCGGGCCAGGTCGAGCTTCAACCCGATATCGTCCCAAGGCTCTCCGGTGCCCTCGACCCAGTCCCCAGCAGAGGTCTTCTCGGCGGCTGGTGGTGCGGATCGGGGCTCATGAGGCGCGTCGTCTGGCTCCTCGCTCACCGGCATCGCAACCAGCGCCTCACCGGGTTGCGCGGGCGCATCATCAAGCCCCCAAGGCTCCGGGGCGGGCTCGAGCGCATCGAGGGCCGGAAGCGCTGGCAGCTCAGCGTTGGCGTCGGCGTCCTCGGTCGCCTGGTCGAAGCTTGGGTCGACATCGAGGCCGGACTCCAGGCCGGACTCCAGGCTGAACGCTGGGCCTGAATCTGCAGCCGAATCAGGAGCGAAATCGGCGGCGGAATCGGCGGCGGAATCGGCGGCGGAATCGGCGGAGGGATCGGACGCTGGGCTCGGGGACGGTGGGACAAGTCCCGGCTCGGTCACGACCGCGGCGAGGGCCATCGCCTCCAAGGCCGCGAGGTCGAGGTCCAAGCGTCCATCGGCATCGGGCCGCTTGCGACTGGCCGGCGACTCAGTGTCTGGGCTGGGACTGGGGCTGGGGCTGGGACTCAACGGCGTGGTTTCGGTCACGTCCGCCATCGGCTCATCGAGATCATCGAGCTCATCAAGCTCCTCGAGGTCGAGAAAGAGGTCCTCGCTGCCCGTTGCGGGCTCGGCGACCTCAGTCGCATCAGTCGCATCAGTCGCATCAGTCGCATCAGTCGCATCAGTCGCAT
>CAZTYV010000152.1:7783-8720 GCA_964617675.1 uncultured Halochromatium sp. | reverse complement strand
ACCGCGAGGCCTACGGGATGTATGCCTGCAACGGCATCCTCTTCAACCACGAGAGCCCGCGCCGCGGCGAGACCTTCGTCACCCGCAAGATCACCCGCGCCCTGGCCAACATCGCCCAAGGGCTCGAGGACTGCCTCTACCTCGGCAACATGGACGCGCTGCGCGACTGGGGCCACGCCAAGGACTACGTGCGCATGCAATGGCTCATGCTCCAGCAAGCGCAGCCCGAGGACTTCGTCATCGCCACCGGCGAGCAGTACTCGGTGCGCCAGTTCGTCCAATGGAGCGCCGCCGAGCTCGGCATCAGCCTGGAATTCACCGGGCAGGGCGTCGAGGAGCAGGGCATCGTCACCGCCGTTGCCGACCCCGAGATCGCCCCCGCGCTCAAGGTCGGCGATGTGATCGTGCGCGTCGACCCGCGCTACTTCCGCCCCGCCGAGGTCGAGACCCTGCTCGGCGACCCGACCCGCGCCCGCGAGCGCCTCGGTTGGGTGCCCGAGATCAGCGTGCAGGAGATGGTCGCCGAGATGGTCGCTGAAGACCTCCAGAGCGCCCGCCGCTATGCGCTGCTCAAGGCCCATGGGCACGCGATCCCGATTGCACGGGAGGACGGGCGATGAGAACGATCTTTATCGCCGGTCACCGCGGCATGGTCGGCAGCGCCATCGCCCGCCAGCTGCAAGCCCAGAGCGACGCCGAGCTGCTCACCGCCAGCCGCAATGAGCTCGATCTGCTCAACCAGCAGGCCGTCAACGCCTTCTTCCAACAGCATAAGATCGACCAGGTCATCATCGCCGCCGCCAAGGTCGGCGGCATCCAGGCCAACAACAGCCTGCCGGCCGAGTTCATCTATCAAAATCTGATGATCGAGGCCAACCTCATCCACGCGGCTCATCAGGCCGATGTCCAACAGCTGCTGTTCCTCGGCTCCTCGTGC
>CAZTYV010000152.1:0-7773 GCA_964617675.1 uncultured Halochromatium sp. | reverse complement strand
TATCCGCGCGAGGCGCCGCAGCCGATGGCTGAAGACGCGCTCTTGACCGGCCCACTCGAGCCCACCAACGAGCCCTATGCCATCGCCAAGATCGCCGGCATCAAGCTCTGCGAGAGCTACAACCGCCAATATGGGCGCGACTACCGCAGCGTGATGCCAACCAATCTCTACGGCCCTGGCGATAACTTCCACCCAGAGCACAGCCACGTCATCCCGGCGCTGCTCAGACGTTTCCATGAGGCCACCCAGCGCAAGGCCCCCGAGGTGGTCATTTGGGGCAGCGGCACCCCCAAGCGCGAGTTCCTGCACGTCGACGACATGGCCGCCGCCTGCCTGCATGTGCTGAGGCTGGACCTGGCGACTTATCAGGCCAACACCCAGCCGATGTGCTCACACATCAATGTTGGCACCGGTGTCGACGTGACCATCCGCGAGCTGGCCGAGACCATTGCCCGGGTCACCGGCTACCAGGGGCAACTCCGCTTCGACCCGAGCAAGCCCGACGGGCCGCCGCGCAAGCTGCTCGATGTCTCGCGGCTAACGTCGCTCGGCTGGCAGGCCCGTTACGGACTCGAGGACGGCTTACGCCAGACCTATGCGTGGTTTCTCGAGCAAGCGGTCTTCCGAGGGGCCTAACCGAGGGTGGCCTGCCGCCTGTCTCAGGTGCCGCCAGGCGGGCTCCGGAAAGGGCTCGGGCGAAGGTTCAGATGGCGGTTCTGGTGAGGATTTAGGCGGGGCGGTCTGATGCTGGAGCGGTCTCGGCCGCGAGACGCTGAAGCCGTAGCACGCTGATCCCAAGATCGAGCTCCCCGCGGCCTGCGATGCGAAATGCGACGCAAAGTCGGGCATGACGGCGAGCGGTGCGGATGCGCAGATCGAAGCGGTTGTCGACGGCCCGCTCGCTGTGCTCGGCGAGACGATCGCTCGAGTCGTACTCGATCAGGTGGATCATCAGGTCGCGGTTGCTGCAGGCAAGATGGCCAGTGACGCGGTAATCGGTGCTGGGGGACAGCCCGAAACTGTCACGCGGCGGTGGGGTCGCCAGTCGTCCGGCGGTGTTGCTGTGCAAGAATAGGTCGAGGCCCTCGGGCACCTCGAACAGGAGTCGGTCCTCGATCGCCTCGACCAGATTCGCCCGATCGGCATAGAGCCTGATCAGCTGCTGGCGTCGGTCTGGCAGGAATACCAACAGGTCCAGTGTGGACGGAGCCGGTAGTGGGTGCTGTTTGACATAGGAGGGCGCGTCGGGCCGCTGCGGGGCGGCGATCAATTGCGGGAGCGCCTGCTCGAGCCCGATCTGCGTCAATTCGTTTTCGGCCCGCGCCCTGATCGCCATCGGCGCCGCGGCGCCGGGAAGTCCGACATTGAGGGCGTCCTCGAAGTGGCGTCTGACCCGCTCATCCTGACCGGCGAGCGCCGCGGCGCGCGCGAGGCTGTTGTGCATTCCGCTCAGCAGCAGACGCTTGACCAGCTCGCGGTCGACACCCCATTCGATGGCCTTCTGCGTCAGCTGCCGCGCCTCCAGCAGGTTGCCGCGCTGGGCGAGGCCGGTGGCAGCGAAGAGCGCTAGCTTGGCGCGGTCAGGATGATGCTGGAGCGCGGCTTCGTCGAGTGCCGCCAGCGAGCGCCACTCACCGAATTGCCACTGGGTGCGAGACCGTTCGAGCAGATGCACATCATGAGGCAGGGTCTCGATCGCGTCGGGGTCGGTCGCGCCGGAGTTGGGTGTCTGGGTGCTCGCCTCGACCTCGGCTGTCGCGCGACGCTGCTCGCCCCGCTCGATGGCGCCGCGCTGAGCCTCGCGAGCGGGAGCGCCCGCACCTGCTCGAGCACCGGCTCGCTGCCCATCGAGGGCCTCTTCCCAGGCCTGGAATGCCTTTCGGCGCTTTTTGTTACCCATATCCGACCGTGCCGGCTCATCGCCCCGAACGCCGGCTGACGAGGTCCGAAGCGGACCACCGTCTCAGAAAGATTTGCCGGGCCTTGATCAAGCAATTACGATACTTGATGGCTTCGCGCCCTGACAAGGACAAGCGCCGCGAGGTCAGCGCTGCAGTTCAGTGATGATCGCTGAAACCAGTGCTTGGCTCGAATCCTGCTTGTAGTCTGTCTCGTTGTCCGCCGTCATTGGTCCGCGCGCCCAAGGTCGCAGGCGGCTTGCGGTGCTCGCGCCGAGTGCCCTGGTCAGCGCATCGGTCCGCAGAAACGCGGTGGGCCGAGACCCAGCCAGAGAACCCCCGAGTCCGATCCTATGTCAGCTCCACTGCCGAAACTTGATGGCCGCTTCGAAGGCATCGTCGACGACCATGCGCGAGGCTGGCTCTACAGCTCGGATGCACCCAGAACGCGACTTGAGGTTGAGCTCGTCGCCGATGGCCGGGTCATCGCCCGCGGTATCGCCAACGGCTTTCGCCAAGGCTTGCTCGAATCCGGGATTGGCGACGGCAAGCACGCGTTCTCGATCCCTTTGCCGGCCTCGCTGCGAGACGGCGAGGCGCATCAGTTGATGATTCGCGAGGCCTATACCGGGCAGGTGCTCGCAGGTGGCGCCCAGAACTTTCAGACCGAGCCGCTTGCGCAGGCTTCTCAATCAGCCGCCGACGGTTCGCGAGCCAAAGACGCGGCCCCCGCGCCTGAGCCAGCCCGTGCCCAGTCGTCTGCAGCCGCCGCATCGTCGGGGACAGCGATCGGGGCGGGCGAGGCGGACGTCCGCGCCGGGGCTCAAGCGGGGAGTGCGCCAGTGCCGGCCGCGTCCCCGCCACCGGCCTCCCAGGGATCGACGCAACCGCGCATCGAGGGCTCGCTCGATCGGATCGAGTCTGGCCGTGCCAGCGGCTGGTCTTCAGCCCTGATGCACCAGGCTCGCGCCTGGAGGTCGAGCTGCTCTGCGCCGGGCAGGTGGTGGGTCGCGGTGTTGCCGATCGCTTTCGCGAGGATCTGCGCGACGCCGGCATCGGCGATGGCGGCCATGGCTTCGATCTTCCGCTGAGTCTGCCGGCCGGGGAGGGAGGCTCACTCGAGATCAGTGCTCGCGAGGCCTTCACGCGGCAACCCCTCCCGGGCGGCCCGCGGCAGCTGTCTTCGGGGTCGAGCGCGCCGGCGCTCAGCTCGACGTCATCGGCGATTCAGGGTCACTTCGACGATATCGTGAATGGGTGTGCGGAAGGCTGGGTCTTCCTGACCGCGGCGCCTCAACAGCGTGCCGAGGTCGAGGTCCTCTGCGATGGGCGGGTGGTCGCGCGCGGCCTTGCCGATCAGCTCCGGCCCGACCTGCGCGACGCCGGAATCGCAGACGGCCACTGTTCATTTAGTCTTCCGATCGATCCATTTCTGCTCGATGGGCGATCCCACCAGCTGAGCGCCCGTGAGCGATCGAGCGGTGAGTTGCTCGATGGAAGCCCGAAGCAGCTGGATGCCGCCCTGGGCGCCGCCCTACGCGCTCAGGCACCGGCCCGCCCAGCGCTCGCCGATAGCCACCGTCCGCTGCGAACGTCGATGCCGAGCGCGGCACCTGAGCCCCACGAGCACCCGCCCGCTGAGGAGGCCAATCAAGACACCGGGCGGGAGACCGCCGCCAATGCCAGCCTGGCTCATGGGCGCCTAGAAGCTCTCCGCGACGGGCATGCGGAGGGTTGGGCGCTCGACCCGGTCGACCCCGCGCGGCGCCTGGAGATCGAGATCCTGTGCGACGGTCATCTCCAGGGGCGCTGCTTGGCCGACCTCTATCGCCAAGACCTTGCCGAGGCTGGGATCGGCGATGGCCGACACGCCTTTTCGTGGCCGCTTCGCCACGGCCTCGTCGCCGATGGAGGCGCGCATTCGCTGGTCGCGCGCGTGCGGGGGACCGGGCAGGTGCTCGAAGGCAGTCCGTTGGCGCTTGGCGCGGCTTCCGATCTCACCGTTCAGCAGGGCTCCCAGCAGGTTTGGCAGTCAGACTCGCTTGCAGATTCGCCACCGGTCTCACACGCCAGCTTCCAGTCGGACCCCAACTCAACGCCGCTTAGCCAGGTTGCAGCGGCATCCGGGCTGGTTGCCGACGTTGCGCGATTCGAGCCAGGCGGTAAGGCCGAGTATTCGGACGAAGAACCGGCAGTTGCGGGGCTCGCGGAGGCCGAGGTGGAGGCGCCGTTGCCCCATTGGCCGGTGGCGACCACCGAGGATTCGTCGAGCTCGCTCCCTACCACCGAGTCCGCGCTGAAGGCCTTACCAGCTTCAGCGCCGGCTTGGGAGCCACCGGCGGGGCCCGTGGGGCCCGTCTCAGAGCGAGGCTCCGAACCCGCTTCAGGGCCCGGACTTGAGCCAGCGTTAGGGGCAGCGATGGAGGCAGCGCCCGAGGCAGCATTGGGGCCAGCGTCCGGGCCCGAGCTGCAGGGCTGCTTTGAGGCCATCATCAATGGCCAAGCCTGTGGCTGGGTCCTCGACCCCCTCCGTCCGGAGGACCGCATCGAGGTGGAGCTGCTGTGTGATGGTGTGGTGATCGCGCGCGCCCACGCGGATCGCGAGCGCGAGGACTTGGCCGAGGTCACACTCGGCGATGGGCGCCATGGTTTTCGGCTCGCCGTGGATGCCTCGCTCTTCGACGGGCAGCCACATGCACTCAGTGTGCGCGAGCTCCGCGGTCAGCGGCTGTTGCCGGGGAGCCCTCAAGCACTGCGCAGCCAGCAGCCGCCGGCTCGCGTTCGCCCGGCGGATGTCCAGGGGGCCTTCGAGGCCATCAGCGATCATCGCGCGACGGGATACGCCTGGGACATGAGTCGCCCGGAGCATCGACTCGAGATCGAGATCCTCTGCGACGGCGAGCGGGTCGCGCGGGCGCTTGCGAACGGCTTTCGGCGCGATCTCTATGAGTCCGGGCTCGGTGACGGACGCCATGGGTTCTCCGCCCCGATCTCCTACGAGCTCTTCGACGGCTCGCCGCATTGGCTGACGGCGCGCGAGGCGCATACCGGAAAGGCGCTGACGCACGGTCCGCATCTGTTCGAGCAGCCGAGTCTGGGCTGGCCGTTCGATCTGATCCCGCGTGCCGAGACCCTGCAAGCGCTCGAGCGCCTGCTTGCCGATCCCGGCTACGCCAGCCGCGGGCTGGATGCCGACGCCTGTCGTCGGCAGCTGCTCGAGGCCTCTTTGTGCCAGGAGATGCGCCAGACCGAGCGCGCACGTGCGGGCTACCGACAGCTGCTCGAGCAGCTTGGCGAGAACCCGCTCTGCTACTGCAAATTGGCCGAGACCTGGCTGCTCGACGGCGAGCCGGATTCGGCCCTGGACGAGTATCGCCGTGCCGCGTCGCTTCCAGGGGCCCTGCACTGGGCCCATCTCGGGATTGGCAATGCCTACAAACAGCGCGAGCAGTTCGTCGAGGCCGAGGACGCCTATCAGGCCGCCCTGCGGCTTGCTCCGCGCGATGCGCGGGTGCTAGCACGGCTCGAGGAGATCCGCGCGCGCGCCGTGCCGCTGCGGGTGGATCGGCTGCTCGCTGCCGGCCAGCTCGATGAGGGGATTCGACTCCTGAAGGCGCGTCTGATCGAGGAGCCGGAGAACCCCATGATCATCGACAAGCTCGGGCGCTTACTCGCGCGCCAAGAAGGTGAGGCCGACCGCGGCGGTGGGCTCGATGATGCCGACGAGGTCGCGGCCTTCGACACCTCGTTGCGGGTCCTGGAGCTGCTATTGGCTGATGGCGCCGGGCCGCGACGCACAACCGAGGCCGCATCATGAGGGAGCTGTTGTCGCTGGTCGCGGCCGAGACTGATCGCGCCGCCGGCACGACCTTAGTGGTCGGGGCCGGCACCGGTGCTGAGCTTCCGATGCTGCGCCGGGTTGGCAACCGTCGGCTCATCCTGGCTGAGGCGCATCCCGAGATGGCCACCGAGCTCTCGGCGCGCATCCGCGGCGCTGATGGGGAGGAGGTGTGGGGGCTTGCGATCGCCCCGGAGCCGGTCGCCGAGGCCGAGCTGCGGGTGCTGAGCAATCTGCGTTATTGCAGCCTGCGCGAGCCGCGACGATTGCTGGAGCAGAGCCCGAATCTGCGCGAGCAGCGCGCGATCGAGGTCGGTGCGCGCTCCTTGGCGCAAGCCATCGAGCTGTCGGTCTCGGATCAGGAGCGCAACCACCTCTTGGTCTTGGACGCACCTGGTCTGGGGGTCGAGCTGCTTCAGCGCACCGATGCCGCGCTGCTCCAGCGCTTCGCTTGGGTGTTGGTGCACGCGAGCGCGCTGCCTGACCTCTATTGTGATGAGCCGGCGTATCAGCTCGGCAGCGAACGTCTCGAGGGTCTTGGCTTCTCGCGCGTGGCAGAGGACCCTGATGCGCTCTATCCGGAGGTGATTACCCTCTACCGCCGCGACGATCATCGCATCGAGCTGCTGCAGCAGGCGGGCCTGATCGATCAGCTGCGCGCGGAGCTGGCCGCGGCCGAGACGCTCGCGACCGAGCAGCAGCGCGAGGCCGTCGCGCGTGCCTCGGCGCTGAAGGCCGAGCGCGCTGACCTCGAGGCGGAGCGCGACGCACTGCGCCGCGAGCTCTCGGCCATGGCGCAGCAGCTCGAGCGGGCGAGGTCCGAGCTGAAGCTGCGCTCGGATGAGGGCAAGCAGCACCTGGTCCGCCAGCAGAAAGAGCAAGCGCGCGCCGAGGGGCTTGAGGCTCAACTGGGGCGTCAGGTGCAGCAGTTCGAGCGCCTTCAGGCCGAGCAGGATCGACTGCAGCAGCGCTTGCAGACACTTGGCCGGGAGCGCGAGACGCTCGCACAGCAACTGCAGGCGGCGGGTCTCGCGCGGGACGCCCTCGAGCAGGCGCAGCGCGAGCAGACCGACGAGGCCGAGCGCCAGCGCCGGCGCGCCGATGAGCTTGAGGCGGCGCAGGCTCGCTGGGTGCAGGTCAAGCGCGACCTCGAGGCCGAGCGCGACGCGATCGCGCGCAGCCGCGATGAGCTATCGACGCGTAGTCACGCGCTCGAGGCGAGGCTCGCGGCGCTCGGGGGTGAGGTGACGTCCCTGGTGCGCGACAAGGAGGCGCTGACGACGGAACGCGATGCGCAACGCGATCGGCTCGGCGAGCTCGCCGCTGAGGCCGAGCGCCTGCGCGGCGCCTGCGCGCAGCTCGAGGACGAGAAGCGCGCCCTCGATCTGAGCCGAGAGGAGCAGGCGAAGCGCGGTGCCAATGAACTGATCGCAAGCCTCGATCGCGCCGAGCAGAAGCTCGCGGCGCAGCAGCAGCGGATCGATCAGCTCGAGTATGAGCTGACGGAATCGAGCAGCCGTCAACGGCTCCTCGATGAGGAGCTGGTGAAGGCCGAGGCGCAGCTCGATCTGGTGAAAGACCTGTTGTTGCGGGAGCAGACGCTCTGATGACGATGAGCGATGATTGGCAGCGCGGCGCGAGGAAGGGTAAGACATGGGCGTAATGATCTCGGGACTGGATGAATCCACCTGCGTGGCCCGACTCGGTGGCATCGGATGTCGAGCCGAGCTCCAATGGTTGCCGCCCGAGGCGTTCATCCGGCGAGCCGAGGCGCTCGCGGCTGATGCTTCAGCGCAGACGACCGATCGCTGGGTCTGGCTCTACCGTGCCCCTTGGGCGCTCGACGAGCCGCCGGCGTCCGCCGAGTTGGGATCGAGCGACCTCGGCGCGGGCGATGCCGACAAGAGCGGTCGTCGGGCGAGCGATCGGCTCACGCGCTGGTACCAACACCAGCGCTCGGCGCTCGCGTTACGTCGCACCCTGGGGCCGCGGATGCTGCTGGTGAATGCCGAGCGCGTCGCCGGCGCAGCGCTGGCG
>CAZTYV010000151.1:0-8720 GCA_964617675.1 uncultured Halochromatium sp. | reverse complement strand
CCGCTTCCTCGAGGATGCGATCGAGGTCGATGTCGATGCCGTCTGCGACGGCGAGGCGGTGCTGATCGGCGGCATCATGGAGCACATTGAGCAGGCCGGGGTGCACTCCGGCGATTCGGCCTGCTCGCTACCGCCCTATACCCTGAGTGCGGAGCTGCAGGACCGAATGCGCGAGCAGATGGCGGCCATGGGGCTGGCGCTTGGGGTCAGGGGTCTGATGAACGCCCAATTCGCGATCAAGGGCGACGATATCTACATCTTGGAAGTGAACCCGCGCGCTTCTCGCACGGTGCCCTTCGTCTCTAAGGCGGTTGGTGTGCCGCTTGCCAAGGTCGGCGCGCGCTGCATGGCCGGTCGCTCATTGGCCGAGCAGGGCATGTTGAAGGAGGTCGCGCCGACGCGTTATTGCGTCAAGGAGGCGGTGTTTCCGTTCGTCAAGTTCCCGGGCGTCGATACCCTGCTGGGGCCGGAGATGAAGTCGACCGGCGAGGTGATGGGGATCGGCCGCAGCTTCGCCGAGGCCTTTGGTAAGGCGGTCGAAGGGGCTGGCATGGCCTTGCCACGCCCCGGTAAGGCCCTGCTCAGCATCCGTGATGCGGATAAGGCGCGGATGTTGGCGGTCGCCCGCCAGCTGCTCGAGCTCGGCTTCACCCTCTATGGCACCCATGGTACCGCGCGGGCGGTGCGAGAGGCCGGCATGGACTGCATCGGCGTGAATAAGGTCAAGGAGGGGCGCCCGCACATCGTCGACATGATCAAGAACGGCGAGGTGCGCTTCATCGTCAACACCACCGAGGGCGCCGAGGCGATTGCCGATTCGGCAGCGATCCGCCGCGCGGCCTTGCAGCACAAGGTGAGCTACACCACCACCATTGCTGGCGCCGAGGCAACCTGCCTCGCGCTAAAGGCTGGAGACCTGCTTGAGATTACCCAATTGCAGACCCTTTACTGAGCGCCTAGGCGCGCGGTAGTCTCCGTTTGAGTGATGTGCCCCGCCTGTTGGGGCCGCTTCCTGATCCCAGGCGGTGCACCGGCGCGGTGCACCGTCCCCCAACCCGACCTTCGACACGAACACTGACCCATTGGGTGCGGTGAGCGCTGCTCCGTCCAGCCCCCTAGGCCCATCGGCGCAGCCGTTGGGTGTTTGAGGTCGCGTCAAACCCTATGAGGATTCCCCTATGAACAGAGTCCCTCTTACCGCTAGAGGAGCCGAGCAGCTGCGCGCAGAGCTCGAGCGTTTGAAGCGCGTCGATCGACCGCAGGTGATCGAGGCGATTGCCGAGGCGCGCGCTCACGGCGATCTGAAGGAGAACGCTGAGTACCATGCGGCCCGCGAGCAGCAAGGCTTCATCGAGGGACGCATCAAGGAGATCGAGAGCAAGCTCTCGAATGCCGAGATCATCGACGTGACCAAGCTCAACCCCGGTGGCCGGGTGGTGTTCGGTGCGACGGTCGATGTGCTCGAGATCGAGAAGGATGAGGAGCATACCTTCATCATCGTCGGTGACGACGAGGCCGATATCAAACAGGGCAAGATCTCGGTCGGCTCACCGATCGCGCGTGGGCTCATCGGCAAGGCCGAGGGCGACACGGCGCTGGTCGAGGCCCCCGGGGGCAAGCGCGAGTTCGAGATCCTCGAGGTTCGCTACCAATGATCGAGCGCGCCCGGTTCGCGTATCATGGCGCTCGAGCCGCTGGATGTTGATCCGCCCGCGGTTCGCTGAGACGAACGCGAGAGAATGGAGGTGTCGATGCGCCGAGCGATCCTGATGAGCTGTCTGTTGGCCGCTGCGCTCCCGGCCCATGCCCTGAGGTGCGGCAGTAGCGTCATCTCGGAGGGCGATAGCACCCTGCGCCTGACCCAGTTCTGTGGTCAGCCGGCCCAGGTCGAGCAGCATGAAGAACGGGTCGCGGTGCAGCGCTACGACCAATACCGCAACACCTACTACACCGATTACGTGGTCAAGCCTTACGAGGTCTGGGTCTACAACTTTGGCCCGCGGCGGTTCATCAACCGCATCGAGATCCGCGACGGCGTGATCAAGACCATCACCAAGGGTGGCTACGGCTACTAGCCGACGTGCCGGCCGCAGGCTGACGCCTCACTGACGCTGCTCCCGCGCCTGGGGCAGGCCGCTCCGCCTGCCTCAGCGGCTCAGGCGCCTTGGCGGATGACGCCGGCGACGATACCCAGGATCTGCAGCTCCTCATGGCGCAGATAGATCGGCTGCATCTCCGGGTTGGCCGGCTGCAGTCTGATCCCGTCCGGCTCGACGTAGAAGCGTTTCAGGGTCACCCGCTCGCCGTTGATCATCGCGACGACGGACTCCCCGTTCTCGGCCGTCTCCCGGCGCTCGACGATGATGATGTCACCGTCTTGAATCTGATCATCGATCATCGAGTGTCCGCGCACGCGCAACGCGTAGCTGTTCTTGTGCAGCGTCTGCTTAAGCAGCCCTCGAGGGACTTGCACGGTTTCGCGATACTCGGAGAGCTCGATCGGTTGGCCGGCGGTGACATAGCCGAGGATCGGCAGCTCGAGGCCATCGTCGATCGCGATTGCTAGCGGCGTCAGCGTTGGATTCCAGATCGGCCGTTGACGCTTCGGGATCAGGTAGGCAAGGTTTTGCATGGTGCAGCTCCTCCAAGCAAGCGTGTCAGGGCAGTGGCGGCAGGGATCTCGGACCGATGGTCACGTTCTCTTTTTGTTCTCCGAGGCGGTAGTATAGCCGCTTGTGAGGGGCAAGGAATCGATTTCATGACGCTGACTCGACGCCAGCGCGCGATCGTCGATCTGCTGCGCCAACGCGCACAGCAGCAAACCGACCCGCCGACCCTGAGCGAGCTCTGTCAGCTGCTTGGGTTGCGCTCGCGCGGCTCGTTGCACAAACAGGTACAGGCCCTGGTCGATGCCGGCTTGGTCGAGCCGATGAATCGGCAACATCGAGGGGTCCGATTGGTCTCGACACCGCTTGAGGCCGAGGCCGAGTCGGGGCTTGCGGCATTGCCGTTACTCGGCAAGATCGCGGCGGGGCGCCCGATCGAGTCGATCCGCGACCCGCGGCACGTCGAGGTGCCGAGCCATCTGCGCCGGCGCCGTCCCTGTTATGTGCTCCAGGTGGAGGGCGACTCGATGTGCGAGGCTGGCATCCTCGACGGCGATCAGGTCGTCATCGAGGCGCGGGAGCATGCCGACGACGGCGAGATCGTCGTCGCCCTGATCCGTGGCGAGGAGGTCACGCTGAAGCGTCTCTTGCAGCAGCCCGAGCGCGTCATCCTCTATCCGGAGAACAGCGCCATGGAGGCGATGGAATACCATCCGGACGAGGTGCAGATCCAAGGCGTCTTAGTGGGTCTGATGCGTCCTTACGGTCCATGACGGAGCCCATTCGTCTCGCCACGGTCGATCTGCTGGTGATCGGCGCCTATGCCGCGCTGATCCTGGTCATTGGAGTGGTGACGGCCTGGCGCACCCGCAGCGGCGATGACCTGTTCCTGGCCGGCCGGCGCTTGGGCTGGCTGCCGATCGGGCTCTCGCTGTTTGCGTCCAATATCTCGTCGACGACACTGATTGGTCTCGCCGGTGCCGCCTATACCTGGGGCATTGCGGTCGCGAACTACGAGTGGATGGCCGCGCCGATCCTGGTCTTGATGGCGGTGGTGTTCGCGCCGCTGTACCTCAATAGCCGTATCGGTACCGTGCCGGAATATCTCGAGC
This sequence comes from uncultured Halochromatium sp., assembly GCA_964617675.1. Classification (GTDB taxonomy): domain Bacteria; phylum Pseudomonadota; class Gammaproteobacteria; order Chromatiales; family Chromatiaceae; genus Lamprobacter. The sequence goes on along the minus strand of CAZTYV010000151.1, from coordinate 5,002 downwards.
GACGCTTCGACGGGCGCTCACGGCGCTATTTCTCGGCGCTGACCCTGATCTCCAATATCGTGGTCGACACCGCCGGCACCCTGTTCGCCGGCGCGCTCGTCTTGAGCAGTTACATGCCGGCGCTGGATCTGTTCAGCGCCGCGCTGCTCTTGGCCGCCGTCGCCGCCCTCTACACCGCTGCCGGAGGTCTTGCGGCCGTGGTCTACACCGATGTGGTCCAGGCCATCCTGCTCTTGCTCGGCGCCGGGCTGGTCGCGATCTTGAGCTTCGCGCAGATCGATTTCGACTGGTCCGCATTGGTCGCGGTGACCTCGCCGGAGCAGCGCTCGCTGTTTCTGCCGCTCTCTGATCCCAATCTGCCCTGGCTCGGCGTGCTGGTGGGCGTCCCGGTGCTGGGGTTCTATTTCTGGTGCACCAATCAGTTCATCGTCCAGCGCGTGCTGGGCGCCCGCAGCCTTGCCGATGCGCGTGCAGGGGCGCTCTTCGCCGGCCTGCTGAAGCTGCCGGTGCTGTTCCTAATGGTGATGCCCGGTTTGATGGCGGTGATGATCTTGCCGCCGCTCGAGAATCCCGACCAGGTGTTTCCGGCACTCGTCAGTGAGCTGCTGCCTGCCGGGTTGAGCGGGTTGATCCTGGCGGCCCTCGTGGCTGCCTTGATGTCGAGTGTCGATTCCACCCTGAACTCGGCCTCGGCGCTGCTGACACTCGATTTCATCAAGCCGCTGCGCCCGGGGTTGAAGCCGCGGCAGGTCGCCTGGATCGGGCGCGCGGCGATCCTGCTCTTTATGCTCCTGGCGGCGGCCATCGCGCCGCTGATCGGCCACTTTCAGGGGCTGTTTCATTATCTGCAGACGGCCTTGTCCTATCTGGTGCCGCCGGTAGCGGTGGTGTTTCTGTTCGGCGCCTTCTGGAAACGGCCGGATGGCGTCAGCGCGCTGATCACCCTGATCGGCGGTCATGCGCTCTCGGCGCTGCTCTTCGTGCTCTGGCTCGCCGGACTGCAGACGTTACATTTCACGCTGGTCGCGGGCCTTGGCTTTGCGGCCAGTGCGCTGATCCTGGTCGCGAGCACCCTGCTGCGGCCGGTGGGTCGAGCTCCGGCGCCCGATACGGTATGGCGACCGGCGATGGCCTTGCCCGCGCACGATCAGCAGCGAGCGCCTTGGGCCGACTATCGGCTGCAGGCGCTGCTGTTGCTGCTGCTGACGCTGCTCCTGGTCTTGGCCTTCGCCTAGGCTTGCCTCCTGTGCATCGGTCCCGATCTCATCGGTTGGAGCGAGCAGCGGCGATGAAACGAGGGGTCTCGGCTGCCTCGGCATGATCGAGACGCTATTGTCTCGCGCCTCGAGATCGCTCACCCTTGATCAACCATCGCTTCGATGAGCCCGCGGAGCCCGGCCTGATGACAACGCTGATGCCGCTAGAGCACGCTGAGATACGCGCCCAGTTCCCGCTGCTGGCTCAGCCCGCGGGCACTGGGACTGGGACTGGGACCCTGGTGTTCTTGGACAGTGCCGCGAGCACCCAACAGCCGCTCGCGGTGATCGACGCGGTCGCCGACTACCAACGCCACCAGCACGCGAATATCCATCGTGCCGTCTATCGGCTCTCGCAAGAGGCGACGCGACGCTTCGAGCAGGCGCGGGCGACCGTGGCGCGATTCATCAACGCCGCCGATCCAGCCGAGTGTCTCTTCACGCGCGGTACCACCGAATCGATCAACCTGGTCGCGGCGGCCTGGGGTCGAGCCAATCTGAGGCCGGGCGACGAGATCATCCTCTCGACCCTGGAGCATCACTCCAACATCGTCCCCTGGCAACTGGTGGCCCAAGCGGCGGGGGCGAGCATTCGGGTGATCCCGATCAACGATGCCGGTGAGCTCGACCTCGATGCCTATCGGGAGCTGCTCGGTCCACGCACGCGGATGGTCGCGGTGAATCATGTCTCGAACGCGCTTGGCACCATCAATCCCGTCGGCGAGATCATCGCCGAGGCCCACGCGGTCGGCGCCCTGGCGTTGATCGACGGCGCGCAGTGGGTGGCGCATGGGACGACCGATGTCCAGGCGCTCGATGCCGATTTCTATGCCTTCTCCGGGCACAAGCTCTACGGGCCGACCGGGATCGGCGTGCTCTATGGCAAGCGCGCTCTGCTCGAGGCGATGCCGCCCTACCAGGGCGGCGGCGACATGATCGAGCAGGTGACCTTCGCCAAAACCCGCTTCGCCGGTCTGCCGAACCGCTTCGAGGCCGGCACCCCGAACATCGCCGGCGCGCTCGGCCTGGGCGCGGCGATCGATTGGGTCAGTGCGATCGGGCTCGAGCGCGTCGGCGCCTACGAGCAAGGGCTGCTGGCAGAGGCCACGGAGCAGTTGCTGAAAGTGCCCGGGCTGAAGCTGCAGGGCACCGCGGCGAAGAAGGGCGGGGTGCTCTCGTTCCAGCTGCTCGATCCGCCGATCTCCACCCTCGATATCGGTACCGAGCTCGACCTGCGCGGGATCTGCATCCGCACCGGCCACCACTGCTGTCAGCCGCTGATGCAGCGGCTCGGCCTGAGCGCCACCGCGCGCGCCTCGCTCGCGCTCTACAACAATGCCGATGACATCGAGCGCCTCGCCACCGCGCTTGCCGAGATCGTCGAGCGGGCCGCACGTGCCGGCTCTGGAGACGCGGCGATGGCCGCGGCCAAGCCCGCGGAGACCCCAGCGATGACTGGGGCGACTGCGCCGGCGGGCGGCGAGGGCGACGCGCCGCGCTATCCAACTGCTAGCGCCGAGTCGCCCGAGGCCGCCGCCGCGGCCATTGCCGACGACTTCGACCTGCTGCCAGATTGGCCGACCCGCCATCAGTACCTGATCGAGCTCGGCGAGCGTCTGCCGCCGATGCCCGCGGCTTTGAAGACCGATGCCAACCGGGTACAAGGGTGTCAGAGCACGGTCTACCTGTCCGCGCGTCTGCGACCAGGGACTCAGGATCGGATCGAATTCCTGGCCGACAGCGATGCCAACATCGTGCGCGGGCTGATCGCCTTGTTGCAGCAGCTCTGCTCCGACCAGCGCGCGGGCGCGATCCTCGCCTTCGATCTCGACGCCTTTTTCGGCCGATTGGGACTCGATGCCCACCTCAGCCTCTCGCGGCGCAATGGCTTGGCGGCGATGGTGCAGCGACTGCGCGCGATCGCGCGGCGAGCGACTGAACAACCTGTGAGTGAGCGCGGCTAGCGAGCCCGTCAGGTCATCCACAGGCATTGTGGATAACCTTGTTGGCGAACCTTGGATGAAGCGCGGAAGTGATCCGCGCGACAAGGACTTGCTGCCGCTGTGATCGGGTTGTGCAATGGCTGCACTGTGCGCGTTAAAACAAGCGCTTAGAGACAGGCTGCCCATGTGCGGCGGAACGCCAGTCGGTCGCCCTGTCAAGCCCGGCTTATCCACGCCTGCTGTGGATAACCCTGTGCATGACCGTTCCGACCCTGTCGTAGAGCCTTTGTCGTTATTGCGGTTTTGTCATCCTCTCGCCAGATTGGTCAGCGATTGCCCGATGCCCTGAATCTTTTTTGGGCATGACCACCGCGGCATCGATCGGGTCCATCGCTTGGCTCATGTCAGGATTCCGCGCTTGTTGGTTGTCGCACCATGGGAGTCTCGGTCAGCGGGCCCCTCCGGTCGGGCGCTTGGGCGATTCACCACCGAAATGAACGCATCGACCGTCCACATCGACCTTGCCAAGCTCCACGCCCAAGACGCAGAGGATGCGCTGACCGATGAGCAACAAGCTCGGACTGCCTAGCCGCTCTAGGCCCGCGCCGAGCCCCGGGCAGCGAGCGGCACCAGCATTTCCTTAATTTGCGCTCGGAGCTGAGCGCCTGCCCGCGACACGACAGGCAGGCCCTGTGCGAGATGCTGGAGCTGATCGAAGGCCAGCAACGGGTCAGCATCAGTCCCGGCGACCTGTTCTCAGCCGCATCGAGACCGAGGAGCCGCTACAGACTGTGCTCACCGGCATTCAGCAGAAGATTGTGAACGCCTCCTCGGGCAGGGCAAGAAGGTGCTGACCGAGTGAGCGCCAAGCGGCTCCTGATTGACACCGCCTCGCGGCTCAATAGGCTAAGCTCGGTTCGTCTAGTTTGGTTTCTCTGGAGAATCCAAGTGCGCACCGTCAACATGCACGAAGCCAAGACCCACCTTTCTCAACTCGTTGAAAAGGCAGCGGGTGGCGAGCCATTCGTCATCGCCAAGGCCGGACGCCCGATGGTCAAGGTGATCCCCCTTGACGCGGTGGCGCCCCCACAGCGCCTGGGCTTTATGGCGGGGCAGATTCGTGTGCCGGACGATTTCGACCACATGGGTGAAGACGCCATCCTGGCGATGTTTGGGTAGCAGGCGTGAGGCTGCTGCTCGATACTCAGGTGGTGCTCTGGTCCGCGGGTGAGGCTCAGCGATTATCGGAGGAGGCTCGCGCGTTGCTCGCGGCCCCCGAGAACCTGCTCCACTTCAGCCCGGCTAATCTTCGGGAGGTGGTCATCAAGAACGGACTGGGGCGAGACGATTTTCAGGTCGACGCACATGCATTGCGCCGGGGCCTGCTGGACAATGGCTACCGAGAGCTCTGCATCGACAGCAGCCATGCGCTGATGGTGCAGACGCTTCCCGCGATTCACAAAGACCCGTTCGACCGCATGCTGATCGCCCAAGCCATGGTGGAAGGCTTGACCTTGGTGACCTCGCATGGGCTGATCAGCCGCTATCCCGTCTCGACGGTCCACGTCTCTGTTTGATCAATGCTTCAGGTTGATCATCGACATCCGAACCGCGCAGGTCGCCATGGACAACGGCGGCAAGCGCGCGCTGATCCCGATCGAGAACAAGCGCCAGTTCCTGGAGGTGAACCCGGACGTCCTCGAGCAGGTCGACCCGGTGTTCTTCGGGGATATGCGGCAGGCCGCATTCAAGGCGCTGGGATTAACTTAGGGTACGGCCGGATTAGCGCTCGCATGGAGCTTG
>CAZTYV010000150.1:0-8841 GCA_964617675.1 uncultured Halochromatium sp. | reverse complement strand
GTGCGCCGGATCTCGTCATCGCGGCCGATCACCGGGTCGAGCTTGCCCTGCTCGGCGCGCTCGGTCATGTCGATGGTGTATTTCTCGAGTGCCTGGCGCTGCTCCTCGGCGTTGGGGTCGTTGACCGCCTCACCGCCGCGCAGGTTCTCGATCGCCTTCTCCAGTGCGCCCTTGCTGGCACCGGCCTCGCGCAGCAGCTTGCCGAGCTCACCCTTGTCCTCGAGTGCGGCGAGCACGAACAGCTCGGAGCTGATGTACTGATCATTGCGCGATTGGGCCAGCTTATCGGTCAGGTTGAGCAGCTTGCCCAGGGCGTTTGAGACCGTCACATCGCCGCCGGCACCTGAGACCTGCGGCAGCCGATCGAGCGCCTCGCCGAGTGCCGAACGCAGCCGGTTGACGCTGACGTCGGCCTGCGCCAGCAGGTGGCGCACGGTGCCTCCGTCCTGGTCGAGCAGGGCCACCATGAGGTGCACTGGCTCGATGAATTGATTGTCACGCCCGACCGCCAGGCTTTGCGCATCGGCCAGGGCCATTTGGAACTTGCTTGTCAGCTTGTCCATTCTCATCTGCGTATCTCCGACAAACACTAAGGTTATTGCCGAATTGCGGCGGGCTCACTCCAAATTCAAGCAGCTGTTCGCGGTCTTCGCCAGTCCATGCCGGCGCCGGTCGCGGCCTTTGTGATCCTGGTCTCAGGCGCGCCTGCCGATGATTACGCGAGGTCCGCCTGGTCGCCTTTGCGAGGGGCTGGTCGCGCCCCTGTCGCTCAGCGCTCCGCAAGCAGTTGCGAGAGCGCTCGCAGGAGATCGGTCTCGGTGATGATGCCAACGATATGACGGCCGCCATCCGTGGACACGGGTAGACAGCCGATCCGATCAGCGCGCATGCGCTCGACAGCCGCGGCGAGATCGGCCTCTGGCGCAATCGTCGTCACCGGGCTGTGCATGACCTCGCCGACCTCGGCCGGCGCCTCCTTGAAGCAGCGAGCGGCCAGTTGTAGGTCACGGCGGGTGAGGATGCCGATCACCGCGCCGCCGGCATTGACCACGGGCAGGTGGTGCAGGTCGCGCTCGTCCATGATCTGGAAGGCCTCTTGATAGTCGGCACCACTCTCGATGGTGATCGGGGTCGCGGTCATATAATCGCTGACGTGCATGGGAGCTCTCCTTTGGGCGGGTTGTTGTCATGCGGAGTCTAGGCCCTGAAGACTGAGGCCGTCGACGATCCGCTGTGCGAGCGACCTTGTGGCCCGCATTTAACCGACGAGCTCAGGACGGTTCAATGGATCGGACGTGGCGCGCTCAGGGGGCTGTTGGCGCGGGCCTGGATGGACTGACGGCGGGCCGCGAATCGCCGGGCGCCACCCGGCAGTCGTGCCAGCAAGCAGCCTTGGTCGAGACGCTCGGCGTGCGCCGAGGCCTGGCCTGGAGCGAGCGGACGCGGCGAGGCGCCCCCGACAGGTTGCCCAGCGGGGCGCGCCCAGCGGGCGCGCCGGTCGGGGTTTAGCGCTCGAACGAGAGCTGCTGCTGATCGCCTGCGCCGTTGCTGGCGCTGACGCGAAAGCTGCTGTTGCGTAGATCGGCGCTCAGGGTTGCGAAGCTTTCGCCGTTGCGCCAGCTGATGTGCAGATGGTGCTCGTCGGTGGGGTGGATCTCGAAATCACCGCCGAAGGCCGGGCAGGTATTGCGCAGCTGCAGCAGCTTGAGCTGATCGCGCACCACGAGGCGCTTGAGCCCGGCCTCGACGTCCTCGAGCGAGAGGTTGGTGCGGTTGATCTCCTTGTGGCCAGCGGCGCCGCCGCGGTCGGCGGCCTCGTAGTCGTTCTTGCCGGCGAACAGGTCCAGGTACCAGACCTGTGGGATGCCGGGCATGAAGAGCTGAATGGCGCGCGCCATCAACAGCTTCTGCTCGTCCTCGCCCAGCGCGCTGAAGAAGGTCGCGTTGATCTGGTAGTAGGCGATCTTGCGGCCATCCGGCCCGTAGAGGTTCTTGACCCGGCCGCCGCGCTCGGTGACGCGGGTCATGGTTGCCTCGATCTGCTCCTCATCCAAGAGCCCCTCACGGAAGCTGCCCGCCTCGCCCTTGCCGCGCAGGTCGAGCAGTGGAATGCCGTCGTGGCAGCCGAGCATATTGATCGTCTGCAGGCCCTTGGTCCGAATCTCTTCGATCCAGCGCAGCAGCGCCTGATTGGTGCCGCGCTCCAAGGCGTCGATCACCAAGCCGGGAAAGAAGAAGTCGTAGATCGGGAAGCCCTTGCTCGCGACCTCCTCATGCAGACCGGTGCCGTACTCGGCGTGGATCTCGGGGAAGACGATCAGGTCGTTGGCCTCGGCGATGCGCTTCAGCCGCTCAAGGTAATCCCAGGTGCCGGGTCGGTTGAAGAAGTTGGCCTGGCCGGGCTCCTTGTGCAGATAGGCGAAGGCATCGAGGCGGATGATCTTGGCGCCATAGTCGCGCAGCCGACGCAGGGTATCCTCGTAGAAGCCCCAGACCTTCTCCGAGCGGGCGTTCAGGTCCATCTGCCCGAGGTACTGGCGCTTGCGCTCGATGATGCCGAGGATCGCGTCCTTATGCTCGGCATAGCCGTCCAGATCGATCGCCGATGGCTCGGTCTTGGCCGCGATGGCCTGGTTGACGATCGAGGCGATCGCCGGCGCATCGTCGGCGGAGATGCCGTCGACCTCGCTAAGATCCTCGGGCTCGAGCTGCCCGTAGCTGACATCCTGGTAGAAGGTGTTCCAGTACAGGCGATTGGAGCCATCGGGAAAACGCACCTTGAGCACCGGCAGGCCGGGCTTGCGCATGAAGAGCTTCTGCAGGTATTCCTCGGTCGGGATCGTGACCCCGTCGGGGCCTTCTGTGCCGTGCTCGTGCCAGAATTCGTTCCAATCGACGAAGAAGTCCTTGTAGGACGACTCGTTGCCATGCTCGATCAGATCCTGGAACTGGTGTGATTGCACCGAGAGGTGATTCAGGACGAGGTCGAGCTTGAAGTTGATCTTGAGCTTGTGGAGCTCGGCCAGGTCCTCGGGGGTGACCAGCTCTTCGTTGAGGCCGTAGTCGATGATCGAGAAACCGCGGTCGAGGTCGCTGTTGAAGAAGGTCGGTAGGATATAAAAGAGCGAGAAGGTGTCTTTGAATTCCGGTCGCTTGAGGACAGTGACAATATCGGCGAGCTTGCCGCCGATGCTGTCGGGATAGGCATTCAGCATCACGCCGGTTGGGAGCGTTTGGCTGATCGGCTGTTGTTCAGACATAGGTAATGTGTGTCGTTGACGGCTGATGTTGCGGGGTCTGCCGCGGCAGCGCGTGCGACAGCGCGTCGCTTAGGTTCGATGGCGGAATTGCAGGTTAGAAATCAGAGTAAAGAACCTATGGGTCAGAATGCAAGAAACCCCACGCGGCTTGGCAATGGTGGCCGCGCGCAGAGGTCGGAGTGGCCCTTGGCGCCTGGAGGCTGTCGGTGCCGGCTGTTCGACGGGGGCTCGCTGGGTCTGCTGCAGTGCGGATGAGCATGCGACCGGTCAGTGCCTTCCTGATGGCCCTCGCCAGTGTCGGCATGCTGCTGGCCGCGGTTGCGGTGATCCATAGCCGCCTCGATCGGACACCGGACATTGCGCTCGACGGTGATTGGGAGCTGCATCATCAGGTGCAGTGGGGGCCGTACAAGGACTGGAGCTTCGACTATCGCGTGACTCTGCGCGAGCAGGATCAGCGACTGCGCGGTGAGGGTGCGACGCTCGCGGTGAACGGGGGCGTTCCCGGGCCGCGTGAGCAAACCACGCTGCAGGTGGTCGACGGTGTTCGCGAGCGTGGCCAGATCATCGTCTGGGTGTTTGAGCGCAATGGTGATCGTGCCGGCCGAGGCGCCATCAAATGGCGCGTCGCCGATCAAGACCGCCTGATCGGCACCTTTGCGACCACCGTCCATCGCGGGGTCTCGGTTGCGCAGCGGCTAAGCAGCGTCTCGGCCGGTCGCGACGGCGCGCTGCGGTGAACGAATCCACTCGCTCCAAGAGCCCGGATAGAGTCGGCTGAAGCCAAGCCCGGCCACCTCCATCGCCAGCAGGTTGTGGCAGGCCGTGACGCCCGAGCCGCAGCTGTGCACCACCCGCGGCAGCCGGTGTGAGCCGATGGTCGCGGCGAAACGCGCCCGCAGCGCGTCGTCAGGCAGGAAGCGGCCGTCGCCTTGGAGCAGGTTCTGGTCGCACGGGAGGTTGATCGCGCCCGGGATGTGGCCGCCGACCGGGTCGAGCGGCTCCTGCTCTCCGCTGAAGCGCTCGGGGCTGCGGGCGTCGACGATGCAGACCTCGTCGGCGGCGAGCGCCTGCTCCAGCGCAGCGGCGCTCAGCCAGAGGTCGTCGTCGGGCTTGGCCTCGAAGACCGCTGGGGTCGGCTCTGGCACCTCGGTCTCGAGCGCGCCGCCCGCCGCCAGCCAGGCCGGCAGCCCGCCGTCGAGCACCGCGACCGCCTCATGCCCAACCCAGCGCAGCAGCCACCAGAGTCGGGCCGCGAGCATCCCGCCGGCATCATCGTAGGCGACCACGAGGTGCTGCTTCGAGACACCACATCGACCGAGCCAGTCGCCGAAACGCACCGGGTCGGGCAGCGGGTGGCGACCGCTCTGCGGCGTGATCGGGCTCGAGAGGTCGTTATCGAGGTGGGCGTAGCGGGCGCCCGGGATATGGCCTTCCAGATAACGGCGACGGCCGAGGCCAGTGTCATCGAGCGAGAAGCGGCAATCGAACAGGATCAGGCTGTCCGGCTGCGACGCGAGCCGAGCCTTGAGGGTCTCGGCATCGATCAAGGGGTGTTGGGAGGTCGGCGTCATGGTTTCGGCGTGCTTGCGGGTCGTGTCTTCGCGGGTTGGTCAATGGCCGCTTGAAGCCCATCTCGTCAGGTGTCGAGCTTGCCCCGGCGTGGGTTGAGCAGGTGAGGTGCCTAGCTCAGAACGGCGGCTCGTCGTCGAATGGCGGCGGCTCATCGTAGACGCGCTCATCGCCCGACTCGGCAGCGCCCGCGGGCGCCACCCGCCAGGCCTTCACATCGGTGTACCAGCGGCCGTTGAACTCGCGGCTCTCGAGGTCGAAGCTCACGGTCAGCTCCTGGCCCTCTCGGATGGCGAATTGGTCAATCTTGTCGCCCCAGATCATGAAGCAGACCTGCTTCGGATAGTCGCCCGGGAGCTCGATCACGTACTCCTGCTTGCGCCAGGGGCCGCGCGCGGAGGTGCCGTTCTTCTCCGGTAGGACTTGGGTAATCGTGCCTGTCATCTCCACGGTGTCATCTGTCCTCTTCTGTGCTGTCAGTGGCGTCAGGGCTCGGCGAACAGGGACTCGACGGTTGCCGGGATCGTCCCCTTGGGCACCAGCCGATGGTCTTCGCCGATCTCGTAGAGGCCGAACCATTCCTCGGGGTCATTGGCATCGTGACGCTCGCTATCGTCAGGGGTCTCGCCGCTCTTCCACCACTCGTCGTGCAGCTCGAAGAAGACCATCCCAGCGAGCGTCTCCTTGCCCTCGGCCGTGCGCATGTCGCGCCAGACGGCGCGCAAGGTCGCCGGCACGTCCTCGACCTGGTGCGCGCCCCAGCCCGGCACCCAGGGCTTGGGCGTGATGGGTGAGGTGGAGAGGCCAACCTGCGTGATCAAGATCGGCTTGGTGGTCATCGTCGCCAACGCCTCGAGATAGCCCTGATAGGGGGTTCCGGTGACCGACCCGGGTGGCGATGTGGTCACGCCGCGTGCGTAGCTGTAGATGTTGAGGCAGATCAGATCGCCCATGTCCGGCATCAGGGCGCTCGATTGCGGGACCTCCAGGTCCGGGCGGTCGGCGACCGGCCCGATGTGCGTCCAGCTGGTGTGGCAGTAGAGGTGGCGCTGGCCGTAACGGTCCAGCTCGTAGTCGATGGCGGCGTCGATCAATCGCGTCAGCGCGACCTCGGTGGCGGTGCGAGCGGTCACTGTCAGGTGCTTGCCCTGATAATCGGTCACCTGCGGATGGCGGGTGTCGGTCGCCGTGACCGACTGCGCCGAGAGCTCGTCGCCGATCGAGAACAGCACCAGACGGTCCGGTCGGCCGACGGCATAGGTATGGTCGATCACGGCCTTGATCTGCTCGAGGGTGCGAGCGAGGAAGCCCTCGTCCAGAAAGTCCGGCTCGTAGGGATGTACCCAGATATCCTGCCCATAGACCAGCTCGGTCTGGTCCAGCTCGGCGAAGAAGCCGGCCGGCATCTTCAGCGGAAAGACGTGCAGGTAGTCGACGCCGAGCTCGCGCAGGCGGGCGAAGTGGTCTTGGTAGCGCTCGTCCTCGCCCGGCGGCGCGCCGTAGAGCGGCGTCTCGCCGGGCATGTAGGGCGAATAACCGATGCCGCGCAGGAGCCTGGCCTCGCCCGTGGTCTGATCGATGATGCTGCTGCCGCGCACGACGAAGCGCCGCGGCGCTGGCGCTTCTGCGTGGATCTGTGCCGTCTTGCCCGCGGCCTGTCGGGACGTCTCGGCGAGTGCGGTGCCGGAGAGGGCAGTCTGGAGGCAGAGCGCGAGCGCGAGCAACAGCAGTCGACGGGCCGGTAGCCAGTGAGGGGTCATAAGGGCGAATGCGTGTGCTTGTATTGCGGCATCATAGCCGATCGGTGTCAGACCCGACGAACTCCGGGCGCAGCCCCAGCGCTCGCGCCGACCGAGCGCTTGCTCGACTGAGATCTCTCGTTGCCGCTATGCGATCGGCGTATCGTACCCTTATCATCGCGGCCTGCCCGGGCCCTGACGATCGCAGCTTTGACGAGCTGTATGCTAGCGTTCAGCGATCGAAGGATCGGGGATCGTCGTTCGTTGGTCTTACGTTAGCTCCCGCCTTTGGAGTCTTCTCGATGCGCGCCCCGAAACGGCGCTGATGGCGTTCCGGGCGGTTGCAGGAGCGCTTTGGAGCGTGGATGCGGGGCATGGTCCTGTTTGGCTCGCGCGCGAGATGCGATCACCAAGAGGAGAGCGACGCCGATGTCGCTGTTTTTGCTCTCCTCGGTGATGTTCTTCTGGTTGCCGAGGAGCTCAGATCGCACGCTCAGGATGACGGGGTTGCGACCTAGTGTCACAGGGCGCTGAACGGTTCAACAGCGACTTCAATCTTGCGCGCTGGGCGCTTGCGATGTGTCGCAAGCGCGAGGTGGTCGGCCTCAATCTTCTTAAGGGTTGAGATGTCAAAATACTCTTCGCCACAGTAGTCACACCGTAAGCAGGGTACCTCTTCGACGATCAGTAGCTCGTCGCCCTGCTGATGAATGTAACGGGTGGTCGTGGGGGTCAGATGTGCATGGCCGCAGAATTGACAGTTGCTACTCATCTGTTATCGCCGCGCTTGAATGGATTCGTGAATTTGGGCGGTGTCGGAAGATAGACGGTGATGACGACCATCCAATCGTCCTGACGACCGCAGACGATGTGGATGGGTTTGCCATTGTCAGCGAAACCGACGACCAGGCAGCTCTCGCCGCGCCCCGTGTTTGCGTACTGTTCCAGGATACGGCCGTTCAGCAGCGCTTGTTCGACTTCATCGAGCGTTAGTGCGTCATTTTGCCGCTCGCGATCACCATGCCGAGACCAGCGATATTGTTCGCTGGTGACGCGCTCGATGATCCAGTTGATGTCCATGACGTGCTTCGCCTTCAGAGCAGCACCCGCTCGATTCCTCCGGCCTTGACCTGCTCCAAGAACCGCTGCTGCCAGCCCTCGCCGAGTCGATGTTTGGCCAGCTCGACGACGATGTAATCGGTCATCAGGCCGGTCTCATCGGCGTATTTGGCCAGGCCCTGCTGGCAGGCGGGACAGGCGGTGAGCAGTTTGACCTCGCCGTTCTCGGCGCGTGGCTTGCCGGTGAGTGCTTGGATGCCCTTGGTCAGCTCCTCGTGCTTGCGGAAACGCACCTGATTGGCGATATCCGGTCGGCTGGTGCCGAGGGTGCCGGCCTCGCCGCAGCAGCGATCTGACAAGGGCACAGGCTGCCCCATCAGCGTCTCTGCGACCGACGTCGGCTGATAGGTCTTCATCGGCGTGTGGCAGGGGTCGTGATAGAGGTATTGCTTGCCGCTGACGCCCTCCAGACTGACACCCTTTTCCATCAGGTACTCGTGGATATCGAGCAGCCGGCAGCCGGGGAAGATGCGCTCGAACTCGTACTTGAGCAGCTGATCCATGCAGGTGCCGCAGGAGACGATGACGGTGCGGATATCCAAATAATTGAGCGTATTGGCAACGCGGTGGAAGAGCACCCGGTTCTCGGTGGTGATCTGGTGGCCCGACTCCTCGAGCCCCGCCGCGCGCTGCGGATAGCCGCAGCAGAGATAGCCCGGCGGCAGCACGGTCTGGCTGCCCTGCTCATAGAGCATCGCCAGGGTCGCTAGGCCAATATCGGAGAAAAGGCGCTCAGAGCCGCAGCCGGGGAAGTAGAACACCGCGTCCGAGTCCTCGGTCACCTTGGCGGGATCGGCGAGGATCGGCACCCGCGTGCGGTCCTCGAGCCCAAGTACCTGACGGAAGGTGCGCTTGGGCAGGTCGACCCGGATCGAGCGGCTGACCAACTGCACCGCCTGCCCAACCGGATTCGGCGTGCCGCCGCTCGCGCCGGGGCGCTGATTGGGCTGCTCGGTCAGATGCAGGCCCTTGGCGACGCGGTTGGCCAGGTTGAGCCCTTGAAAGCCCCATTCGGCCAACCCTTTGCGCATGATCCGAATGGCCTGCGGATTCTGGGTGTTCAAGAACGCCATCGCTGCCTTGCCAGCAGGGGTCGAGCGCTTCTTACCGCGCTCGACCAGGATGCGGCGCATGCGCATGGTGACATCGCC
>CAZTYV010000149.1:0-8878 GCA_964617675.1 uncultured Halochromatium sp. | reverse complement strand
ACGATCTCATGAGCGATGTCGACGACGCGATTGGCCATGTCCATGTACTCTTGGCGATAGTTGACTAGCAGGCCATCCTGGGACGCCCAGTAGTCTTTGCCGCTGACGCCGTGCTCGTGCTCGTAATCGATGAACTGTTTCTGCATCTCGAGCATCTTGTCGATCAGCTCTTGCTTCTCTTTCTTCAACGCAGCGATATCGCTCATGCTGTTCTCCCCCGCAGGGTACGGTCGTTACAGTCTTATCACAGAGGCCGGGTGGAACCGAGGTCGCGAGATTCCCTGGGGGCCGCGACGGGCCCGGCGATTGGCACGGCTCGATAACCTATATGCCGAACCATTAATATACCACGCTGCTCCGAAGTTCGGTCAAGCTTGGGCCCGATGTTTCACGTCATTCTCTACCAACCTGAGATCCCGCCAAACACCGGCAATGTCATCCGGCTCTGCGCGAACACGGGTGCAAACCTCCACCTGATCGAGCCGCTGGGCTTCGAGCTCGACGATCGTCGTCTGCGCCGCGCGGGCCTGGACTATCACGAGTGGGCCGCGGTGCAGTCGCATGCCACCATCGAGGCGTGCCTGAGCGCGTTACGCCAGCCTCGACTGTTCACGCTGAGTACGCGTGGTTGCGTCGAGCATGCAAGCGCTCGCTACTTGCCCGGTGATGCCTTCCTGTTCGGTCCTGAGACGCGGGGGCTGCCGGCTGAGCTGCGGGAATCCGTCCCGGCCGAACGGCGTTTGAGACTGCCGATGCGCCCGGGCAACCGCAGCCTCAACCTGTCGAACGCCGTGGCGGTCGTTGTCTACGAGGCCTGGCGCCAGAACGGCTTTCGCTGATCAATCCAGCTCGGACTTGCTGGAGCGCTCGAGTAGATGACGGGTCGAGGTCTCAGGCGAACGGCCTTCGTAAAGTACCGCGTAGACCTGCTCGCAGATCGGCATTTCAATCTGATTCCCGGCCGCGATGCGATGCACGGCGCGCGCCGTGACCAGCCCCTCGACCTCTTGACCGATGTTCGCCAATGCGGTGTCCGCGCTCGTCCCCGTCGCCAACGCCAGCCCGAGCCGCCGGTTTCGGGATTGATCGTCGGTGCAGGTAAGCACCAGGTCACCGAGGCCGGCAAGGCCCATGAAGGTGTCGCGCCGTGCGCCGAGCGCGGTGCCAAGGCGGATCAGCTCGGCGAGGCCGCGGGTGATGAGCGCGGCGCGCGTGTTGGCGCCGAAGCCCAAGCCGTCAGCGATCCCGGTCGCGATGGCGAGCACGTTCTTCGCCGCCCCCCCGACCTGGACCCCGATGAGGTCGTCCTGCGTATAGGCGCGAAACCGCTCCGATCGCACCCAGGCAGCGCAATGCTCCGCAAAGGCCATGCTCGATGCCGCTAGGGTCACCGCGGTCGGAAGACCTCGGGCGACCTCACCCGCGAAGCTAGGTCCGGAGAGGACCGCGAGCTCGCGCGGTCCGGTCTGGTCCAGGGCCACCTCGTGCAAGAGCCGTCCTGTGTCCGGGTCAAAGCCCTTCGTGGCCCAGAGGATGCCGAGCCCGGGTGTCAGCACCGGTGCGAGCTGCGCGAGCACGGACGCGAAGAACTGACTGGGCACCGCGACGAGCACGCCGCTCGCCCCGTCCAGCGTCTGCTCGAGCGATGCGGTCGGTCTGATCGCCTGCGGCAAGGCGACGCCCGGCAGGAAATGACGGTTCTCGCGATCGCGCTCGAGCGCCTCGATCTGCTCGGGATCATGGCTCCAAAGGCGTACTTCGTGCCCATTGCGGGCGATCAATATCGCCAGCGCGGTGCCCCAAGAGCCGGCGCCAACGACTGCGATGCGTTCCATTGACGGTGCTGGGGACGGGTGCCGGACCGAAGCAGGTCGTCGGTTAGTGGGTTGTGGGCGCCGCCGCAGACTCGTCCTGCGCCTGCGCAGCCTGCTCCGATTGCTTCTGCGCGTAGATCGCGTCAAAGCTCACGTGCTGCAGCACCAGATGCGGGAAGCCGCCCTTGGCGACGAGGTCTGACACCGCCTGCCGTGCATAGGGGAATAACAGGCTTGGGCAGTAGACGTAGAACAGCGGGCCCAGCTCTTCCTTGGCAAAGCCGGCAACGCTGACAATCCCGGCTTGCTGGATCTCGATCAGGTAGGCCGTCTGCTCGCCGACCTTGGTGGTGACGGTGACGGTGAGCACCACCTCATGGGTGTCCTCGGCAAGCGTTGCGAGCTTGATGTCGAGGTGCAGCGAGGTCTCCGGCTTCCACTCCTGGCGGAAGATCTCGGGGGCGTTCGGCGCCTCGTAAGAGAGGTCTTTGATGTAGATGCTGCGCAGCGCGAACTGGCGGTCGCCTTGGGGCTGTTGGTTCTCGGCCATAAGAGAGTCGACGGATGCTTGTGCGGGGTGGTGCGGATGCGATGGGGTCAGCGTTTCTTCCGGGTCACGGGTCAGCGGCAGGTTCGCGCTCTCCCAGGCGAGGATGCCGCCTTTGAGGTTGTAGACCTCGCTGAAGCCGGCCTTGCGCAGGATGTGACACGCGGCTTGTGACTGGGACCCGGATCGGCAGTTGACGATGACGGGGCCATCTCGAAAGCGTGCGAGCGATGCGGTCTGCTTCTTGAACCCATTCATGGGCACGTTGACCGCGTTGATGATGTGCCCTTTCGCGAAGTCGGCCGCGGAACGGACATCGACCACCGCCGCGTCGCGCTGATTGATCATCAAGGTCGCCGCGCTCGGGTCGACGGAGCCCTTGTCGCCCAGGATCAGGGTATAGGTGAGTAGACCGAGGATGACGCCGAGCGCGGCGAACAGCACCCAGTGGTTTCCGACGAATTCGAGCAACATAGGCGGTAATCAGGGGTTGTTCAGTACGGCGACCTTGTGCTGAACCCAAGTGCCCGGGTTCGCCGAAGTCAACCCACGAGTATAAGCAGTGACGGGCCCGCAGTCACGCCCGCTTATGGGACATGGCTGCAGAAGACCTCGCGCATCATGCCGATCAGGCGCAGGGTTCGCGCGTCGCCCACCCGGTAGTAGACCCGGTTGGCGTCCTTGCGCGCGGCCAGAATCCCCTTGTCGCGGAGGATGGCGAGGTGCTGTGAGATGTTGCTCTGCGAGGTTCCCACATGATCGACGATGTGTTGCACACTGACCTCCTCGTCACCGAGCGTGCAGAGGATCTTCAGCCGCAAGGGGTGCGACATCGCCTTCAACGAGCGCGATGCCCGCTCGATGTCGGCATCATTGGCGAAGAGCTCGAGGTCGGCAAAACCGTATTCCCGATCGTGCTCTGCACCGATCGGCGACTCCGAGTCCGGCGATTGCTGTTCTCCTGCCATGACACCCGCACCAATATCAACGCTTCATAAAACGATGATAAACCTTTCCGAGGGGCTGACAAGCCCTGCTCACCCGAGCCGTTTGGGCCGCCCGGGCGCCATTGCGCCATGCCAAATGCTGTTTATCACGGTTATGACCCTCCTCGGCTTCACCTTAGGTGCCACCGCGGAGCCTGTGGCGACGGAGCCGGCGGACGAGGCGGTCGCGCGGCACGAGGCCGCCCTGGCGCGACTGGAGGCGCGCCTCGACAGCCTGCGTAGCAAGCTGTCCGGCAATCTGCTGTATCGGGAGGCGTTGCTCGAAGAGCTGCGCGGGCTCGAGCAGGATATCGATGATCTCAGCCGCGCCAATCGTCAGCTCGAGACCATGGCGGACGCGCAACGCTCGGCCTTGGCAGCGACCTTGGGCCAGCTACAGCGGGTGCGCGCCGAGCTCGCGCAGGCCCGGACCGCGCTCGCTGAGCTCGTGCGCACCGCCTACGGCATGGGTCGCGGCGACCAGGTTCGGCTCTTGCTGGGTCAGGAGGATCCGCACCGGGCCGAGCGCATCTTCGGTTATTATCAGGTGATCGCGGCGACACGGGTCGAGCGGGTCGAGCAGGTTCGGGCGCTCGAGCGCGAGCTGAACCGGCTCGAGCAGCAGGAGCGGGCTGACGCAGAGCGTCTCGCTCGGCTCGCCTCGAGTCAGGATCAGACACGGGCGCGGTTAAGCAGTGCACTGAGCGCGCGCGGGGTCATCCTGCGCGATCTCGAGCAGGTGATCGCCGAGGATCAGGCGCAGGCGGCGATTGTTGCCGCCGATGCCCAAGCCCTGCGCTCCCTGATCGAAAAGCTCAAGCGCGAGGCCGAGATCGCTGACGAGATTGACCTCATCCAGGCCGCGCTCGGCGAGCGCAAGGGGGGGCTGGCATGGCCGCTCTCACAAACCCGGCTCCTGCGCAGATTCGGCGAGGGGCGCGAGCAGGGGGCCTTGCATGCCGATGGCGTGCTGCTCGCCGCTGAGCCTGGCACCGAGGTACGAGCCGTTCACCACGGCCGCGTGGTCTATGCGGATTGGCTGCGGGGATTCGGCATGTTAATGGTGATTGACCACGGTGACGACGACATGACCTTGTACGGGCACAACCAGGCCCTGCTCAAGGAGGTCGGTGAGTGGGTTGCAACCGGCGATGTCATCGCCCTTGCTGGGCGTAGTGGAGGTACCGAGCTCAAGGGGCTGTACTTCGCGATCCGCCACCGAGGTCAGGCGGTCGACCCGGCGCGCTGGTGCAGCCCCGCTCCGGCGCGAGCCCAGACCTGAGCCCAGACTTGAGCCCAGACTTGAGCCCAGACTTGAGCCCGAACTGGAGTCCAGGTCCTGAGCACCGAGTCGGAGCATCGCGTCCGAGAGCCCAAAGCCTCGGTCCGGGGCCGCCGCAGGCGCCCCACGGTCACAGGTCCCGGGAACGCAGTCGCGCAATCAGGTTCTCAGTTGAGCATCAAGCATCTTGAATCACGAACACCACAGCCGGGTGGCAGTGCCAGCCCACGGGAACGCAGCATGAGCAATCGTCAGCCAGTCCTCATCCTCATCCTCTTGCTCGGGCTCCTCCCCGGCGTCCTCTCCAGCGCCTTCGCGCAAGAGCCCGAGGCCGAGCCCGATCAGGCCCCCGAGCAGATCCCAGAGACAAGCCCGCCGGGCACGGTGCCGGACGCCGACGCGCCAGCCATCCAGCCGCCTCCGCCAGGATTTACGCCGACCGGGACCCGTCCTGAGCCGAGTGTCGACGAGGTGCTCGAGGCGAACCGAGCGGCCTCGCAGGTGGCCGAGCCCGAGCAGCCCGAGGGTCTGCCGCTCGACGAGCTTCGCACCTTCGCCGAGGTCTTCGGCCGCATCAAGAGCGACTACGTGGAGCAGGTCGATGACCGCAGTCTCCTTTCCAGCGCCATCCGTGGCATGCTCGCCGGCCTCGATCCGCACTCGGCCTATCTCGATTCCGACCAATTCGACGATCTCCAAGAGGGCACCAGCGGCGAATTTGGCGGCCTCGGGATCGAGGTCGGCATGGAGGACGGTTTCGTCGAGGTCATCGCCCCGATCGACGATACGCCGGCACAGCGCGCCGGCATCCAAGCCGGGGACCTGATCGTTCGCATCGACGATAAACCGGTCAAGGGGATGAGCCTGAGTGACGCGGTGGAGCTGATGCGCGGCGAGCCAGGCAGCACGATCGAGCTGACCCTGATGCGCGACGGTGAGTCGAAACCGCTGCGCATCGAGCTTGAGCGCGCGGTGATCAAGGTGGCCTCCGTTAAGCAGCGCCTGCTCGAGCCCGGATTCGGTTATCTGCGCGTTGCCAGCTTTCAGTCCCGCACCACCGAGGACCTGCTGGCCGCCGTGGAGCAGCTGAAGCGTGACAGTGAAGAGCCACTGAAAGGGGTGGTGCTCGATCTGCGAAACAATCCGGGTGGTGTCCTCAACGCCGCGGTGGGTGTGAGCGATGCCTTCCTCGAGGACGGCCTGATCGTCTACACCGAGGGTCGGCTCGACGACGCCAAGCTCGAGTTCCGCGCCGGCCCCGACGACGTTCTCCAGGGCGCGCCACTGGTGGTGCTCGTCAATGGCGGCAGCGCCTCGGCCTCGGAGATCGTCGCCGGCGCGCTCCAAGACCAGCGCCGAGCACTGATCATGGGCAACGAGACCTTCGGCAAGGGGTCGGTGCAGACCATCATCCCGGTCGACGAGCGCACCGCGCTGAAGCTCACCACGGCGCGCTACTACACGCCCGGCGGGCGCTCGATCCAGGCGCTCGGCATCGTGCCCGACATCCTCCTCGAGCGCGGCAGCCTGACCCTCGCCGCCGATGCAGACTTGACCTCGGTCAAGGAGGCCAACCTGGTGCGCCACCTCGCCGACGACAACGGTGCGCCCGAGGGGGAGGTCGATGAGCCCGCGCCGGCCGATGACCGCGATGCCGACAACAGTGAAGGGTCGGTCCCGCTTGCCGCGGAAGACTACCAGCTCTCCGAGGCGCTCAATGTGCTCAAGGGACTTGTGATCCTCGGTCAGCCCCCAGCCGCTGCGCAGCCCACAGAGCAGGCATCTCCGGCGGCCGAGCTCGCCGATGATCACCATGACTGAACTGCTGCTTCGTCTTGAGATTGGAGGCTGTCGATGCCACGCGTGCTGATCCCGCTTGCGCCCGGCTGTGAAGAGCTCGAGGCCGTGACCCTGATCGACCTGCTGCGCCGCGCCGAGATTGAGGTCGTCACCGCGAGCCTTGATCCAGGGCCGGTCGTCTGTAGTCGAGGCACCGTCTTGATGGCGGATGCCGACCTCGATGATGTCGCGGAAGACGACTTCGACCTGGTTGCACTGCCAGGCGGCCAGCCCGGCGCGACGAACCTCGATCGCGACATCCGCATCCACGACCTGCTCGCGCGCCAGGCGGCTTCGGATCGATGGAGCGCGGCCATCTGCGCCGCGCCCGCCGTGCTCGCAAGCACCGGGCTGCTTGATGATCGGGACGCGACCAGCTTCCCCGGCGCCATCGATGCGGCGCGCTACCCGCAGATTCGGTTGCTCGAGCAGCCCGTGGTCGTCGACGGCAAGGTGGTGACCTCGCGCGGTCCGGGCACGGCCATGGATTTTGCGTTGCAGCTGATCGAGCTGCTGGTCGGCGCTGAGCGTCGGGACAAGGTCGAAGCCACGCTGATGCGACCACACTGATGGAATCGATCTGGCCCAGCGCGAGCCTGCTCGCACTGGGCGCAACGGCCCTCACCGCCTTCATGATCAGCGCTGCCGCGACGGCGCTGCTCGCGCGTGGGCGATTACAACGTCTCCAGGTGCTCGACCATCCCAACGAGCGCTCCCTGCACAGTCAGCCGATCCCGCGAACTGGCGGACTCGCGCTCCTGATCGGGCTCCTGTCCGGGCTCATCATTGGATTCGGCGCCGCGCCGGCGCTCGGAGCGCTCGGTGCCGGCGCCTTGGCTGACGTGCCGGCGCTGCCCTGGCTTGCGCTCGCCCTTCTCATCGTCGCAACGGTCTCCTTTCTTGATGATCGCGCAAACGTCTCGCGCCGGCTGCGCCTGGCCGTGCACCTGCTGGCTGCGGTCGCGCTTTGGCTCGGTGGCCTGCGCTGGGATCTGCTCGTGCTGCCCGGCTTGCTCATCCCGCTGCCGCTGCTGGTCGCCCTGCCGCTGACCCTCGGCTACAGTGTCTGGATGCTGAATCTCTACAACTTCATGGACGGGATGGACGGCCTCGCTGGCGGCATGGCGGTCATCGGCTTCGCCGCGCTGGGCTACCTCGGCTATGTCGCCGGTGACCTCGGCTACGCGCTCTGCTGCGCCGCGGTTGCGGCCGCGGCGGCCGGCTTTCTCACCGGCAATCTGCCGCCGGCGCGCATCTTTCTCGGCGACGTCGGCTCCTCGAGCCTCGGTCTGCTCGCCGCGGGTCTCAGCCTCTGGGGGGCGAGCACTGGCCTCTTTCCGCTCTGGGTCGCCTGGCTGATCTTCTCGCCCTTCATCGTCGATGCGAGCTGGACCCTGTTGCGGCGCGCCTTGCAGGGCGAGCGGGTCTGGGAAGCGCATCGCTCCCATCACTATCAGCGCCTGGTGCTGGCAGGCTGGGGCCATCGCCGCACGCTGATCTGGGCGCTGGTGTTGATGGCGGCCGTCGCCGCCTCAGCGATTGCGGCCCCGGCCCTGAGCATCGCCGAGCAGTGGCAGCTGATCGCTGGTTGGGCGGTCATCTTCGTGCTCATCCATCTGCGCGTCGGCCTCGCCGAGCGCCAGGCGCGCGTCTGAGAGCGCCATGGTCACGCGCTGGTACGAACGGCTGCGCTCGCGCTTCCTGGCCTTCCTGCACGATCTGCTCTGGGTGCCGATCGCCTGGCTCGGCGCCTACTGGATGCGCTTCAATCTCGGCGACGTGCCGCCTGAGTTCCTCACCGCCGCCTGGGACACCTGTGTCAACGCGGCGATCGGCGACGTCACGAACGCGTTGGTCGCGGTGATGATCATGAGGGTGTCCCCCGCCGAGCGATGCGTTTCGACAAGATCTCTGGCCGCGGGGAGCATGATGGGCTCGATCAACTCGGCGACGAAACGCTCTCGCAACGCTTCGAGAAGCTCGCGCGGGTTGTCGCGAAGCGGTCGAAGCGAGAATCTCAAAAATTCCCGGATGTCCAACGTTCCTTCCTTGTATTCGCGGTAGAAACGCTCGTTCTCGCGCTCGTAATGCACTTCGTCGACGATTCCCTCGGCGGCGAGGAAGCGTCCCCAGAGATAATCCGAATCGCCTGCAAGAAGGGTGTTGTCCAGATCGAAAATCGCCAGCGCCATGTGCTTGGTCCTTGCGTTGTTGATTGCCGTGCGGGTGCACCCGAGGTGCTTGCCCGGGTGCCTGCTGCGACGCACGCTACCGATGGTCGCGGAAACACCCCTGTGTTTCAACCTGGATCCGGTGGTTGACCGCTTACTGCTACCTGCAACCGATCGATGGAATTGGGAATTCCCGCGGCCTGCGCACTCACCCGCCGGGTGATGGTCGCTACGGCCCC
>CAZTYV010000148.1:0-9044 GCA_964617675.1 uncultured Halochromatium sp. | reverse complement strand
TGCTGGGTCGGCTTGGTCTTGATCTCGCCCGCGGCGGGGATGTACGGCACCAGCGTCAGGTGCATGAAGAGCGCGTTCTCGACACCGACCTCGACCCGCATCTGACGGATCGCCTCGAGGAACGGCAGCGATTCGATGTCGCCGACGGTGCCGCCGATCTCGACGATGGCGATATCGGCATCATCGGCGCCGAGCCTGATCGCCTCCTTGATCTCGTCGGTGATATGCGGGATCACCTGCACGGTTCGCCCGAGATAGTCACCGCGACGCTCCTTGCGGATCACGCTCTCGTAGATCTGTCCGGTGGTGAAGTTGTTGTTGCGCCCCATGCGGGTGCGCAGGAACCGCTCGTAGTGGCCGAGATCGAGGTCGGTCTCGGCCCCGTCATCGGTGACGTAGACCTCCCCATGCTGAAACGGGCTCATGGTGCCTGGATCAACGTTGATGTAGGGATCGAGCTTGATCATGGTCACCTTGAGACCACGCGCTTCGAGCAGCGCGGCCAGTGACGCGGACGCAATACCTTTACCCAGCGACGAGACGACGCCGCCGGTGACGAAAATGAGCTTGGGCATGACCTGTTCAGGCAGACGACTTAAGTCCCGATAGGATACCGCGGTCACGTTAGCAAAATGGCACTCAGGCCACAATTCGGCGTTACCTGTGCGGTTGGATCGCGCGCGCAGGCGCGGCCGATGCAGACCGAGCGCCAGACCGAGCGCCAGACCGAGCACCAGTCTGGGCCCACGACGGGCACACGACGGGGCGCGCGGTTGAGGGAACGGCTGGCCGCAGCATCCCGCCCCCAGGCTTCACAAGCGCAGCCGCGTCCACGTATACTCCGCTGCGTTCGTGATCCGCGGACCTTCGTTGCTGCTCAACCCGGTGTCGATCTCGAAACACCTCGGGGCAGTAATGGATCGATTCACCACCCTTCGGAGCTTCATATGAACAAGTTTGCAAAGGTCATGGGTATTGCCGCCATTGCCACCAGCGCCGCCTTCTCGATGGGCGCCGCGCAAGCCTGGTGGGGGGGGCCAGGTTACGGCGGCCCCGGCTACGGCAACGGCTGGGGTGACGGCATGGGCGACATGTTTAGCGACATGCTCGGTGACGGCTACGGCGACTTCAATATGAGCATGAGCGGCGGTGGTCGTGGCTACGGCCGCGGGCGCGGCTACGGCTATGGTCGCGGCTACGGCGACGGCTATGGCTACGGCTATCCGGGTTACGGCTACGGCGGCCATCCGGGTTACGGCTACGGCGCTCCCTACGGTTATGGCGCCCCCTACGGTGGCATGCCCTATGGCATGCCGTACGGTGCACCGATGGCGCCTGCCGCCCCGGCTGCTGAAGAAGCCAAGTAAGGCGCGCATCGAGCACCTTGCTGGAAGCCGCGCCTCGGCGCGGCTTTTTTCGTTCCGAGCCACGCGCTACGGTCTCTGCCAGGGGCGGAGACTCAAGCGCCGTGTTGCTTCGGCATATCCCTCCCCGGCCCGCCATTCCACACCGCTGCCAGTGCACTGCCACGATTCCAATGCTCAGGGCGCGTGTATGTCAATCATCTTGACACTTGATGCATGTCAACTTGAGTTGCAGAATAGGGGAAAACCACACACCGGAACCTTGCTTTGACTCAGCGAAAAGTAATCTCGTTCGATACCATCCGAGTCGCCTGCAAGAACTGCTCGCTGTCGCAGCTCTGTCTGCCGATGGGACTCGCGCCCGAGGATGTCGAGCGCTTAGACTCGATCATCAAGCGCTCGCGGCCACTGCATCGCGGTGACCACCTGTTCCGAGGCGGTGAGCGGTTCCGCTCGCTCTACGTGGTCAAGACGGGTTCCGTGAAGACCTACGCACCGAGCGAAGAAGGGGGCGAGCAGGTGCTCGGCTTCCATCTTCCAGGCGAGATCATCGGCCTCGACGCCATCGACAAGTCCTGCCACGCCTGTTCGGCCAAGGTGCTTGAGACCTCCGCGATCTGCGAGGTCCCGTTCCAGCGCTTTGAGGAGCTTGCGGCGACCATCCCGTCACTGCAGCACCAGATGTACCGGCTGCTGAGCAAGGAGATCGGACAAGATGCCGACATGCTGCTGCTGCTCGGCAAAAAGAACGCTGAAGAACGACTGGCCGCCTTCTTGACGAGCATGTCCAGTCGACTCAGCAAGCGTGGGCTGTCCTCGACCGACTTCTACTTGAGCATGTCACGGCACGAGATCGGCAGCTATCTTGGCCTCGCGGTCGAGACGGTGAGCCGGCTCTTCACCCGCTTCCAAGAGGATGGCCTGCTGCGCGTCGACCGCAAGCACGTCGAGGTCCTTGATCTCCCCGCGCTCGAGATGATGGCGGGCGCCCCACCCTCAAGCGTACACAAGCAACGCTCCAACTAATCGGTCGCCGCCAGCGCTCGCCAAACGCAGGCCTGGTTGCTCGCGGCGTCGATCGCCGCAAGCCGCGCATCGTGGGCCTCAAGCTCGCGCTCAGTGGCGCGAACCACCCGCAGCGCTGGCCGCTCCGCGCTGAGCACTGGTCGCGGGCGGTCCGTCACAGACCCCTGGCTGAAGCCCCCGCCACTGCTCTCACCACCGAGCAACAGGCTGACCTGGCCTCCGGTCATCGCAAGGTAGACGTCGGCCAAGATCTCGGCGTCCAAGAGCGCACCGTGAAGCTCTCGGCGTGAATTGTCGACCTCGTAGCGCCGACAAAGCGCATCGAGGCTGTTGCGCTGGCCCGGATGGCGCTCGCGCGCGAGCTGCAGACTATCCACGACCGTACAGAGGTCCTCGATACGAGGTGCTGCGCCTCGCCAGAGACTCAGCTCATGATTGAGGAAACCGACATCGAAGGAGGCGTTGTGGATGATCAGCTCGGCGCCGCGCAGATACTCAATCAACTCCTCGGCAATCTCGGCAAAACGCGGCTTATCGGCCAAGAAGGCATTCGAGATCCCGTGGACCGCGACGGCGCCCGCATCGATCTCGCGATCCGGCTGCAGATAGCGGTGGAAATTGGCCTTGGTTAGCCGTCGCTCGATCAGCTCGACACAACCGATCTCGATGATCCGGTGGCCCTCCTTGGGCTCGAGACCGGTGGTCTCCGTATCCAATACCAGTTGTCGCATCTTCTATCCCCTACTCGACGGCCTGTTCTGGAGCGGGCGTGCGCTTCAACGCCCGCGGCCTGGAATCCCACGGTTCGCGAGCTGATCCGCCCGTTCGTTCTCCGGATGGCCACTGTGGCCCCGAACCCACCGCCAACGGACACGGTGCCCCTGCAGCGCTTGATCGAGCTGCTGCCACAGGTCTTGATTCTTGACCGCGCTGCCCTGCTTGGTCTTCCACCCATTGCGCTTCCACCGCGCCATCCAGCGCTCGACACCATCCTGCACATAGCGGGAATCGACGGTCAGGATGATCTCGCTGTGCCGCGTCAACGCCTCGAGTGCGCGGATCACCGCGGTGAGCTCCATGCGGTTATTCGTCGTCTCGACCTCCCCGCCGCAGAGCTCCTTCTCATGCGCGCCGTAGCGCAGTAGCGCCCCCCAACCGCCGGGCCCTGGATTGCCCTTGCAGGCACCATCGGTAAACACCTCGACCGGGATCGAGCTTGCGGTAGCCGCACTCGGTGCGCGGTCCTCGGCCGGGCCGGCCACCCGACGATCAACGGGGTGAGCGGGCATGGTTTCCCTCACGAACGGTTGGCTTCACGGCACCTCCGGGCAAGAACGATGGGCGATGTCTCCAGCGCGGACGGATCGCTGTTGGCAGACTCTGGCGCTTGACGGCCCGGATCACGTAGGCGCCGCCAAACACCGGCCACCAGCGCGCACCGGCGTCGTCCATCCAATCCAGGCGGCTGGTGTAGACCGAGCGCAGCGGCGGGCGGAACAACAGCCATTGCCGCAGCTCGAGCTGGAAGCCGAGCAGCGCCAGCCAGTCGATCAGGCGCGCCGCACTGAGCTGATTGCCGCACCAGGGGACCCGACGACGCCGCAAGAAGGCCCGCATCAGTCCCCACGCGCTGTGCGGATTGAAGCCCAGGATCAGGATACGACCCTCTGGGATCAAGACCCGCTCGGCCTCGCGCAATACGCGTTGTGGCTGGGGTGCGAAGTCCAGCGTATGCGGCAGCAGGACCGCATCGACGCTCGCCGATGCGAACGGCAGGTCACTCGGATACGCCTGTACCGGCGCGCCATCCGAGCCTGCGCAGCCGCGCTCACCGACCAGCACGCGCGTGCGGATACGACTCTGCTCGAGCGCCTCACCAAACTGCTCCCCGCAGCCGACTTGGACCAAGAAATGCCCGAACGAGTTTTCGATCATGCGCTCCACGCAGGCCGTCTCGACGCGCGCGACATGCCGACCGATCGGCGTCTTGTACCACTTGGCGAGCACCTCGATCGGCTCTGGATCGCGCTGCCGACAGGCACTCATCCGGGGTGCCCCCGGTGCGCGACATCATCATTGGCAAGCTCGTGGGTTTTCCCGTATATTCGCGAGCGTAAGCGCGTTAAAACAAGTACAAAGCGCATCTTCTTCAAATCCTGTCGCTGCGAAACCGCTTATGCCCGCTGCCTCCCATACCCTGTCCCTATTGATCGCCTTCGCCTTCGCCAGCGCCTCCCTGACCCTCGGCGGCTGCGCCAGCCAACCAGATGGTGACCGGGTCGCGAGCGGTCAGACCTTTTCTGTTTCAGCGCGAGAGTACGGTTACGTGCGACCAGCCGTCGACGTGCGGGTCATCGGTCGCGATGATGGTAAGACCAGCCGTCGCCATCGCTTCGCCGGCTCCGGGGAGGATCTCTGGGACAGGGTCCGAGACGGCGATGGGCTCGGGGTCGCGCATCATGAGCGCGTCGAGCGCGCCATCCGCTCGCTCAAACGCCACCCGAATTATCTCACGGATCTGACCCAGCGCGCGCAGCCCTATCTGCACCTGATCGTTGAAGAGCTTGAGCGTCACGGACTCCCGGCCGAGCTTGCCCTCCTACCCGAGGTCGAGAGCCGGTACAACCCGCACGCCGTGTCGCCGAAGAGTGCAACCGGGATGTGGCAGTTCATGCCTTACACCGGCGTCGAGATGGGGCTCACCCAAAACAGCTGGTATGACGGGCGTAACGACATCCTGGCCTCGACCCGCGGGGCCATCGCCTACCTACGACAACTTCATCGTGAGCTCGATGGCGACTGGGCGCTCGCGCTGGCGGGCTATAACGCCGGCCCCGGCCGGGTGCGCGCCGCGCAGCGTGCCAATCAGGCCGCTGGCAAGCCAACCGATTTCTGGTCCCTCGACCTCCCTGCCGAGACCGAGGCCTATGTCCCGAAACTGCTCGCGATCGCCGAGCTGGTGCGCGCCCCCGAGAGGCACGGCCTCAGCATGCCGGCGATCGCTGATCACCCGCGCGTTGAGGTCGTTGAGGCCGGACAACAGATCGATCTAGCGCAAGCGGCTCGCGCCTGTGGAGTGACCCTCACCCAGCTGCAGCGGCTGAACCCCGGACTCAAGCGCGGCAAGACCCTGCCGAGCGGACCCCATCTGGTGCTCGTCCCTGCCGGTACCGGCGACAAGTTACGCACCGCCTTGGCGCGCGCGGGGCAGCTCGACGCCCCGAGCGTCGCAGCGACCGAGCGACGCCAGCGCCGCACCGGCGGAGACAGCTGAGCGCGGTCGCGAGCACGCCTGGACAACCCTGAAGGCCAAACCTGAGGGGCAAGCCTAAGGATCAGGGGATGCCGAGCAGCTTGTGCAGCTGCAGACTCAGACGCCACTGCGGGTGTGCCCTGCAATAGGCCAGCGCTCGCTCGGTATGGGCGGCGCGCTGCGGTCCGTCCATCGGTTGCAGGAAGAAGTGCTCAAAGGCGAGTGCGCTGAAGCGCTCTGGAGCCGCCTTTGGCTGTGGGAAGACGAGCTTGAGCTCGTCACCTGCCGTCAATTGCAGCGGGGCGTCGGCCTTGGGACTCACGCAGAGCCAATCGATCCCCGGCGGCGCTGGTCGGGTGCCATTGGTCTCGACGGCGACCTCGAAGCCGCGCGCATGCAGGGCCTCGATCAGCCGCACATCGAGCTGCAGTAAGGGTTCGCCGCCCGTGCACACGACGTAGCGCTGCCCCTGGTTTCGCGGCCAAAGCCCCAGGATGCGCTCGGCGAGGCGCTCGGCATCGGCAAAGCGACCCCCACCGACGCCGTCGGTCCCTCGGAAGTCGGTATCGCAGAAGTCGCAGATGGCCCCTGCACGATCGCGCTCGCGTCCGGACCAGAGATTGCAGCCTGCAAAGCGGCAGAACACCGCCGCGCGACCGCTGCGGGCGCCTTCGCCCTGCAGCGTGTAGAACAACTCCTTGACCTGATAGAGGCCTGACATTGGGGCCGCGATCCGCCCTCGCGGGCTAGGTCGAGAGCGGCAGCACCGCTCGCCCCTGCCAGGGTCGCCGCTGTCCCCAACAGAGCAGGACGCCGCGCCCCGGTCGCTCCAAGAGCTCGAGCCGATCGGCCGCCGGCAGCACCTCGGCGATCTGCGCGCGAATCCAGCCCGCAACGCCCGCGGTGCTCGGATCGGCGAGCCCACGGAGGCCATTGAGCTCATGGTGATCGAGGCGCGCGTAGACCGGTTTGAACAGCTGCTTCACATCGCCGTAATCGATGGTCCAGCCCAGCACCTGGTCAAGGGGGGCGCTGAGGTGCAGACGCAGCAGGTAGCTATGGCCATGCAGGCGGCGGCGCCGATCGCCGTCTGGGGCGCCGGTCAGCCGCAAGGCGGCTTCGAAACGCATCTCCTTCCAGATTCGATAATCCTGCCCATCGTAGTGACAACCGGCCGTCGCGGTCTCATAGACGCTGACCAGCGCGAGCGCCGGGAGCCGAGGCTTGAGGCGTTGCCAGATCCAATGCGCAAGCCATTCGCTGGTTGGGTTCTCGAGCCCCGGCAGATCATTCAGACAGCTGTGATCAAGCGTCTCATGCAACGGCGCCCAGAGTGCGCCGATGCGATCGTAGTCGAGGCTGGTCGGCGTCTCGCGGTGATGCTCATCGGGCTCGATCAGCACGGGCTGCTCGGTATGCAGGATCACCTCGAAGCCATGTCCATGCATCCGACCACAGGGATGCTCCGCCGGCACCCGCGTTAGCCGATGTGCCGCCTCGAAGCGAAAGCGTCGCCAGACGTGTACCTGACAGGGGCTTGTCGATGCGCCCAAAGAGGCACCCGCAGGGGCACCCAAAGAGGCACCCGAAGCGGCTTCCAGAGATGCAGCTGGAGCTGGAGCCAGAGCGGAGTCCGCGGAACGCAGCTCGACGCCCTGCTCACTGGTGCTCTGGACACCGACCTGTGCGATCCCCGGAAGCCCCCCTGCTTGCAGTCGCTGCCGCACCCAAGCCGCGAGATTCGCATCGCTCGGCACTGGGAGCCGCGTGTTGAGATCCGCATAGCTGAGCGGTTCGACAGCCTCACCCAACGCCTGGGCCAAGGCATCGGTCTCGGCACCGACGAAGCCACCCCAAGCCAGCGGTAGCTCGGCCATGACCCGTGCCTTGAAGCCATGGCCGTGTCGCCCGCCCGCTGGATGACCCGAAGGCAGTCCATCGATGCGGCGCGCGGCCTCGAAGGTGGCCGCTGCTTGGTGATAGAGTCGCGTTTGCATCAATCCTGCGTCGCGAATCGGTTGAGAAGAGGGTCTGGCAGACCGGCCTCGGCAAAGCCCTTGGCGCGCAGCTGACAGGCATCGCAATGGCCGCAGGGACGGCCATCGACCCCCGGGTCATAGCAACTGCTGGTTAGCCCGTAATCGACGCCCATCTGGGTACCGCGCTGAATGATCTCGGCCTTGGTCAGGGTCATCAGGGGCGCGTGAATGCGCAGATGTTGGCGGCCCTCCGCCCCAGCCGCCGTCGCCAGGTTAGCCATGCGCTCAAAGGCGGCGATGTACTCGGGACGGCAGTCCGGGTAACCAGAATAATCCAACGCATTCACGCCGATGAAGATATCGTTCGCCCCCAGTACCTCTGCCCAGGCCAGTGCAAAGGAGAGAAAGACGGTGTTACGTGCGGGCACATAGGTGATCGGAACGCCCGCCGCCATGGTCTCGGTATCACGGTCCTTAGGCACCGAGATGTCCGCGGTCAGCGCCGAGCCACCGAAGCGACGCAGATCGATCTCGCTGATCAGATGCTCAGCCACACCCAGGGCATCGGCCACCCGCGCCGCCGCCTCAAGCTCGACGAGGTGTCGCTGACCGTAGCGAAACGAGAGCGCGTAGGGCTCAAAACCCTGCTCGCGACAGATGGCGAGCGCGGTTGTCGAATCGAGCCCCCCGCTCAGAAGTACAACCGCCTTCGCCATGACCTCGCTCCCGACTGCTGATTCAATGGAACTGCTGCTGGCCGCCAGTGTACGCCAGAGCAGCCGCCGACGGGCGCGCACGACACTCGGCCACCCGGGGTAGGCTCGGGATGTCAATTTCGGTCATAGCGGTCCGTCGTCGGCGCTCCTCTGATCCCCTGAACGGCCTACGGCGCCGAGCCTTGGCAGGTGCCGTATACGTTTGACTCGGTATACAGATGCAGCGTCTGCCTGATCTGCGAATGCACCTCGCGCATTATGGTCAACGCGCGACGTCCATCAACAGGGCGGCCGACACGTCCGCGGCGCTCCAACCGCTGCCGAGCAAGATCGCCACGTTGAGCCGATAGGGCTCTCGTGCGCTGCGAGCCGCACGATGGGCGGCTCGCGGCTCAGCCAGCGCTTGCGTTGTCAGACGCCAGTCTTGCATACCTGGAATGTTAGGATCGCTTAGCAGCTTGCGCTAGGCTCGAGCCATCTCCGGGGCAATCTGCAAGGGCTGAAGTTGATGTGACTTGCCCGCCGAGAGGTAACCCGCTTCGCGGAGCATGCCGAAGGCGCGGGTGCGCAAGGTGGTCCGCGTAGCCTCGCTCCAGCTGGGCATTAGCGGATCGCGCGTCTTGCAGTCGGCGAGGTTTGCTCATGGCCGTCGACGGGGAGCGCTTGGCCAGGACGTTTTCTAGGCTGATGGCCTGCTCCCACTGCT
>CAZTYV010000147.1:0-9147 GCA_964617675.1 uncultured Halochromatium sp. | reverse complement strand
ACCTCAGCCCAACCTCAGCCCAACCTCAGCCCAGCCTCAGCCCGACCAACCGGCCTAGCGCAGATTGACCGTCACCCGGCTCGAGTCGCCAGCACCGTCGATCACCGCCAGTGAGGCGAATCCCGGGCCATCGGGCCGCCACTGCAGGCTGCGCGCATAGGGCTCGCTCGCGATCGGCAGCCCATTGGCGAGCCATTGAAAGGGTGGCACGCCGTGGCGCACCTTGAGCACCAGAGCGGCGGTCTCGCCCACCGAGAGCCCGAGATCGATCTCGGCCCCGTGTGGCGGAAAGGCGATCTCGAGCCGATCATGGCCCGAGGCCCTGGAGCCGGCGCCGACGCGCTGCAGGCGCCTTGGGAGCTCGCCTGTCGAGGCCATGAGCGCGCCGGCTGGTGGCCCTGGCAACGGCGCAGCGCCCCCGATCCGGGCAAAGGTGTCCAGCAAGATCGGCACCGCGTCCTTGGTGCCTGTCAAGCCCGGCACCGCGGCACCATCGGGCCGCCCAACCCAAACCCCGGCGACATGGCGTCCGTCGTAGCCCAAGGCCCAGGCATCGCGATAGCCATAGGAGGTTCCCGTCTTCACGGCCAGATCGCGACCACGCTGATCGAGGCGATCCGCCCCGGAAAGGATCGAGCCGAGATACCAAGCCGCGCGCGGCTCCAGCACCGGGTTGCGTCGACCCTGGCCAGGAGCGGACCCTGCTCGCCTCGCTGCTGACGCTGCACTATCGCGCAAGCGCACCGGATCACCGCCGCGCGCGATCGCCGCATAGAGTGCGACCAGGTCGCTGAGGCTCAGACCGACCCCGCCCAGGCCGATCGCCAGCCCAGGGCTGGTGGCCATCTCGGGGAGTCGCGCCGCCACGCCGGCACGGCGCAGCCGGGCGAGCAACCGCGCCGGCCCCACCTGCTCGAGCAGGGTCACCGCCGGCAGATTGAGCGACTGCTGGAGCGCGGCCCGGACTGTCACCGTGCCTTGGAAGTCGCGATCGAAGTTCTCAGGCACATAGGCGCCGAAGGCCCGCGGTCGATCCTCGATCAGGCTCTCCGGATGCGCCAGGCCAAGCTCGAACGCCAGTCCGTAGATCAAGGGCTTCAGCGTCGAGCCCGGCGAGCGCGCGGCCTGAGTCATATCGATAAAGCCATCGCGCTCGCGCGCTAGCAATCCAGCGGAGCCGACGCTCGCGAGGGTCTCACCGGTGCTGTGATCGGCAACCAGGATCGCCACTGAAACCGCGTCAGGGAGCAGCCCGGCATGCTCCGCGGCCAAGGCCTGCAGCCGCCGCTGCAGTTCGGCCTCGATCGTGAGTCGATGCTCAGCCACCCCGGGCGCAGCCCGCACCAGGCGGCTCGTCAGATGCGGGGCCAGCATTGGGAACGGCCGACGCTGGGTCGGGATCGGCTCGCGGCGCGCCGCCGCGGCCGTCTCCGCGTCAATGAGACCGAGTCTCTCGGCGCGCGCCAGCACCCGATCGCGACCGCGACGGGCCGCCTCTGGAGAGCGATCGGGCCGGCGCTGCTCTGGTGCCTGGGGCAAGGCCACGAGCAACGCTGCCTGCGCCGGTGTCAGGCGCTTGGGCTCGCGACCGAGCCAGGCGAGCGAGGCCGCGCGCACCCCCTCCAGATTGCCACCGAAGGGGGCGAGGTTCAGATAGGCCTCGAGGATCTGCTGCTTGTCGAGCGCGCGCTCAAGCGCTAAGGCGCCGCCGAGCTGCCGCCATTTGTCGCGCAACGAGCCGGTCTCCAGCCCCGCGCTCAGCCGAGCCACCTGCATGCTCAGGGTCGAGCCGCCCGAGACGATGCGACCATGCCGCAGCGCTTGAGCCAGCGCGCGTAGCAATGCCCGCGGATCGACCCCCTGATGGGAGAAGAAGCGCTGGTCCTCGTAGGCCAACAGCAGCTGAAGATAGAGCGGATCGACCTGCTCAGGACGCACGGGGAGTCGCCAACGCCCGTCCTCGACGGTGAAGGCCCGCAACAGCTGCCCGTTGCGATCCAGCGCCAGCGGTGAGGTCGCGATCTCGAGCGCGGGCGGCTCGAGCGCGCGCAGCGGCCATCCGAGCACCGCGCTCAGGATGACACCGACGACCAGCGCAGCCGCTGCTGCAGCGAGCACGCGCTTCATCGGTGTCTCGATGTCGCGGCGCGATCCACCGGCAGCACGCTCAATCCGCGTTGACCGGCTCCCCGATCAGATCATGCTCGGTGCTGGCGATGATCTCGACCTCGATGAAGTCACCCGGGTCGAGCTCCCAGGCGCCCTCGATCAGCACCCGGCCGTCGATCTCGGGCGCATCGGCGGCACTGCGGGCAATGACCTGTTGCTCATGGACCTCGTCGACCAGCACGATCGCGCGCCTGCCGACCCGCTCGGCGAGCTTCTCGCGGCTGATCGCGGCCTGCAGCGCCATGAAGCGCTCGCGGCGCTCCTCCTTCAGCGGCTCCGGCACCGGATCGGGTAGCGCGTTAGCCGCCGCACCCTCGACCGGCGAGTAGCTGAAACACCCCACCCGATCGAGCCGCGCCTCACGCAGGAAGGCCAAGAGCTGCTCGAAATCCTCGTCGGTCTCACCCGGGAAGCCGACGATGAAGGTGCTACGCAGCACCAGCTCGGGACAGATTCGCCGCCAGTCATGGAGACGCTCGAGCACCTGCTCGGTCGCCGCCGGGCGGCGCATCGCCTTGAGCACCCGCGGACTGCCATGCTGCAACGGCATGTCCAGATAGGGCAGGATCAGCTCATCGGCCATCAACGGGATCAGTCGATCGACCTGCGGATAGGGGTAGACGTAATGCAGCCGAATCCAGGCCTGCAGCTCGCCGAGGGTACGCGCCAGGGTCTCGATATCGGTGCGCAGCGGCCGACCCTTCCAAAAATCGGTCCGGTAGCGGGTGTCCAGCCCATAGGCGCTGGTGTCCTGGGAGATCACCAGCAGCTCGCGCACGCCGGACTCGACCAGCGCATGGGCCTCATCGAGCACGCCACCGATCGGTCGGCTCACCAGGTCGCCGCGCATGCTCGGGATGATGCAGAAGCGGCAGCGGTGATTACAGCCCTCGCTGATCTTGATGTAGGCGTAATGATCCGGCGTCAGCTTGATGCCCTGCGCCGGCAGCAGATCGGTGAACGGGCTCGGCGGCGGCGGCGGCAGATGCGCATGCACCGCTGCCAAGACCTCATCCTCAGCCTGCGGCCCGGTCACCGCCAGCACCTGCGGATGGGCCTCGCGGATCAGCGCCGCGCGCGCGCCTAGACAGCCGGTCACCACCACCCGGCCGTGCTCATCCAAGGCCTCACCAATCGCCTCCAAGGACTCATCGACCGCGGCATCGATGAAGCCACAGGTATTCACCACGACCAGGTCAGCCCCAGCATAGTCTGAAGCGATCGCATAGCCGTCGGCGCGCAGCCGCGTCAGGATGCGCTCGGAATCCACGGTGGCCTTCGGACAACCGAGGCTGATAAAACCGACCTTCGGAATGGCTGTTGTCGTCATGAGCGGCGCGTCGGAGACCCTTGATCAAGCGGTGCAGGCATTCACCGGCATGGCGTCATCATAGACCAAGCCTCAGCGACAAGACCGCCTCCGTCTTCATCCCAGCCCCGGCCGCAGGCCCGGCTCCGCCCCCGGCTCGACTCCCGGGCCCGCCCCCGGCTCGGCTCCCGGCTCGGCTCCCGGTGCGGCTCCCGGTTCGACCCGACAACCCCAACCATCAGGCTCGCCCCCCGGGCTGAAGGGCGGTCGAGAGGCCTGGTAGCCCGTGTGCTCGTTAAGGAGCACTGGCTCTGATCACAATCGCGCGCCGATGCCCCCTCGTTCATGCGCGAAAGCGATCCGGTTATACTGTGCTCGCTGCACGCTCGCTCCATCGTGGATTCGTCAGCATTCGGTGCGAGCAGGCTTTAGCGAAGGCGGACTTGGAGGTCTGGATGCCGCGTTTCTTGCACACCGCCGACTGGCAGATCGGACGCCAATACGGGCGCTTCGCGCCCGAGGACGCGGTCGCGATCGCCGAGGCCCGTTTCACCGCCGTCGAGCGGCTCGCCGCGCTCGCGAGCGCTCAGCAGGTCGACGCCGTGCTGGTGGCCGGCGATGTGTTCGACGCACAGACGGTCTCGGAGCGCACCATTCGCCGGCTGTTCAACGCCATGCAAGGCTTCGACGGCCCCTGGCTGCTGCTGCCGGGCAACCATGATGCCGCCCTCGCCGAGAGCATCTGGACCCGAGCAGCGCGTATCGGCGCGGTGCCACCCAATGTCGAGCCCCTGCTCGCGCCGGAGCCGCGTCTCTATCCCGAGGCCGGCTTCGTCATCCTCCCGGCCCCGCTGACCCAGCGCCAGACCATGGCCGATCTGACCGCCTGGTTCGACCAAGCGGAGACGCCACCTGAGCTGTTGCGCATCGGGCTCGCGCACGGCAGCGTGCAGGGCCTGCTCGCCGAGGAGATCGACTCGGCCAACCCGATCGCTGCCGATCGAGCCGAGCGCGCGCGGCTTGATTACCTCGCGCTCGGCGACTGGCACGGCCTCAAACAGATCGATGAGCGCACCTGGTACAGCGGAACGCCCGAGCAAGACCGATTTAAGGACAACGGTGCCGGACGGGCGCTGATCGTCGAGATCGACCGCCCGGCGAGTGAGCAATCGACCCGCGAGCAGGGCCGCTCGTGCGATCGCGCGCAACGGCCGATGCCGCAGGTCACGCCCTACCCCATCGGCACCTATGACTGGCAGCGCTGGCAAGCGGACCTTCAGCTGACCGGCGATGTCGAGGCGCTGATCGAGCGGCTGGGCAGGTTGGAGACGACGAGCGTGCTGCGACTGCAGCTCAGCGGCGCGCTCGACCTGGGCGCCCATCAACGCCTGCAGGACGCACTCGCCATCGCCGAGGGCCGCTGCCGCAGCCTCGAGGTGGATCACGACGGCCTGCGCCTAAGCCCAACCGACGCCGACCTCGCGGCCCTGCAAGTGGATGGCTATCTCAGCGCGGTGGTCACCACCTTGCGCGAGCGCCAACAAGGCAGTGACGGCGAGACCGCGCGCGAGGCCTTGGTCATCCTCGCTGATCTGCTGCGCGAGCAGGGCCCGATCGCTGGAGCGGCGCAATGCAGCTGAAACGCCTGCGTATCGCCCAGCTGCGCCGCTTCCAACAGCCCTTGGAGCTGGCCGACCTCGAGCCCGGAATCAACCTGATCACGGGCCCGAACGAATCCGGCAAGAGCACGCTGGTGCGCGCCATTCGCGCCGCCTTCTTCGAGCGCCATCGTTCCGGCAGCGTCACGGATCTACAGCCGCATGGCGACTCCTCGGCCGCGCCCGAGATCGAGCTCGAGTTCCAGTGGCAGGATCAGCACTGGCATCTGAGTAAGCGCTTCCTGGCCCGTAAGCGCTGCGATCTGCGCATCGGAGCCGAGAGCCTCGACGGCGACGAGGCCGAAGAGCGCCTCGCCGAGCTGCTCGGCTTCAGCCATCCCGGGCGCGGCGCCAGCAAGGCCGAGCATTGGGGCATCCCAGGCCTGCTCTGGATCGAGCAGGGCGCTGGCCACGAGCTCGCTGAGGCCGTCGAGCACGCCGGCAATCACCTGCACGCGGTGCTCGGCAGCGAGCTCGGCGAGGTCGCCAGCAGCAGCGGCGATGCGATCATCCAGGCCGTCGAGGCGCAGAAGCGGCGGCTGCTCACCCCGGCCGGTCGGCCGAGTGGCGAGTACAAGGCACAACAGCAGGCGCTCGATGAGCGGCAGCAGGAACGCTCGGCACTCGACCAGCGCATCGGCCTCTATCGCGAGCAGGTCGACCGCTTGGCGACGCTGCGCCAACAGCACCTCGAGGATCAGCGCGAGCAACCCTGGGAGCAACTGAGGGGCCAACAGCGCGCCGCCCAAGCCCAGCTCGACCAGGTTGAGCAGCTGCAACAGGACCAGCGACAGGACGAGCAGCAGCGCGGGCAGCGACAGCGCGAGCTGGAGCTGCTGCGTGGCCAGGTCGAAGACCTAGAGCAACAGCACAAGACCCTCGAGCAACGGCGAGCGGCCGAGTGCAAGGCACAGGAGCGGCTGGCCGCACTCAGTGCGCGCGTCCCCGCCTTGGCCGAGGCCATGACGCGAGCGCAGACCGCCTACGACCAGGCGCGCGCCCGTGCCCGGCAGGCGCAGCAGCAGCAGCAGCGGCAACAACTCTTGCAACGTCTCAACCAGCTCGAGCAACAGCTCGAGGCGCTCGCCGGACGTCTGGCACAGGCGCGCAAGGTGCAGGGCGAGCTGTTGGAGCAACGCCAACAGCGACAGCGCGCGCAGATCGACCCGCACGCGCTCGAGGCGCTGCGCCGCGCCGAGCAGGGCCGCACCGAGCTCGAGATCCGGCGCCGCGCTGTCGCGACCCGGGTGCAGTTCGCGTTAGCGCCGGGCCAGCAGTTGTCGCTGGGGGCAGCAACCCTCACGGGCAGCGGCGAGCAGCTGCTCCTCGAGCCCGCGGAGCTCTTGATCCCTGAGGTCGGGCGGCTACAGATCATCCCCGGCGGCGAGGATCTAGGAAACTTGGCGCGGGATCATCAGCACCTGAGCGAGCGCATCGCCGCGCTTTGTGCCCAGCTCAAGGTCGTCGACCTGGCAGATGCCGAGACGCGCGCGGCCAGCGAGCAGACCCTCAGCGCCAAGATCGAGGCCCAGCAGGCGCTCTTGGGCTCGCTCGCGCCCGAGGGGATCGAGCTGCTCGCGCAGCAGCAACAGGATCTCACCCAACAGCGCATCGACCTCGATGCCGAGCTGCGGGCACAACGGCAAGCGGCAGACCCTACCGCACTCACCGCCCCCGGCGCCGCTGCGCCCGATCCGGGCGATCCAAACGCGCCGCAGCTTCCGGCACTGGACCCGAAACAGGCCGAGATCCAGCTCGAGATCGCACTCGCGGCCCTGAAGGACGCCGAGCGCGAACAGCACAGCCACCAGCTTGCGCTCAGCACCGCCCAGAGCGAGGCGCAGAGCAGCACCCTAGAGCGGCAGCAGTTGCAGGCCGACATCGAGGCACCTGCGCGCCAGGCCCGGCTGCAGTCCTTGAATCGGGACCTGACCGACACCCGAGCCGCACTCGACAGCCTCGAGCAGCGCATCCGCAGCCGAGCGCAGCAGATCGAGGCCGCGCGCCCGGAGATCCTCAAGCAGGATGTCGTGCGCTTCGCCAACAGTGCCGAGCAGAGCGAGCGCACCGCCCGCGAGCGCGAGCTCGAGCTGAACCGGCTCGAGAGTCAGCTCGAGGCGCTCAGCGCCGAGGGCCTCGAGGAGCAGCGCGGCGACTGCCAACGCGCCTGCGAGCAGCTGCAGCGAAACCTGCAGGCCCTGCAGCGCCGCGCCGACGCGCTCTCACTGCTGCATGAGCTGCTGCTCGAGCAGCGCCAAGCGCTGACGCAACGGCTGCAAGCGCCGCTGCAGGGCCATATCAACCGCTATCTCTCGCTGCTCTTCCCGCAGGCCGGTCTGAGCGTCGATGAGCAGCTCATTCCGCGGCAGATCACCCGTAACGGCCACGCCGGCACCGAGCAGGAACGGATCGATTCGCTCAGCTTCGGCGCCCGCGAGCAGCTCGGGCTGATCAGCCGGCTCGCCTACGCCGACCTGCTCAGAGAGGCCGGCCGACCGACCCTGATCATCCTCGACGACGCGCTCGTGCACAGCGACAGCCAGCGGCTCACGCAGATGAAGCGCATCCTGTTCGACGCCGCCGAGCGCCATCAGGTCCTGCTCTTCACCTGCCATCCCGAGCACTGGCGAGACCTCGGCGCCGCGCCGCGCGAGCTGCTCAGCCGCCAAGCCGGGTCGGTTTAAAGTCCGAGCTCGCGCCAGCGCCGTTCGATGCGCTTGACCGAGACCGGATGGGCGGTGCCGAGCTGTTGGGCGAAGAGGGAGACGCGCAGCTCTTCGAGCATCCAGCGGATCTCGTCGAGGCGCTCGTCTTCACGCTCGGCGGATTCGGCGGCGGCAACCCGCTCGCGCCAGCGCTCAAGTAACGGTTCGAGCTCCTGCATCCGCTCGCGGTCGCGGGTCGCCGCCAGCGGCAGCTTCTCGGCGCGCTGCTCGAGGGCTCGCAGATAGCGCGGATAGTCTTGCAGATGCGCGAACGGCACCCGGACCAAGAACCCGCGATAGACCAGGCTGTCGAGGTGCACGCGCATGTCGAGCACCGAGGGCATCCATTGCACCTGGGTGATGCCATCGAGGCGCTTGCGCAGGCTCTGATAGCTGCCGAGGATGCTGGAGGCCAGGCCGCAGACCTCCTGTGCGACCGGGAACAGGCGCGGCTTCCCGGCGCTGAGGCGCTGCTGGAAGGCGGCTTGATCGCGCAGCGGCGGCTGGTCCTCGGTGAAGGTCAGATCGATGATCAGCGCCAGCAGCTCATCGGCCAGATCCGCGCCCGCCCCGATCGTTTCCGCGGTGCTGGATGCGGCGGCTGCGACCTTGGCCGCGCCCTTCCCCTTCTTCTTCCCGCGCTTGCGGCCCTTGGCGCTGAGGTTGCCAGGGATCGCTCCCGAGGCCGCGCTGGGGATTCCGCCGTCACCGGCCACCGCCCGGCGATCGTCCACCGCGGCCAGCTGCCCAACGCGCGTCGGCTCGACCCCAGGGGATCTTGGCTGAGGCGCCTTGGCGTATTGCAGGCGCATCCGACCGAGGCCGCCCTCGCTGTCGCAGAGTCCGCGGCGCAGCACGCGCAGGTCGGCGCCGAGCGCGAGCATGAACAAGCGCCGCAGCCCGGCACGCATCGCCATGGCGGCACCCTGCTGCGAGTCCAGGACCCTGATCCCGACGGCGTCGCCCTGGTCGACCAAGGCCGGCCAGCAGCGCAGGCGGATACCGGCGCGATCGAGGTCAAGATACTCGGGCAGCTCACCGAAGTCCCAGCGGCTCAGCCCATCGCGCTCGATCGGATGCGCCCAGCTTGTCGCCTCAACCGCCGTCGCGCTGGTTAAGGCTGAAGCCGCAGCCGCTGTGCCGGCTTGCTTGGCTCCGCCCTCGGCGCGCGCACCCTGCCCGCCTGTTGCAGCCTGACGACCGCTCTCCCAGGGGCTGGCGACGCGCGGCTGTTGGGCATCGCCGAACGCACCCTCGGCAACGCGGCGCTTGAGCCGCAGCAGGTCATCGTCGAGCGCCAGGGTAC
>CAZTYV010000146.1:8872-9190 GCA_964617675.1 uncultured Halochromatium sp. | reverse complement strand
ACGAGCAGCACGCGACTCAGCACGCCGGCAGCGAATGGAATGCCGAGGTAGATCATCACGCTGACGAAGATGTCGCCGATGCTGACGTTGACCACCATGCCCTGCAGCCCGAACAGCGGCGGCAGCACACCGATGAAGATCCAGGCATAGAGGCTGAAGCTGATGATCTGAAAGACGCTGTTCATCGCCACCAGCCCGGCGCCGTACTCACTGCTGCCGCGCGCCAGTTGGTTCCAGACCAGCACCATCGCGATGCAGCGCGCGATGCCGACCAGGATCAGCCCGACCATGTAATCGACCCAGCGCGGGTCCTCGCCG
>CAZTYV010000146.1:2523-8862 GCA_964617675.1 uncultured Halochromatium sp. | reverse complement strand
CGCCACTTACCGCTCTGGCCGTCGGCCCCGTCGAGGCTGACGATATTCACCGCTCCTGGGATATGACCACCCATGATGGAGTGTCGGATCACCTCGCCGGTGTACATTGGGACTCAAGCGGGTATCAAACGTTAAAGGGGATATTCAATTCGCCGCATCGCCGCCAAGCAGCATTGGGGCCAGAAAGCCGAAGAAGCCGATCGCCAGCGCGAACATGAGCAGCGGCCCGATGATCCAGTTCAAGACCAGCGAAAGACTGAGGATCTTGAGGTTCGCAAAGACCTTTGGCATCAGGCCGTACTTCACCTTGGCCAGCGGCGGATACATCATCAGGATGAGGCCGACGGCAATCAGCAGATTGGTGTGCGCACCAACGGTCAGACGCTGGTTAAAGGCGGCCACCGCCTCCGGAAACAGCGATCCGAGCGCCACGCCCAGCGCCATGGCCAGAAAGATCCAGAGGGTCAGGAAACGGTCCAGCAGCGAGAGTTTGCCGCCCATGGCGGGAGCCGTCTTGCAGTCGGACATGGCGTCTCAAACGGGATATATACGGGAAAACGAATATCCTGCAGTGTAGCCGCTTTGTCCCCGAGGGGCCAAACCCCGCTCGAGCCAGACAGACCTTCAAAGCAACTAACGCCGGGGGGTGTTGCCGACATGACGGCAACGATTGCCCCACGCTCGTCACGCAGGAGCGCCCAGACCGAACGGCGCTCGCTCAGAGATCCTCGTAGGCGAGATGCCAGAGCCCTCAGCTGCTACAACCGTCGCTGGCGCCCGGTCTAGCCGAACCGGCCCGTGATGTAATCCTCGGTGAGCTTGTGCTGGGGCTGATTGAAGATGTCGTCGGTGGTGCCGACCTCGACCAGGTCGCCGAGGTGGAAGTACGCGGTGCGCTGAGAGACGCGAGCCGCTTGCTGCATCGAGTGGGTCACGATTGCAATGGTGTATTGCTGGCGCAACTCGTCGATCAGCTCCTCGATGATCGCGGTTGCGATCGGGTCCAGTGCCGAGCAGGGCTCGTCCATCAGGATCACCTCCGGTGAGACCGAGATGGTCCGCGCGATGCACAGGCGCTGCTGTTGGCCGCCCGAGAGGCTCGTCCCGGGCGCCTCGAGCCGGTCCTTGACCTCCTTCCAGAGCCCCGCGCGCTGCAGGCTGGTCTCGACCAGCTCATCGAGCTCTGCCCGGCTGTTGGTCAGCCCATGGATGCGCGGGCCGTAGGCGATGTTCTCGTAGATCGACTTCGGAAAGGGGTTCGGCTTCTGGAACACCATGCCGACGCGCGCCCGGAGCGGCACCACATCGATACCGCGGTCTTGGATCTCCTGTCCGTCAAGCCGGATCGACCCCTCGACCCGAGCGCTGGGGATGGTGTCGTTCATCCGGTTCAGGCAGCGTAGAAAGGTCGACTTCCCGCAGCCGGAGGGCCCGATCATCGCCATCACCTCGTTCTGGCCGATATCGAGGCTGACGTTCTTGATGGCATGCTTGTCGTCGTACCAGACGTTCACGTCTCGGCAGACCATGCGCGGATTCGGCGATGTGATATCGCCCATGGTCGTTGCGGTGGAGCGATCCTTGGCCAGATCATCGGCGATCACATCGATGGGTTTCACGGCTATCGCATCAGCTGTCGTATTCATGGGCGACTCAGAAGCGAGGGGATGGGACGCTGTCACGGCTGGCGTCTTGGCGGCGTCCACGACCTCTTTTGGGTTATTCATGGCTGGCTCGGTACGCGGGTGATCTTGAGATGTTTCTACCCCAACAGGACGACCCGTCGCACTGACGATTACCAACGCCGCTCGAAGCGACGGCGCAGGAGCACAGCGGTGAGATTCATGACGATCAGGAAGGCCAGCAGCACCATGATCGCGGCCGAGGTTCGCTCGACGAACCCGCGCTCAGGGCTATCGGCCCAGAGGAAGATCTGCACCGGCAGCACCGTCGCTGGATCGGTGAACCCCTGCGGGATATCGACGATGAACGCGATCATGCCGATCATCAGCAAGGGCGCAGTCTCACCAAGGGCCTGCGCCATGCCGATAATGGTGCCGGTCATCATCCCCGGCAACGCCAGCGGTAGCACATGGTGGATGCGGGTCTGCAGCGGCGAGGCACCCACACCGAGTGCGGCCTCGCGGATCGAGGGTGGTACCGATTTCAACGCGGCCCGGCTGGCGATGATGATGGTCGGCAGCGTCATCAGCGTCAGGACCATCGCGGCCACCAACGGCGTCGAGCGCGGCACACCGAAGAAGTTGATCAGCACCGCGAGACCGAGCAGGCCGAACACGATCGAAGGCACCGCCGCAAGGTTATTGATGTTCACCTCGATGAAATCGGTGATCCGATTCTTCGGCGCGAACTCTTCCAGATACAGGGCTGCACCGACCGCGATCGGGAACGAGAACAGCAGTGTCAACAACAGCGTATAGAACGATCCCAAGACGGCACCGCCGATACCGGCCAGCTCGGGCTCGCGCGAGGTGCCGTTCGTGAAGAACGGGACATTGAAACGCTTGCTGATCAGCCCCTCGTGCTTGAGCTGCAACACCCAGGCGATCTGCTGATCATTGAGCCGACGGGCGTCCTGCGGCGTCGTCAGCTCGAGTGTCTGCCAGGTGCCCGGCTCGGCCGCCGCCGAGGCCGGCGGAACCAGCACCTCGGCACGCGCC
Source organism: uncultured Halochromatium sp. (assembly GCA_964617675.1). GTDB lineage: Bacteria > Pseudomonadota > Gammaproteobacteria > Chromatiales > Chromatiaceae > Lamprobacter. The sequence continues at coordinate 6,181 of CAZTYV010000146.1, read as the reverse complement.
TGATCGGCCTGCACCGCGAGCACCTTGACGAGCCCGTCATTGACGCGCAGCAAGAAGCTCGGGGCGTCGGCGCCCAGCACCAGCTCGTCCGTCCCTGCAACCTCATCGCGCAGGGCCTTGGCCTTATCGCCGAGGCGCCCGACCTCACGCTCGCCGCGCGCAATCTCACGCTCGAGGTCCGCCGCCTCCTTGGCGGGCAGCTCGGATTGTTGGAGCCTTCTGGCCTGCAGATCGAGGTCGTTCTGCTCCAATCCCTGCTGGCGCTCGAGCGCGTCGGCGGCGTCGGTGAGCCGATTGCGTGCCTGCTGGAGCAGCGGCCCCAGCCCATTGTCGGAGACGCGGACGATGATCTCACCGCCAACCTTCGCCAGATCACCCTCGAGACTGGCCACACCCTGCCCCTCGGTTCGCAGGATCGGGGTCGAGCGACCCTTCATGAACATGTCCACGTCGTCGTCGGCAAGCAAACGCACCGAGCGTTGCGTGCCGACCACCGCCGGGTCATCAGTCACCATCTGCCGAAGCTGCAGGGGTGCCCCAGGGCTCAGTAAGGCGTCCAGGTCGCGGCGCTGCGTGCGCCCCGTCACCTCAGGAAATTCAGCGCGCAAGGCGTCTCGGGCGAGCTTGAGGAAATTCACCCCCCGCAGCTGGCGCATGACCTCGGTCTCGTCCAGATCGCCATCACGCAGCGCTCCGGTCGGATCGATCACCTCGGCATCGAAGCTCACCGGCAGCTCAAGATAGGATTGGAAGAAGGCGGTATAGCCCTTGCTGACGATGCTGACGAACAGGATCGCCACAAAGCCGAGGCCCAAGACGACGGCGCCCGCGCCCAGCAGCCGAAAGCGCCGCTCGGCGGAATAACGCCGCTTCAGACTGGCCTCGACGATCTCTCTCGGGCTGCGGCGCTCGCCGCTCGCGGTCGCGGTTCTACTCATACTGTTCCCGATACTTGCGCACGATGTGCAGCGCGATAACGTTGAGGATCAGGGTCACGACGAAGAGCGTCAGTCCCAGGGCGAAGGCCGCGAGGGTCTTAGCGCTGTCGAACTCTTGGTCGCCGGTGAGCAGGGTCACGATCTGCACCGTGACCGTGGTCACGCTCTCGAACGGGTTCATGGTCAGATTCGCCGCCAGCCCGGCCGCCATCACCACGATCATGGTCTCACCGATGGCGCGCGAGACCGCCAGCAGCACACCACCGACGATGCCCGGCAGCGCGGCCGGGAAGATGACCCGGCGGATGGTCTCAGACTGGGTCGCACCCAGCGCATAAGAGCCGTCACGCAACGACTGCGGCACGGCATTGATCACATCCTCGGAGAGCGAGGAGACGAACGGGATGATCATGATGCCCATCACCAGACCGGCGGCGAGCGCGCTCTCGGAGGCGATATCGAGACCGACGGACTCACCGAGCCCGCGGAAGAAGGGAGCAACGGTCAGCGCGGCGAAGAAGCCATAGACCACGGTTGGGATGCCGGCCAGGATCTCGAGCACCGGCTTGGCCCAGGCGCGCACCTTGCGCGGCGCGTACTCGGCCAGATAGACGGCCGAGAGCAGCCCCACGGGCACCGCCAACAGCATGGCGATGAAGGAGATCAGTAAGGTGCCGGTAAATAGCGGAATGGCGCCGAAGGCACCGGATGCCCCCACCTGCTCGGCACGCAGCGCGATCTGCGGGCTCCATTGGGTACCGAACAGAAACTCGGTCCAGGGCACCCTTTGGAAGAAGCGGATCGACTCGAAGAGCACCGAGAGCACGATCCCGAGCGTGGTCAGGATCGCGATCGATGAGAACAGGATCAGGATCACCATCGCGATCGACTCGACGCGATTGCGGGCGCGGAAGCTCGGCCGGGTGTGCTGCCAGGCCCAGGCGATGCCCGCCAGCACCAACGCACTGGTGAGCGCCCAGAGTGACAGGTTGGCGATCTGTTGCAGGCGCAGGTAGTGGGCGGCCGCGGCCTCAACCTCGGGACTGGGATCGCGCCCCATCAGGTTGCCGTTGGCCAGATTGCGGATATCGCTGGTCAGCAGGCTCAATTGGCCTTTGGACAGATCGGCCGTGACCTCGGTCGGCAGTTCGGCAAGCGCGAGCGCCGTGAGGATTTGATCTTGAAGCCCGACCCAGACGAGCAACAGGAGCAGCGCGGGCAGACCGGCCCAGAGTGCCGCGTAGTAGCCGTAGTACGCCGGCAGCGAGTGCAGCTGATTGATCCGGGAGACACCGCCGACCACGCTGATGGCGCGCTTTCGCCCGACGTGATAGGCCAGCGCCATCGCGGCCAAGACAAGGAACAATAACAGCGTTGGGCTCATGAGCTCGAGCGATCTTGATCTGGGACGAACAGATAACAACGGCGGGCGCCAGCGGCCCTTCCGAACCGCTGGCGCCCTCGCGCCCTGATGCGGCCTAACGGACCGCAGCAGGTGTCGCCGCCGAGCTTACTTCGGGCTCGACATCGGCTCCAGCGCCTGCGCCGACTTGGCAACCTCAGCGCGCATCTCATCGGGCAGCGGGATCAGACCCTTACCCGGCAGATAGCCATCCGGACCCCAGGCGTTCTCGCTGGTGAACGCGGTCACGTACTCCTGGATACCGGGAATGGTACCCACGTGGGCGTTCTTGACATAGAAGTACAGCGAGCGCGAGACCGGATAGTCGCCGCTAGCGATGTTGTCGAAGGTCGGCTCGACGCCGTCGATGATGGTGCCCTGCAGCTTGTCGGCGTTCTGGTCCAGGAAGCTGAAGCCGAAGATGCCGAGCGCGTCCGGATTCGCATCGAGCTTCTGAACGATCAGGTTATCGTTCTCGCCCGCCTCGACATAGGCGCCGTCCTCACGCACCGAGCGGCAGACCGCCTTATACTGATCCTTGTCCTCGCTCTTCATCGCCGCGATCCAATCGAAGGTCTTGCAGCCACCCTCCATCGCGATCTCGGCGAAGGCGTCGCGGGTCCCAGAGGTGGGCGGCGGGCCCAGCACCTCGATGGCCACGTCGGGCAGCTCCGGGTTGACCTCCTTCCAGGTCTTGTAAGGGTTCGGGACCAGCTCCTCACCACCCTCGGGGTTCGGCACATCCTTGGCGAGCGCGAGCCAGACGTCGCGCAGCGACATACTGATCTGACCAGCCTTCTTCGAGTTGGCGATCGCGATACCGTCGTAGCCGATCTTGACCTCGGTGATCTCCTCGACGCCGTTCTCCTGGCACTGCTCGAACTCCGAGACCTTCATCCGCCGCGACGAGTTGGTCACGTCCGGATGCTCGACGCCGACGCCGGCGCAGAATAGCTTCATGCCGCCGCCCGAGCCGGTCGACTCGATCTTCGGCGTATTGAACTCGGTCGCATTGCCGAAGTTCTCGGCCACGGTGGTTGCGAACGGGAACACGGTCGAGGAGCCGACGATATTGATGGTGTCGCGGGCCATCGCCTGCGACGAGAGCGAGAGTGCGCCAACAACGGCAACGGCGATTGCAGATTTCTTCATGGAGAGACTCCATCAGCGAGTGAATCGAGCCTCGTATTGTCACAGAGGACTGTTTTCGGACCGTGACGGTTTTATTGCGGTTTGATGACAGGGCCCGCCGAGCGCGCCCGATCACCCGCGAGCGGGACGCGCTACGAGCAGCCGAAGCAACTCCACCGGCGCCAAG
>CAZTYV010000146.1:0-2513 GCA_964617675.1 uncultured Halochromatium sp. | reverse complement strand
TGACGGTTTTATTTCGGTTTGATGACAAGGCCCGCCGATTGCGCCCGATCACCCGCGAGCCGAACCTCGAGCAGGACGCGCTACGAGCAGCCGAAGCAGCTCCACCGGCGCCAAGACGCGCCCTGGCGGTGCCGCGCCGAAACAGACCTGGATCAGGTTGTCGACCAACGCCTGGCCCGCGGGACCTCTCCCGAACAGCCGGTCGAAGACCCAGGGATTGAAGGCGTAGCGCTGCGCGAAGCGCATCAGCGCGAAGAGGCTGAAAAAACGCTGGTGCAAGCGCCGCGAGTAGCTCGCGAGGGCGGCACTGGGTATGGGCTCGCGCGCACCCTGGGCAGCAGGCGCGCGCCGCAGCGCGTCGATGATTGCCGCGCCTGCAAGCTCGGCGGACTCGAGCGCATAGTCGATGCCCTCGCCGGTGAACGGATTCACCAGCCCAGCCGCCTCACCAACGGCGAGCAGCCCATCGGCACGATGGGGGGCGCTGAGGAAATCACTCCGGATCGGATAACCGGCGATCGCGCTCGCACCCTCACCGCCCAGGGTCAGGCGCGAGAGCGACGGATGCTCGGCGAGCAGTTCTGGCAGCACCGAGGCCGCGGACACCCGGCTCTCCTTGGGGTCGCTGTTGGCAGCGCTGTACCAATAGCCGAGATTGGCACTGCGCGGCCCGGTCGGGAACAGCCAGGCATAGCCGGGCAGCGGGAGATGATCGAAGAAGAAGCGCAGGTCCGGCCCCGGCGGCGGCATCTCCCCCAGATAGCAGCGCGCGGCCAGACTATGGACCGGCCCCTTGGGTGCGAGCGGCGAGCGCTTGATCAACGAGAGGGCCGCGCCGGTTGCGATCACCACCTGGCGCGCCGGCAGGGTTTCGCCATCGAGCTGCACGCCGCCTCCGCTCGCGAGGGCTCGCACGTGGCCAACCCTGAACTCGGCCCCGGCCGCCAACGCCTGCTGCTGCAACAGGTGATCGAAGCGCCGACGCGGGAGCACCAGGGTGCGGTTCGGCATCGCGCCGTCACCGGTGATCGCGGTCTCGGCCTCGGCGCCACCCGGCGCGCGGAATCGGATCCGGGTGGCCGCGTGCGCCTCTGCGGCGACGGCGCCGAGCAGCCCCAAGCGCGCCAGGTAATGCTGAGCGCGCGGACTCAGGCAATCGCCACAGACCTTATCCCGCGGAAACGCCGACCTGTCGATCAACAGGGTCGGGACGCCAGCGCGCGCCAGATGCCAGGCGGTGGCACTCCCCGCCGGACCCGCGCCGACCACGATGACCTCCGGCCTCGAGCTCATGAAGCCGTCACCGGCGGCACCCGGAGGCGCCGATGCGCCAACTCCCCGCCACAGGGCTGCCCTCGCACCTCGGCGAGCACCCGGCCCGAGGCATCGCTCAGGCGCCAGTCGGCAACACCGATCTCCTCGCTGATGAAGAAGTGCCGCACTGCCAACCGCCGCGGGCGCAGCAAGGGGATCCGATGCAGCACCCGACTCTCCAGGCTCAGGTGCAGCCCGCCGCCAGCGGCTTGAATGCGCCGCCCCAACGGCCGTCGCACCCCGAGCACGGGATCGGTGATCGAGTCTAGCCAGTCCAGACGCAGCCCCTCGGCGGGGAAGCGCACCTGACGCGGCGCGCCATCATCGCGCCAGCAGACCTCGAGGTAGCGCAAGGCCCGACTGCCGGAGTAGGTCTGCAGCACCAGGCCCTCGCCCGTCTCCGGCTTGGGCACGAACAGGAAGTCCCAGCCATGCAGGGGCAGCGGTCGAACCCCAAGGCTGTGCTCAGCGTATCCGGCAGCGTCCATCCACTGCACGCCCGTGCGCCCAGCGGCGACCCGCGCTCGCAGCGCCGCCGAGGCAAAGCTCGGGTCCATGCCACCGCCCATCTCGGCGAGTCCGGCCAAAAAGCCCGGCTCGAGCTCCAGGGTGCCATCGGTGAAGGCCATCGGCGACGGGCATTGCACCTGCCAACGCCCGCCCAGGACCCGCCCGAGCCAGCCATCGAGGCCTGTATCCAATGCGTCCGGCAAGGCGGCACCCGGCAATCCACGATGCGTCAACTGCAGCCTGAGCCCCTGCCCGGCCTCGACCTGCAGCCGTGCCTCGGCCGCGCTGGGCTGACGCAATTCGAGACAGCAGTGCGCATCGCCGGCGCGCACACCCGCGGCGGCGGCTCCCGAGCCGGCCGGATCAAATCGGCAGTCCTCGGGCGCGAACAGATGCATCCAGCAGAGCTCGGCCGTCTCGCGGCCGAACAGCGGATCGCGGCCGCCGGCCTCGCCCGCTGAGTCCGGCAGCGGCGGGCGATCAACAACGCCAGCGATGATCAGCAGCAAGCCACCCTCGGCAACGCGCTGAAACCGCCGCTCGGGATTCACCAGCGCCAGCCCGACGATGCCGTGGAACGCCGGCGAGAGCACCGCAAAGTAACGCCATTCGACAAAGCAGGCCCGAGCCGCGGCCCCGAGGCGCGCCTGCTGCAACGGCCACAGCCATTCGGGCGTCCCGCCTGGCTC
>CAZTYV010000145.1:0-9314 GCA_964617675.1 uncultured Halochromatium sp. | reverse complement strand
GGCCAAGCGCCGCGAGTTCCTCGCCCAACTCGCCGAGCTCGACACCCTGTTTGCCTCGCTCCAGTCCCGCGCCTTCAACGGACAGCTTTGAGAGACTTCCGCCATGACACTCGCTGAAACCATCTATCAGAAGAGCCTGACGCTGCCGCCGGAGAAGGCGCGCGAGGTGCTCGACTTCATCGACTTCATAAAGGACCGTTCAGTCGGCGCTAACGTCGACGCTGGTGCCATTGCCGGAGAGACTCGGCGGCGAGCACCAAGCCTGGTTATTGCCGGCAAGGGCAAGACCCTCGGCGATCTGGTCGCGCCGATCGTCGATGAAGGTGATTGGGATTGCCTGACGTGATCGTGCTCGACAGCCATATCTGGTTTTGGTGGATAAGCGGCGAAACCGATCGCTACGGAGTGGCTATGCGAGAGGCTATCGAGGCGGCCACACGGGTCGGTGTCTCTCCTGCTTCTTGCTACGAGCTCGCTCTGGCACATGAGCGAAACAGACTGGAGCTTCCTGTGCCACCCAAGGAATGGTTCTCCCATGCGCTGCACGGCTCCGACATCGAACTCCTACCCATGACCGCAGGCATCGCCGCATCCGCAGTCGGCCTGTCGCCCGTCCACCGCGACCCATTTGATCGCATCATCATTGCAACGGCGCTGCGGCATCAGGCCAAGCTCGCGAGTGTCGACAGCATCTTTCGACACTATCCCGAGCTTGAAGGCGTTCTGCTGTAGGCCATGAGCAACTTCGCCTCCCTTAACCTGTCGGGCCGTCGAGCAGCCCGGCTCAGCTGAGTACGTGCTCTCACTCGGTCAGTAGCACGCCGCTGGTCGGCGACCATTCCATCGCCACCGGCTGGCCCCAGGTCAGGGCCTGCTCGGTGCGTGGCTGGACGTTGGTCAGCGTCATCTCGACGAGGGTCGAGCCTCCTGCCTCGTCACCGCCCTCTGCCGGCAAAGAACCATCGGCGCTTGCCGGCACCCGCACGCGGTAGATCGAGACGTCGCCAAGATAGGCGATATCTTCGACCACGCCCGTGAGCCGGTTGAGCGCGCCGCCCGGTGCATCTGGTTTGCAGGGGCGCATCTTCTCGGGACGCACCGCCACGCTGACCGGCGTGCCGATCGCCAACGGATAGAGGCAACGCATCTGCATCCTCGGTCCCAACTCGGAGGCGATCTGCACCTGGTCGCCCTCGAGTGCGGCCACCTTGCCGGGAAACAGGTTCACCGAGCCGATGAAGCGCGCCACGGCCTCGCAGTTCGGGTACTCGTAGATGCCGGTGGGCGTGTCCACCTGCAGGATCTGCCCGGCGCGCATCACCGCGATCCGGGTCGACATGGTCATCGCCTCTTCCTGATCGTGGGTCACGGTGATGAAGGTGATGCCGAGGCGCTCCTGCAGGTTAACCAGCTCGAACTGGGTGTTCTCGCGCAGGCGCTTGTCGAGCGCCCCCAGGGGCTCGTCGAGCAGCAGCAGCTTCGGCTGCTTGGCCAGGCTGCGCGCCAGCGCCGCGCGCTGGCGCTGGCCACCGGAGAGCTGATCGGGCTTGCGCCGGCGCAGCTCGGTGATCTGCAGCAGCTCCAGCATCTGACCGACCCGCTCGGCACGCTCCTGCCTCGGCATCCCCTCCTGCTTGAGCCCGAAGGCGACGTTCTGCTCAACGCTCATGTGCGGGAAGAGCGCGTAGGACTGGAACATCATGTTCACCGGCCGTGCGTAGGCCGGGAGATTGGTCACATCGGCGCCATCGATGAAGACCCGCCCGGCCGTGGGTCGGTCCAGGCCGGCCAGGATGCGCAACAGGGTCGACTTGCCGCAGCCCGAGCCACCGAGCAGCGAGAAGAACTCGCCGCGGTAGATCTTCAGGCTCAGATCATCGACCGCATAGACCTCGCCGAAGCGCTTGGTCACCCGCTCGACGTGCACGATGGGCGCCGCGTGCGGGTCCTGCCAGGGCTCGCGCGCGGCCAACAGCTCGGTCATCTCGGCGATCCTCGGCTCAACGAAGCCCAGGGCTTCAACGCTGCGCCTTGACCCGCGTCCAACGCCGGTTCAGGTCGCGGATCTCGCGGTCGGAGCGCTCGGTCGGCACGAACAGCCGCGCCTTTACCTCGGCCGGCGGATAGATGCCGGGATCATCGCGCAGCTCGGCGTCCAGGTGCTCGGTCGCGGCCGAGTTCGGGTTGGCGTAGTAGACGTAGTTCGAGACCTCGGCGATGACCTCGGGCTCCAACAGGTAGGCGATGAAGGCCTGGGCCGCCTCGGGATGCGGCGCATCCGCCGGGATCGCCATCACATCGGTCCAGAGCGCCGCGCCCTCACGCGGGATGCGATAGGCGAGCTCGGGGCCATCCGCCTCGCTCGCGCGCTCGCGCGCTTGCAGCACATCGCCGGAATAGCCGTGCGCCACGCAGAGGTCGCCGGTCGCAAGATCGCTGATGTACTGCGACGAGTGGAAGTAGCGGATGTGCGGGTGCACCGCATTCAGTAGCTCGGTCGCAGCATCGAGATCGGCCGGGTCCAGGCTGTTCGGGTCTTTGCCCAGGTAGACCAGCGCGGCCGAGAAGACCTCGGTCGGATCATCGAGCAGACTGATCCCGCAATCGGCCAGCTTGGCCGCCTTCTCGGGATCGAAGATCAGCCCCCAGGTGTCCAGCGCCGCGTCTTCACCCAGCGCCGCTCGCACCTTCTCGACGTTCAGCCCAAGCCCCGAGGTGCCCCACATGTAGGGCACCAGATGGGCGTTGTCCGGGTCGATCTCGGCAAGGCTGGCCATGATGTCCGGATCGAGCTGATCGAGCCCCGGCAGCTGGTCCTTGTCCAGAGGCCGATAGATGCCGGCCTTGATATGCCGCGCCGCGAACGGCCGCGCGGTCGGAAAGACCAGATCGTAGCCGCTCGAGCCGGCAAGGAGCTTTGCCTCCAAGACCTCATTCGCGTCGTAGACGTCGAGCACCGGCTCGATCTCGCTGCGCTCGGCAAAACCGGCAAGCGTGTCCTCGGCGAAGTAGTCGTTCCAGTTGTACAGATGCACCTGCCGCTCTTCCGCCGACCCTAGGCCGGGCAGACAGAGCGATGCGACGAGCACGACGAGGGAGAACCAAGGAGACAGACGGGCTCCGGGCGCGATGGACATGAGACCTCCAGCAAAAACGACAGCAACAACGAGCCGCCATGCTACTAAAGCTCGACGAAAAACGCCGGTTTTTACAGCGGTTGCCGTCATGTCCGCGGTCGGTGGGAATCGAGCTCTACGGCGGTTTGCTCTTCACTTTCAGCCAGATGCTGAAACAGAAGCCGTAGAACGTTCAGGCGTTCGTCATGGAACGCAAACTTTTCGCAAGTCCTCGATCGCGCCGAAGGGCTAGACTCGAGACGGTTCGCTCCAAATCGAGGTCAACGCCTCGCACAACTGAACGTTGAAGGAACCCCGTCAACAATGAAGCGTTTTCGAGTCGCCCGTGGCTTGGTGCTGTTGTCGTTCTTGCTGGCCTGTTTACTTGCGATCGCCCTCGCCCTTCATTGGCCAAGCCGCTCCGAGGTTGCACCGGCGGCAAGCATGCGGGTCGACGAGCTCGCGAGGCCTGGTCACGGAATGGCGAAGAGCGACTTCAGCCAGCAGCTGGCACGCTTAGAGGCGGCGGTTGATGCGCAGCGCCGCGCTGGGCAGCAACAGAGCGGAGCGTTCGCCGAGGACTTGCGCACCGCCGCCATCCGCCTGTCGATGTCGGGTCCACTTGCACCGCTGACTCAGCGCGGCCTCCTCGCCCTGGGTCGCCATGAATCGCTGCGCTTAGCGTTTTTCTGGGCGATGCCGCTTGTTGGCTGGATGAGCGAGCCCTTCTTGTTTCCGCTCCCGACCAACGCGGACCCGAGCCCGCGCTTGCAGCGTCTGATTGACGCTCGGGCTCGCTTGGGCATCGAGATCACACTCGACAACGTCGGAGATGCCTCAGTCTCTTCGGCTGAGGCTGATGCCTATCTCGCGTTCTACCGTCGTCTAATCCAGACGGCCATACTCAACGAGGAAGCCGGCCCTCTCCACGTCTCGCTCAAATTGTCAGCACTGGTCGACGATCTAGCGTTGGCGCTGAGCCCCGACGGCCAGGGCAAGCGCGCTCAGATACTTGCCTCGCTGCGGGAGCTGCTCAGCCTGTCAGCGAACGGGGCGTTAGATCCAGTCTTCATCCGCATTGATATGGAGGAATACGCCTACAAGGACCTCACGCTGGCCGTGTTTCGAGAGCTGATCGAGACCTCGCCGGAGCTGGCACTGGACGCCACTGGCCAAGCGCGCATCGGTATCGTGATCCAGGCCTACCTGCGCGACTCGGCACGCGACCTGGCCGACCTGAAGGCCTGGGGCGACGCGCGGGGTATCCGCGTTCCGGTGCGCCTGGTCAAGGGGGCCTATGATCATTATGAAAAGACCTTGGCCCAGTTAGAGCATCGGCAATCGCCGGTCTGGAACTTCAAGGCGTCCACCGATGCGAGCTATGAGATGCTCGCGAACTATCTGCTACAGCATCCCGAACGCTTCGACCCGCGCTTTGCGACCCATAACATGACGACGCAGGCGCGCGTCATGGCGCTGGCGGCAGCACACGGATACAGTCCGGAGGCGATCGAATTCCAGATGCTCTATGGCATGGGTGAGCCGATCAAGAAGGCCTTGGTGGCGCTCGGGTCCCAGCTGCGCGAATACGTCCCCGCCGGTTCCCTCGCTCGCGGGCTGGGCTACGCGGGTCGCCGATTTGCCGAATTGACCAACCCGGACAACGCGCTCGCACGGACGCTTCACGGTGACTACTCGGCACTTGCGGAGACGCCGGAATTCGTCGGCGAGCAGGATCAGCGGGATGGCCAGTCCGCACGCGCTGCCCTGCTCGCATCGACCCGGCCGCAATGACGCTGTTCGTTTCGGTGTCAGATACGCCTATCGGATCAGCACAGAAGGCGAGCTTAAGTCGGCGCTACGGGCCGCACGCACGCTCGCCGATGACCTGTGCATTCTCGAATTGATCCTCGAGCCCAACAGCATCTCACCCGCCTTACAGCGTCTCACGCGTACGCTCGCCAAGCGGGTCAGGGCGGGGTGAACCCGTTGGGCCATCGACCATCGCTGGCCCGTGGCTGGTCGAACAAGCCTCGCGCATCTGAATCGTGAACCGACGCACGGTTCGCGGACAAAACATCACCTCCGTCACAACTTTTGGCTATCCTCACCCCGGAGCCAGCACCAGGGTCTGGTCACTGGGTGTCACACTGGCCATCGGTTGACAGCCAAGCAGGTTCCGACGGCCTCGGGGCCGGCCCCCTCAGGGGACCACCGAGGAGCACCGAACGGGTCATGATCGGCCCCGTTCGATCAACAGCGGAGACGAATGCTATGAAATCCCTCTACGGAATCATCACCGGGCTCGCCGTGGTCGGCGCAACCCTGGGCAGTCCTCAGGCACTCGCCTGCACCGGTGGCGCGCTCACCGCCAAGGACGGCGGTGTGGTCGTCGGGCGCACGCTCGAGTTCGGCACCTCACTCAACTCCCAGATCGCGGTGTGGCCGAAGGGCTCCTCGTTCACCGGCACCACCGAGACCGGTAACAATGGGCTGAGCTACACCGCCAAATACGGCTTCATCGGCGCCACCGTCGATACCAACTACGACATGATCGTCGACGGATTGAACGAGAAGGGCCTCAATGCGGCCCTGTTCTACTTCCCGGGCTACGCCGAGTACGCCGAGGTCACCCCGGAGAACACCGCCAAGGGGCTCTCTCCGGCCCAGGTCGTGACCTGGATCCTGGCCAACTTCGGCTCCGTCGATGAGGTCAAGGAGAACATCGATCAGATCGCCGCACTGCCGGTTAAGCTCGCCCTGCTTGGCGCCGTTCCCGACGTGCATTACAAGGTTCAGGATGCCTCCGGCAAGGCCATCACCATCGAGCCCGTTGGCGGTGAGCTCAAGGTCTACGACAACCCGGTGCGCGTGCTCACCAACTCGCCCGGTTTCGATTGGCACCTGACCAATCTGAACAACTACGTGAACCTCACGGCAGGCTACCCGAAGCCAGAGAAGATCGGCGACCTCGAACTGCAGCCGTTCGGCATGGGCAATGGCGCGACCGGGCTGCCAGGCGACTTCACACCGCCGTCGCGCTTCGTGCGCATGGTCTTCTTCACGCAGAACGTGCCCGAGCAGCCGAATACCGATGCCGCGGTGTCGACCCTGTTCCATCTCCTGAACAACTTCGACATCCCTTATGGCTCCAATGAGCCCCCGCCCGGCACCGCCGAGACCGAGCCTGAGATCACCACCTGGACCGCCGTCAGCGATCTGCAGAAACTGCGCTATCACTGGAAGACCTACGGCCATCAGAGCGTGCTCGTGGTGGACCTCCACGAGGCCCTGAAGCAGGCCGGCGGCAAGATGCTGACCCGCGAGATGGGGCCACAGGACCCGACCTCGGTCTCGCCCTCGACCGCGGTTGGCATGAAGTAGCCCGATAGGCTTCAGCCGCGAGGCAGGGAGGCCTCGACGCGAGAGTCCGTAGCCCGTAAACCAGCGGCGTCTCGCAGCCACGGCGTTGAAGGATGCATGGACCGCACCAGGGCTTAGCGGCCCGCCCCCCTCTCTTGCAGCAACCTCAGCATCGACGCATAGAGCTCATCGTGCACCGCGTGCAGCTCAGCGAAGGTGGCCATCGTGGAAGGCTCGCCCTCATTCTGGACCTGCTCGACTAAGGTCCGCGCCAGCTCGTGGATCCGCGCGTGCAACCGCTCGATCTCACCGAAGCCCGGCAGATGACCATAGTTCGTGCGGCCTTCAGCGCGCAGCCAACCGCCGAAGGCGCAGACCTCGTCACTGGTATCGGGCGTGTCGCCGCCGGCACGCATGAAACGATCCATCCGCTCGACCCAGGCGCGATGCTCGATCACCGAGAACAGCCCCTTGATGCCTTCACGCTGGATGGCTCGCGCGCCGAGCCAGGCCTCAGGCGCGCGCCAGCGCTCGAGCCAGTGCTCAAAATCCGCCGCCGGCATTGGCCGTGCGATCGCATAGCCCTGGGCCAGCTCGCAGCCGAGCGCCAGCAGCAGCTTGCCGTGCTCGAGCGTCTCGACGCCCTCGGCCACCACCCGACGTCGAAATGCATTGGCAAGCCCGAGCACGCCCTCGAGAATGGCCAAGTCATCAGGGTCGCTCAGGCAGCCGCGAACGAAGCTGGTGTCGATCTTGATCTCAGCCGCGGGGAGATTGCGCAGGTAGGTCAGGGACGAGTAGCCGGTGCCGAAATCGTCGAGCGACAGGTCCACCCCAAGCCGGCTGCAGGCCTCGATGACCTGCTTGATCACACCCAAGTCCTCGAGGGCGCTGGTCTCCAGCACCTCTAGCGTCAAGCGGCCTGAGACGAAGTCTGGATGCTGCGCCAAGGTGAGGCCTAGCCAATCGACAAACCCCGCTTGTTGCAGATGACGGGCATGGATGTTCACGCTCAGGCCGAGCGTTAGGCCCTTGCGTGCCCAGGCATCGAGCTGATCGAGCGCCTTGCAGACCGCAAGCTCGCCGAGCTTGATCATCAGCTGCTCATCGGCGGCCTGCAACAGGAATTCGCCCGGCGCCATGAGCCCGCGCTCGGGGTGCTCCCAGCGCAACAGGGCCTCCGCACCGATGACCTCGCCGGTGTGCATGTTGACCTTGGGCTGATAGAAGAAGACCAGCTCGCCGCGCTCCAAGGCCCACTGCATGCGATCACGACTCTGCAGGCGCCCGCGTTGGTCGCGCTCCTCATCGACATCAAACACCAGGTAGCGATTGCGCCCAGCGAGCTTCGCCTGATACATCGCCTGATCGGCTTGGCGCAGCAACAGGTCCTCGTCGACCTCACCGCGCTGCGGATAGAAGGTGATACCGATGCTCACCGCAAGTCGCACCACCGCGTCGGCGAGCTGGACCGGCTGACTCACCGCCGCCAGGAGCCGATTGACCTGCGGGACCCAGGCATGCTCACTCGGCAGATCGGTCAACATCGCGATGAACTCATCACCACCAAGCCGCGCCAGGGTGTCCACCTCGCGCAGGCAGGCGCGCATGCGCTGCGCCACCTCGCGCAGCAGCTGGTCGCCCTGGGCGTGGCCATAGCGGTCATTCACCGACTTGAAGCCATCCAGGTCCAGGTACATCACCGCCAGCGTCGAGCCGCGGCGCTTCGCGCGCGCCAGCGCCTGGCGCATGCGATCGGCGAGCAAGACGCGGTTGGGCAGCTCGGTCAGGGCGTCGAAGTGCGCGGCATACTCGAGCTGGCGCTGGTAGTCGAGCTGCTCGGTGATATCGGAGTACAGCGCGACGAACTCGGTGGCCGGCTCGCTCTGCTCCTTGCGCACGGCGCTGATCGTGAGCAGATGGGCGCGCAGCTCACCATCCTTGCGGCGGTTCCAGATCTGCCCGCGCCAATACCCCTTGATCAGCAGCGAATGCCACAGCTCGGCATAGAAGCTCGCGCTGTGCCGACCTGACTTGAGCATCCCCGGGCGCTGCCCGACCAGCTCGTCATGGCTGTAGCCGGTCAGCTCGACGAAGGCCTCGTTGACATCGACGATGGTCCCATCCGGGGCGGATACCAGGATGCCTTCGCGCGCATGCGTGAATACCGAGGCCGAGCGCTCGAGACGACGCCGATTGCGCCGTTGCTGAACCAGGTTCCAGGTCTCGTTGGAGATCAGCTGCACGGTCTCGAGATCGGTGGCATCGTATTCCAGCGTCTTATTGCCGACGCCTGTCAGCATCACCACCCGACCGCGCTCGATCACCGGCACGCTGATGAACCGATCGAGCCCGGCATGCCCCTCCGGCAGCCCGTGCTTGTGCGGATAGGCGGCGTAGTCGTTGACGACCACGGGCGCGCGCCGGCGGAGCGCATCGGCCCAAATGCCCGCGTCATGAACCGGGTAATGGCGATCGTAGCTCGCCTTGCAGTAGTCGGTCAGCGTCCGCTGCGACCAGGTAATCAGCTCGATGGTCTGCTCGTCATCGGCCACGAAGTGGATGAAGGCGATCCGGCTGCCGGTCAGGTCCTCGGCGAACTCTTGCGCGCGCTGCATGAAGGCCTGCTCATCCAGCTCGTCGGCCGCCTGCGGTAGCTGCAGCAGAGCCTCGTCGCGCTGCGCGCGCAGCTTGAGCAGACGCTCTTGCCGCTTGGAGTCGGTGACGTCGAGAACGGCGCCGATCAGGCCTGCCACCTGACCGCGCTCATCGACGAAGACCGCCTTATCGAGCACCACATCGCGCACCTGCCCCGCGGCATCGATCACCTGCGAG
>CAZTYV010000144.1:5520-9396 GCA_964617675.1 uncultured Halochromatium sp. | reverse complement strand
CGAGGCGCGCACAGGCCATCTCGAACAGCGCCGGGTTCGGCTTGCCGATCACCCAGGGCTCGACCTCGCAGGCCAGCGCGATAGGCGCAACCAGGGCGCCGCCGCCGGGCAGCACGCGATGCTCGCCGTCCCGCTGATCGTCGACGCTGACATCCGGGTTGGTGACCACGAGCTGGGCGCCCTGCTTCAGGATCAGCGCGATCGCGATCGAGATCCGCTCGAAATCGATGCCGGGCCCTTCGCCGACGACGACGAAATCGGCCCGCCGCGGGTCGTATCGGCCGCCGGCCGCGAGCAGCGCTTGCTCGAGCCCGCCCTCGCCGATCGCATACCAAGAGAACCCAGGCTTGCGCGCCGCCAGCTGCTCGGCTGTTGCCAGCGCCGAGGTCAGGATCTGGCTGGGATCGGGCCGCGGCAGCCCCATCGCCTGCAGGCGCTCGGCGACCGCCTCGGGCGTGCGTCTCGGGTTGTTGGTCAAGAACAGATGCGGTACGGCGCTGATGCGCTGTAGGAGTCTCGCGGCGCCCGGCAAGCAGTGGCTGCCGTGGTAGAGCACGCCGTCCATGTCCAACAGCAAGGCGCGGATCGGGCGCTCGCCGGCCATCAGCGGTGAGCCGGATCGGCGGTGAAGCGGATCCTGAGCCAGCGCTCAGGGCCGACGCCGCCGATCGCCCCACCGATCTCCTCGCTGATTTCGGCGCGCGGCGCGTCGATGGCGGTGATCGGCAGCTCGCCGCTCAGGCGCATCATGTCTTCGGTTCGCACGCTCTTGGCTCGCTCTTGGCGCGCCTAGGGCGAGGCGATCGGCACCAAGCGCTCGTCTGCGGCGAGCGGGCGAATGATCGGCGCGAGGCGTTGCAAGCGCTCGGGGAGCTCGGCGAGCGCGGCCTCAGCCGCGGCGCGGTTGGTGTAGGCGCCGAGCAGCACCGCGTGCCAACGGGTGCGCTGATCGGGCTGCTCCAGTCTCAGAGCCTGGCCCTGTAGACCTTCATCCTCGGCGAAGCGGGCAAGGCTCGCGAGATTGCGGAAGCTGATCAGCTGGATGCTGAAGCGAGCCTGCAGCTCAGTTGTGGCGCCCCGATCGGCCGGGGTCTCGGTGATGGCGTCGGGCTCAGCGGGCGCCTGCTCAGCGCTCGGTTGCTGCGCCTGTGGGGGCTGAGCGGCGAGGTCGGCGTCGGCCGTCGGGGCATCGGCGGCTCGCGCCGCGACCTGCTCGGGCGCACCCATGGCGCTGCCCCCAGACTCCAGGTCGTCGGTCTCGGTTGCGGCGTCTGTCGAGGCGGGTCGGGCCACGATCGGCGTCGCCGGGGCGCTCGGCGAGATCTGGGCCGGCTCGGCGTCTTCTCCGCGCACGGTGGCGATGTCGCTGACCACCGATGGGATCGGCGCCTCGCTCCGGGCCAGGGTCCTGACCGGCTCCATCCCTGTGCCTTGGAACGCGACGTCGATCCGCTCGATGGCGATGAAGGCGACCAGGATCATCGCGGCCGCGGCAATCCGGCGGATCGGCGTGCGCGGCGGCGGTTGGTGCTGCAGCCCGAGCAGTGAGCTGTAGATCGGCCGACCGCCCATCCCCTCCGCGGTGAAGGTCGCGGCGAGACAGGTGAGGATGATCGGCAGCGCGAGTGCCTGAGCGCCGGTGAGCTCGATCACCAGGATGATGCCCGTGAGCGGCGCGCGGACCGTCGCCGCGAACAGCGCGCCCATGGCCGCGACCGCGAAGACCTCCGGGGCCAGCGCGAGCGAGGGCGCCAGCAGTGAGATCAGGGCCGCGAAGATGGCGCCGCAGACGGTTCCGAGCGCCAGCATCGGTGCGAAGATCCCGCCCGGCAGCCCGAGGCCATAGGAGCCGATGGTGGTCAGCAGCCGGACCGCGAACAGGGCGATCAGGAAGAACAGCGCGGGCTGGCCGTGCAGCAGGTTCTCGACCAGGCCCTCGCCGCCGCCAACGGTGTTGGGCGCGAACCAGAGCAGTGCGCCCAGCAGCAACCCCGTGATTGCGGCGGCGCCATAGGCGCCCGGCGTCCCCAGGGCGCGGAAGGAGGCGACCGACCCCAGCAACAGGTTATTGAACAGCACGCCGAGCGCGCCGATCAGGATGCCGAGCACGAGAAACAGCGGCAGCGCCTCGAGCGGGGCCATGTCCAGGTCCGGCATCGGCATATCCGGCCCCTGGCCGAGCATCCAGCCACTGACGACGACCGCGGCGCAGCAGGCGAGGATCACCGACTGGATGGTCGCGAAGCGGTACTCGAAGTGCTCGCGCAGCTCCTCGGTGACGAAGACGATCGAGGCCAGCGGTGCGTTGAAGGCGGTTGCCAAGCCCGCGGCCGCGCCGGCCGCGATCAGCGCGCGATTGGGGGTCGGGCTCGGCTCGAGGCGCTCGCTGGCGAGCTGGCCGAGCGCCGCACCCATGTGGATGGTGGGCCCCTCGCGCCCGAGCACCAGTCCCGACCCAACGGCCAGGGTGCCGGCAACGAATTTCACCGGCAACACCCGCTTCCAGCGCAACGTGCGCTCGCCAGCGAGGATGGCCTCGACCTCTTGGACGCCGCTGCCGGCGGTCTCCGGGGCGAAACGCCGGACCAGCCACATCGCGGCAACCAGCACCAGGGCGCCGAGCAGCATCAGCAGCAGCCACCCGGGAACGGGCGCCGCATCGAGCAGGCCTCTCAGTGCGCCGCGGCTGGCAGCGGCCTGATCAAGCAGCGCATGGAAGGCACCACCGACCAGTCCGGCGAAGGCGCCGACCAGCGTTGCTGCAAGGTAAAGCCGCCAGGGAAACCGCATCGCTGGACGCTCGCCTGTTGTGTTATCGGTCGGTCGGGCTCCGTCGTCGGATCAGGGCGATCACCACGACGACCAGCAGGACGAGGAGGCCGATCGCCGTGAGCGCGGCGATCCAGGGATTGAGCTGCCGCAGGGCGGTGACTACCGTATCGAAATGCAGATCGAGGTAGTAGACGCCGAGTGCCCAGAAGCTCGCCCAAAGGATCGCGCCGCCGATGTTCAGCAGCATGAAGCGGCCCCAGTGCATCGCCAGTACGCCCGAGAAGAGTCCGATCAGCTGCCGCGGTCCGTCGACGAAGCGCCCGAAGAACACCAGCCACCCGCCATAGCGGTTGAAGCCGTCCTCGATCTTCTCGAGGCTGCGCGCCGAGATCGGCATCCGGCTGAGCACCGCGCGCCCGCCCGAGCGTCCGATCAGGTAGCCGATGGTCTGCCCGAGCGATGTCGCCAGGATGGCGACGAACAGGAGCAGCCAGATATTGAGCTTGCCGCCGGGCACTGCGGCGACGAGCGAGCCGGCCTCCAGCAGCGTTTGACCAGGTGCCGGGATGCCGATGCCCTCGACCCCGACCGCTGCGAACACCGCCCAATAACCATAGCGCTCCAGATAGGGCTCGACGCGCTCGATGTCGGCCGCGATCGCCTTGGCGATGCGGTGTGCGCGCACGTCCACCTCATGGACGCGTGCGCTGTGATGTCGAGTCGGCTCCTGGACCGGTTCCTGCGCTGAGGCTTCAACCGGCTCCTGAACGGGCTGCTGAACAGGATCTGGCGCCGGTTCATGCGCAGTCTGCGCGAGCGCCGCACCGCCCGCACCGACAATCGAAAGGGCGGCGACGAGGAACGCGCACAGGAGTGGGCACCGGATCGGACCACCGATGATGCGATCAGGGAGGCCTTGCCGAACGATCTGAGAGACAACCATCATAAAACCATACCCGAAAACCATTGCTTGCGCTGCTGAGAACAGCCCCTGTGCTACCCATCCAACCGAGCCGCCGCTCGAGACCTTGGTAGCGTCGAGAGGCTGTCCGAATGCGGCGCTGCTCCCTGGCCGCGTCTGGAGAAGAGTCAGCATGTCGACGG
>CAZTYV010000144.1:3751-5510 GCA_964617675.1 uncultured Halochromatium sp. | reverse complement strand
ATCTGAGAAACAACCATCATAAAACCATACCCGAAAACCATTGCGTGCGCTGCTGAGAACCTGAGAACAGCCCCCGCGATCCATCCAACCGGCCCGCCGCCCGAGACCTTGGCTGCGTCGAGAGGCTGCCCGAATGCGGCGCGGCTCCCTGGCCGCGTCTGGAGAAGAGTCAGCATGTCGACGGCCTTGGCATCACAAGCGTCCGCGCCTCAGGGCAGGCCCTCGCGCGAGGTCAGGGCGCCGACGACAAAGGCCAGGTTCACCGCGCCCGCCAAGGCCGCCGCATGCGCGTCTGCCTGGGCCTGGCGAGCGTCGAGCAGCGCGGTGTCCGCCTCCGTTGCTGCATCGATGGTGCCGAGGCCGTTGCGGTAGGCCGCTAGGGCGGCATCATAGGTGGTCGAGGCGGCAGCGACGAGCGCTGTGGCAGCGCGGTGCGATTCGAGCGCGGTGCGCAGTGCGTTGCGAGCCGCGATGATCTCGGTCACCGCCGCGGTCTGCACGCGCTGCAGCTCATCGGCGGCCGCCTTGGCCCGCGACTCGGCTTCCCTGATCTGAGCCTCCCGCAGGCCGGCGTCGTAGAGGGGAAGGGTCACGCCGACGAGCAGACCATTGCCGGAGCCTTGCTGGCCAATCGAGGGGAGGCCGGATACATCGAAATCGCCCGAGCCCCAGGCGAGGTTACCGCCGGCGTAGACCTTGGGCAGATAGTCCGCCTGCGCGGCCTTGACGCCGGCCTTGCTGGCTTGCACGGCCGCGTAGCTGGCGGCCACGTCTGGGCGCCGCGACAGCGCCTGGCGGATCGTCGCCTCGAGCGGTGCGGAGGCCGGGGCCGGAAGCGGTCGACGGGCGGCGCTCACCGCATCGACCTTCAATTCGACATTCACGCCGACGGCGGCGAGCAGGCCCTGATAGGCATCGCGCTCCGCGCCTTGCGCTTGGACCCGACGGAGCTCGGCCTGGGCCACGGCTTGGCGCGCTTGGGCCGTCTCCATGCTGGTGGCGAGGCCCTGGGCCGCGCGCGCGTCGACGGCGGTCCGGATGGCCTCGGCGTTGCGCAAGGCTGTCTCGGCAAAGCCAAGACGCTGGATCGCCGCCCCATACAGGTAGTAGGCCTGGGAGACGTCGAAGATCAGCTGTTGATGGGCACCGTTGAAGAGGACGTTTGCCGCGAACGCGGTGTGCTTGGCGGCGGTTGCCAGTGCCTGGCGCTGACCGAAGTCAAATAGCAGCCACTGCAGCGCGAGGATCTGCGCGGTGCCTGTCTCTGTGTTCTCGAGACTGAGGCGTTGACCGAGCACCTCGGGTAGCGGCGTGGTCAGCTCCTGAGACCCGCCGATCACGCTCGCGGTGATCACGGGCAGATAGGTCGCCTCCACCATGCCGACAGCGAGGGCTGCCTGCCGTGCCCGTTGCCAGGCGCTTCGGGTCGCCGGGTTCGTGCGCTGTGCCAGGTCGATCAGCTCAGGCAGCCCATAGCTTCGGTTCGGATCGACCCCCTCGACGAGCGCGAGCTGCGCCCGCGCTGAATCCGCGGGGATGCTGAACTGCGCAATCCCGTCCTCGGCCTTGGGCTGGTCCTCTTGCGCTAGACTCCAGAGGCCGGCCTCGTCGCCTCGAGGTG
Source organism: uncultured Halochromatium sp. (assembly GCA_964617675.1). GTDB lineage: Bacteria > Pseudomonadota > Gammaproteobacteria > Chromatiales > Chromatiaceae > Lamprobacter. Next base: position 3,889 of record CAZTYV010000144.1, on the reverse strand, counting down.
TCCAGGGCCGCTCCGGCGAGACCGGGGCCATGTTGGTTGCGTTGGATGCACAGCCGGTCAGCGCCAATGCCAAGGTGAACGCGAGCAGTGAGCTGCGGGTGCTGGAGCCGGCGTCGCGCAGCCAAGCCTGGCCGTCCA
>CAZTYV010000144.1:0-3672 GCA_964617675.1 uncultured Halochromatium sp. | reverse complement strand
GGGGCGAGCCCGGAGGCTTCGGATCCGGAGGGGGCTCGGGCGGGGTCTCGGGCCGGGGCTCGCAGGCAGGGGCATCCCCCGCCGGCCCGTGAAAGCGCTCCGCGAGCTGATCGAGCCGCGCGGCGGTCTGCTCAAGGTCCGGGTCAGCGCTCAGCCAGATGGCGCGATTGAGCGCCTCGATCTCGTCAACCGCGCCATGCAGCGCCGCCTCACGTCTGGGCGTGGGGCGCAACTCGCGAGGCTCGAAGGGCAGCAGCCGCAGCATCTCGTCGGCCTTACCGGCCAGCGCCTCGACGGCGGCCGCGCTGCCGACGGCATTGACGCGATGGGCCGGTGCGAGCCGCGCCATCTGCGCCAACGCGGAGAGCGCGCGCGCGACCAGGGCACGCACCTGGCCTTCGACGGGCGCGGGCCAGATGCGCGTGAAGATCAGATAGACGACGAGATTGCCGAGCAGGATGCCAACGATCCGGCCCTGGGCGGTGTCCAGACTCACGCTCGGCCCGAAGCCTTGCAGGACGGTGAGTAGGAACGCGAGCGCGACCTGGACGCCCGCATACGCGATCCGTTCGGGGCCGGTCGAGACCCAGGCGCCGACCAGACAGCCGAGGAACACCAGCACCATGAGCGCTCCGACACCGTCGATCTGGGGAATCACCCAGAAGATCGCCGCGACCCCGAGTGCGGCCCCGATCAGGCAGCCGATGATGCGCAAGGCGAGCTTGTGCACGGTCTCGCCGGTGGTGCCGAGCGCGGCGACATAGCAGGTGATCATGGCCGTGTGGATGCCCTGCCAGTCGATGGCCGTGTAGATGAGAAAACAGATCACCGCCGCGGCCGTAGTCTTAAGCGCAAAGCGGGTGTAGGCCGGATTGGTCAGCGCGTCTGGGGCGACGAAGGGGGTCTTTGGTGCGGGCACGACCTCGGGCTCGGGCGCGCCGGCGAGCACACCGAGCGTGCGCCAAGCCGCGCGCTCGGCGGCATCGGCCGTGCCAACGTCATCGGATGGCCCTTGGGTGCTGTTGTCAGGGGATGCGGGTGTCGGCGGTGCCTCACCCCTGCCGAGCGCGGCATGGGCAGCGCGGATCTGCTGCGCGAGCGCGGACCGCCGGGTTGCGTCGAGCGTCTCGGGCAGTGCTGACACCGCGAGCATCAGTGCATAACCAGCGCGCACGTCGGCGGCGATCTGCCGAGCGCCCGCGCTTGGCGCCAGCCGCAGCAGCCGGGCCGCCAGGGCCTGTGGCTCGAACAGTGCATTGCCCTCGCGCAGCTGCTCGCGCAGGGGACTTTTATCGCCGGTCTCCAGGGCCTCGGCGGCAGCGGCCAGCCGGTCGCGCAGCTTATCGCGCAGGAGCGCAACCGGGGAGAAGCCGAGCAGCAGATTGAAGCCGACCATCAGGACCATCGGCAACGCCGCCATCGCCCAGGCCTCGCGCAAGGCAAAGGTCGCCGCGTCACCGAAGGGGGCTTGCACGATCAAGGTCAGCACGAAGGCGATGATCAGCGCCGCAACGCTGCCTTGTTCGCCGAGTTGCGTCGCCGCGCCGAGGTACAGCAACAGGCACGAGGTGATGACGATCGCCAACATGATGTGCAGGGTCGATCCCTGTGTCAGGTTGATGATCCAGACCAGGAGTGCGATGAGTCCTGGCAGCAGCACCAGGAAGCCGATGCCGGTGCCGATGTTGACCACCGCGTCGGGCTTCATCAAGAAGATCACCAGATAGCAGCTGATCGCCGCCTCCGGGACCTTGAACATCATGGCGGCGCCGGTCACCAGCGCGCACAGCAGCGCGATGCGCCAGGTCAGGCCGGCCCGACCGGGGACGGGCTGCAGGTCCTCGAGCACCTGGTGCCAGCGCGACGGCGGCGCGGCGATGAGCTCACTCCGAGCCGCTGCGGCCACAGTCTTCGCCATGCCGGACCACCGCGACGGCGGATGCGCCCAAGCGCATCAGCGGTGCCGGTGGATCGTCGAGCCGAATGCGTACCGGAAAGCGCTGCACGATGCGCACCCAGTTGAGGGTCTTCGGCACATAGGGAACACCGCGGGGCAGGTTCACCAGGTCTTCGGAGAGCACGCCCCAGCCGACGCTGTCGACGCGGCCGGCCACCGGGCGCGAGCGATCAGCCAGCACGAAGACGGTTGCACAGTCACCGATCGTGATGTGGGAGAGCTCGGTCTCAGGGAAGGTGGCAGAGGCGTACCAGTGCGCGGTGTCAATCAGGGTGAACAGCGATTGGCCAGGTGCGACGATCTCGCCGGTCGAGACGGTCAGGCCAACCACCAGCCCGTCATGCGGAGCGAAGACCTTGGTCGCCGCCAGCTCCCGTTCGGCGATGGCGAGCGCCGCGCGCCGCGCCTCGACCAGCGCCTCGGAGGCATCGAGCGTGGTCACCAGCGCCTGCGCTGCTTCGGCTTGGCGCAGGGCTTGCTCGAGGCTGGTGCGAGCGTCATCCCGCGCCGTACGCGCGTCATCGACCTGCTGCGCGGTGACGTAGCCATTTGGCGCCAGCGGCAGGAGCCGGGCGAGTGTCGCCTCGGCGAGCGCCAGGTTCGAGCGCGCGCGCTGCACCTGCTCGGTGGCGACAGCGGCGTTCGACTGCTCGGCCGAGATCGTGCGCCGCTGTGCCTCGAGCGTTGCCTCCGCGAGGCGCAGGTCGGCCCGCACCTGCGCGACGGCGAGCGCATAGGGCTCGGGATCGAGTGCGAAGAGCAGATCACCCTTGGCGACGCGTTGGTTGTCAGTCACCGCGATGGTCACGACCCGCCCGGCAATGGTTGCGGCGACGTTCACCAAGTTGGCCGTGAGCACGGCATCCTCAGAGAGGGGGTTGTTCGCGGCGCGCTGCAGGTACCACCACCCGGACGCCACCGCACCGATGAGGATCACCACCGCCAGGGTGACGCCGACGAGGGTGTAGCGGCGGGCATAGGCCGATCTCGCCATCCGTTATAATCCAAACGCCGTGGCTGAGATGGCGAAGGCAATCAGACAGGCGAGCGCGATATACACCAGCGTGCGCAACGGCATCCCTTCGTCAACCCCGAGGCGGATCAAGAGGCTGCGCAACAGCACCGAGCCCAGCACGCCAAGCGTGGCGCTGATCAGCCAAGAGGGGAAATAGGCACCGTAGAATGGCAGTTCTGGACTCATGGTGTCTACACGGCGTTGATGCCACGAAAAACCCTCAGCTGCCGCTCACTCGGCCGGTGGTCCAGCATCGAGTCGGTGAAGCGCTGATCGACAGTCATGGCGTTTGCGCACGCGACTTCGCCATGACATGGGTCTGGCTCGTTCGGCATTTAGCGCCTCGAGGCGCCTACCCCAACCAGCCGGGTGATGAGCCCGGCCAGCCAGAGCCCCGCGGTGGCCAGGGCCATCCCGGTCAGGGCGCGCGCACCCCCGCTGCGCCGTCCGTGCCCTCGCCCGCGAGCACCGGCCGAAGCTGATCGTCGCCGGCTTCAGCGCCTATTCGCGGGTCGTCGACTGGGCCCGCTTCCGCGAGATCGCCGACGAGGTCGGCGCATGGTTCGTGGTCGACATGGCGCACGTCTCGGGCCTGGTGGCCGCGGGGGTCTATCCCTCGCCGGTCCCGCACGCCCACGTCGTCACCTCGACGACGCACAAGACCCTCGCCGGCCCGCGCAGCGGCATCATCCTCGCGTGC
>CAZTYV010000143.1:0-9435 GCA_964617675.1 uncultured Halochromatium sp. | reverse complement strand
TCCCGCCCTCGGTGATGACTTGCTTGATGGTCATGAGCGACACCCATTCGCTTTGTGGCTCGGCGCGATGCTGAGCCACAGTTTCTGGTGTCTGATCGCCGAGTCGCAAGGACCACGGCTGGGGATGGCGACGGGCGATGATGGGGCTCCGCCGGCCGAGGCGGTTTTGCGCAGACCGCCAAGCGGCTGGAGCCCAGTGCATGTCTGGACATGCAGCCCGATCGGGCGCTCAATCCTCCCAGCGTCCGTGACCAGGGATGGAGACCTGCTTCTCGTTGTAGACGCCCTCGTCCGCGCCCCGGTGACAGCGATTGCATTGGCTGAAGCTGCCGACCTGCGGGTTGCCGGTCACAAGACGCGTCGGGATCTCGTCATGCTCGTTCAAGAAGTACCGGGTCTCGGTGATGCGAGGCAGCCCCATCTGTGGGCCCGAGCCCGATGCGCTCGTGCTGACGGCGAAGGCCCGCGAGCGCGAGCGTGCGGCCTGCTCGGCGGAGTTGTCGAGCAGAAACGCGGCGATCTCGGTGCGGACCCCGTCGGACAATGAGGCGTCGTCACCATAGTGATCGCGCAATCCGGTGGGCGTCATGATCCGTGCCCAGGCGTCGCCGGGTAACAGCCCCGGCTGATAGGCCATGTGGCAGGCGGCGCACTCCTCGCTGTAGATCGCATTGATGACGGGGGCCACGTCCGGGCGCGGCTTCAGCCAACGCCCGTCGTGCTCGTATCGCTCGTGCTCCTCGTGATCGTCGTCATCGGCGTCGCCGAGTGCGAGGCCGACAGCGCCTAAGGACAGGATGGCAATGGTTGTGATGGCGATCGTCTTCGTTGATGCTCGCATGGGGGCAGCTCCTGGCTACTGGGTCTTGATAAAGCTGATGAAGTTGGCCTTCTCCTCGGCCGTGCATTCCCGCCCGAGGGTCCAGCGGCAGTTGCGCAGCAGCCACTTCTCGATCTTGGCCTGATTGGTCAGCCGCTTCGGATTCACCGAGGGCGCCATCGGGCCGATGTACTTATTGGTCACCGCGTACTGGCCGGGCTTGGTCAGATCACGGCCGTGGCAGGTGGCGCAACTGCGCGGCGCAGAGCCGTCTGCTTGCGGGTATGCCTTGGTCCAGCCCGCGGCACCTGCCGCGGCGTCGCCGGCGAACGATGCGCTCGGTTGGGCCATGGCCGCGGCGAGGATCAGCATGGCCAGGGGCGCGTTCTTGTTGACGATCATTCGACGTTCCTCCGCTTCAACCCGGTGATCATGCCGGCGATCAGGTTCTCCCGATGGGACAGGCTGGAGAAGATCACACCGGCCACGTGGGCGACGATCAGCACGAGCGTGAGATTCGCCATGACCTCGTGGACCTCCTCGAAGAAGTGGCCCCAGGACGCGGGCAGGCTGCTCATCAAGGGGGCGAGCGGTCCTGAAAGCTCCTCGGCACCGTAGACCGCGAGTCCGCTCAGTCCGGTGAGCGCGACGGCAATCATCAAAGCGATTACCATGGCGCCGCCGGCCGGGTTATGGCCGAGGTAGCGCGGGGCGCGCAGGCGCAGGGCGTCGCGCACATAGGCCAGGACCTCGCTCGGCTTGCGGACGAAATCGCTGAAGCGGGCATGGGGGGTGCCGATCAGGCCCCAGACCAGGCGCACCGCGATCAGCGCCAAGACCAGATAGCCGGCCCAGACGTGCACGCTGAGGAGGTCGTCCTCGACGATGAACGCGGTCGCGAAGCCGGCCGCCAGGGCCCAATGAAAGGTCCGCACCAGCGGGTCCCACACGCGGACGCGCTCGTGGGTAGGGGTGTCTGCACTCGTCGGAGCGACTAGGGATTCGGTGGTCATCACAGTGTTCTCCTGAATCTGCATCGAGGTTCATCTGGCCACGTCTCGACGTGGCACGGGTGCAGATTACGAGGTCACTGCTGACCAAAGCCTTTGCTGGCCTGTCAGCGAACGGTCAGCTTGATGGGGCCATACTGACCCCCTGACCAGGCCAATGGCGGCCCTGTCGCGCCTGATCAGTAAGCGCCGGATCCCTTGCATCCGTGCAGTCCGCTTCCGTTCAGTACGCCGGCCGATCCTCAAACACATGACCTGGTCTTCTCGAACACCGTCTCTGGTACCGTCTCTGGCACCGTCTCTGGGCCGAGCGCGCGTCGTCTTCGTCGCCCGCCCCGGGTCCAGGCCTGCCCTCTTCGGCGCGGTCGCGCTTGGGTTCGTGCTCTGGGTCGCGAGCGTTGCGGCGGTGCAGGCGAGCACGCTCGCCGATGCCCTCGAGGGCGCAATGGCGCTGGCTGCACAGCAGGACCGGGTGACGGCCCTTCGCCGCGAGGGTGATGCGGTGCGCTTGCAGGCCGAGGGGCTGATCGCGGCCGATCCGGCGCTGCGCCTGAAGGCCGTGTCCGACCGCCTGACCGAAGACAGCGGGGCCTACGAGCTCGAGGCCCTGGTCGAGCTGCCGCTCTGGCTGCCCGGGCAGCGCGGCGCCCGGCTGGCGTTGGCGCAATCGCTCGGCGTGCGTGCCGATGCGCTCCAGCGCTGGCTGCGCTGGGAGGTCGTCGGTGTCGTGCGCGAGTCGCTCTGGACCCTGGCCTTGGCCGAGGGGCGGCTGCGACAGGCGCGCGCGGCGCTTGAGGCTGCCCATGCGCTCGAGGCCACCGTCGCCAAGCGCGCCCAAGCCGGCGAGATGGCACGCATGGAGCAGCTGACCGCGGCGCAAGAGACCCAGAGTCGCGCGGTCGAGCGCGATGCGGCCCAGCTCGCCTACGACCAGGCGCAGGCCGCCTACCAGCGGCTCACGGGCCTGCCGGAGCCGCCGCAGCCGCTGCGTGAGCCGGTGCCGGCGCTCGCGGAGCCGCTGCAGCTTCCAACAGACCATCCGCTACTCGCGAGTGCGGCTGGCGAGGCGGATCAGGCTCGCGCCGAGCGCGAGCGCGTGGCCGCCGACGGCCGCGGCAATCCCTTGCTCAGCCTTGGCGCCAAGCGCGTCCGCGACGATCGCGACCTGCCGGCGGTGGATGCCTTACAGCTCGAGATCAGCGTTCCTTTCGGGCTGAAACGCCAGCGCGCCCCGGCGCTGGCCGCTGCCGAGCGCACGCTCACTGATCGCCTGGCCGAGCTGCATCAGGTGCGCCGCGAGGCCGAGCGTGAGCTGCAGGCGGCCGCGATCGGCTACCGGGGCGCACTGGCCAGCATCGACGCCGCCGAGCGGCGCGCCGCGCTCGCGGCTGAGGCGCTGGCGGTGACCCGGCGCGCCTGGGATCTGGGCGAGGCCGATCTCGCGGCCCGTTTGCGTGCCGAAGAGCGCGCGCGGGCCGCCAATCTAGACCTCGAGCTGCAGCGACTCGAGCAGGGGCACAGCATTGCGCGCCTGCGACAAGCCTTGGGGATGATTCCGCAATGATGCCTGTTCTTGATTCCGCCAACACCGATCCTAGGCCAACACCGATCCGGGCATCGAGGCCATGCGTGGCTTCGACCTGCGCTTGGGATCGGCCTCGGGCCTGGGCCCGGACCAGAACCAGAACCAGAACCAGAACCAGAACCCTTGGGCCTGGTCTCGTGCTGATGCTCGCGGCGATGACGCCCGCGCTGGCCGCGACGGCGCCAACCCAACCGGCGCCGATCCCGCTCGATGCGGCGCAACGCGAGGCCTTCGGGCTCGTGCTGACCGCGCCAGCCGCGGCCGATTCCGCGCTGACCCGACGCTATCCGGCGCGCGTCGCGGTGCCCAACCGGCAATTGCGTGTGGTCTCGGCGCCGCAGGCTGGGGTAGTCGAATCCTTATTGGTTGCTGAGGGCGAGCGCGTCAGTGCCAATGACGTGCTGGCCTGGTTGCGCAGCCCCGATCTGGTCGACGCCCAAAGCGCGCTGCTGGAGGCCTCGACTCGGCTCGCGCTGGCGGAGAGCGAGCTGACGCGCGATCAGATGCTGCACCGCGAGGGCGTGATCGCCGAACGGCGCCTGCTTGAGAGTCAGTCTCGGCGCACCGAGCTGGCCACCTTGGTGGAGCAGCAGCGCCAGAAGCTGCGGCTCGCCGGTCTGTCAGCGTCCGACATCGAGCAACTCCTGCGCACGCGACAGCTCAGCAGTCGCCTGCCGGTGCGCACGCCCATCGCCGGCGTCGTGCTCGAGCAGATGGTCGACACCGGCGAATCGCTGGCGATCGCCGCGCCGCTGTATCGGGTCGCCGAGCTGAGCCCGCTCTGGGTCGAGGTGCATGTGCCGGTCGATCAGCTTGGTGGCCTCGCCCCAGGCGGACGCGTCTATCTTCCAGCGCTCGGTCTCGATGGCGAGATCGTCACCGTCGGGCGCATGGTGCACGGCGAGGATCAGGGCGTACTGGTGCGTGCCGAGGTGCGCGAGGGCACCAACCAGCTGCGCCCGGGCCAGTTCATCGAGGTCCAGCTCAGCGCGGCGTCCGCGGGCGGCGCGAGCTGGCGCCTGCCGGCCGCCGCGGTGGTGCGCCACGCGGGGCAGTCCTATGTCTTCGTCGAGCGCGCGGGCGGCTTCGTCGCGCTGCCAGTGCGCATCCTGGCCGAGGAGGGCCAGACCCAGCTCGTCGAGGCCGACCTCACCACGGCCGATCGCGTGGTGATCCAGGGCGTGGTGGCGCTCAAGGCCGTCTGGCTCGGCGCCTTGAGCGAGGTCGACGCTGAGACGGGTGCGGGGGCTAACTGATGCTCGCCCGGCTGATCCAGTTTGCGCTGACCCAACGCCTGTTGATCCTGCTCGCCGTGCTGCTGCTCGCGGGCGGCGGCTGGCGGGCCTTCCAACAGACGCCCATCGACGCCTTTCCAGACGTCTCCACGACCCAGGTGAAGGTCATCGTCAAGGCGCCGGGCATGACGCCAGAGGAGGTGGAGTCTCGGATCACCGCACTGATCGAGGTGGAGATGCTCGGCATCCCGCGTCAGACCATGCTGCGCTCCATCGCCAAGTACGCGCTCACCGATATCACCGTCGACTTTGAGGAGGGCACCGACATCTACTGGGCGCGCCAGCAGGTCTCCGAGCGCCTGTCCGCGGTCTGGCCTGATCTACCGGACGGCGTCGCTGGCGGCATCGCACCGATGACCACGCCGCTCGGCGAGATGCTGATGTTCAGTATCGAGGGTGGCGACCTGACCCTGGCCGAGAAGCGCGACCTGCTGGACTGGACCATTCGGCCCGCGCTGCGCTCGGTGCCGGGTGTGGCGGACGTGAACGCGCTCGGCGGCTTGGTGACGACCTTTGAGGTGGTGCCGGATCAGGCGCGCATGGCCGCCTCCGGCGTGTCGCTCGAGGACCTGCGTGATGCGATCGCGCGCAACAACCGCAACGATGGCGCCGGTCGCCTGGACGAGGGCGAGGAGGCGCTGCTGGTGCGCACCGAGGGTGCCGTGGTGACCCTCGAGGATCTGGCCAACATCGTCGTCGGTGGGAGCGCGGTTCAGCCGGTGCGGGTCGCCGACATCGCCGAGGTGCGTCGGGCCGCACTCACCCGCTACGGGGCGGTGACCCGCAATGGCGAGGGCGAGACCGTGGAGGGCCTGGTCCTCGGCCTGCGCGGGGCCAATGCCCGCGAGGTGGTTGAAGGCGTCAAGGCCAAGCTCGCCGAATTGGAGCCGGGGCTGCCGGACGGCGTGGAGATTCAGATCTTCTACGACCGCGGCGATCTGGTCGACAAGGCGGTCCACACGGTGAGCAAGGCACTCATCGAGGCCACGGTGCTGGTCGTGGTGCTGTTGGTGCTCTTCTTGGGCGACCTGCGCGCGGCGCTGACGGTGGCGTTGATCTTGCCCCTGGCCGCGTTGTCGACCTTCATCCTGATGCGCCAATTCGGGCTCTCGGCGAACCTGATGTCCTTGGGTGGCCTGGCGATCGCCATCGGTATGTTGGTGGATGCCGCCGTGGTGGTGGTGGAGAACATCGTCAGCCAGTTGTCCCATCATGGCGGCCAGGGCCACGACAGCGGCGGCGAGGGCGCGGGCGGCCGCCGACTGCCGCGGCTGCACCTGATCTTCCGTGCCACCCGTGAGGTCTCGGTGCCGGTGGCCTCCGGCATCCTGATCATCATCATCGTCTTCCTGCCGCTGATGACCCTGCAGGGGCTAGAGGGCAAGCTGTTCGTGCCGGTCGCGTTGACCATCGTGTTCGCACTGGCGAGCTCGCTCCTGCTGTCGCTCACGGTCATCCCGATGCTGGCCTCGTTCCTGCTCGGCAAGGCCGGCCATGGTGAGCCCTGGGTCATGCGCCAGCTGCTGCGCATCTACACGCCGGTGCTGACCTGGAGTCTGCGCAACCAGTGGCTGGTGATCCTGGTCGCCGTGGCGATGCTGCTCGGCGCTGGTGCGCTCTATACCCGGATTGGCAAGGCCTTCATGCCGACCATGGATGAGGGCGATCTGGTGGTGCAGCTGGAGAAGCTGCCATCGATCAACCTGGAGGCGTCTCTCGCCATCGACCAACGGGTGCAGCGGGCCATCATGGACGCGGTGCCGGAGGTGCGCGCCATCATCGCCCGCACGGGCTCCGACGAGCTGGGGCTCGATCCGATGGGCCTAAACCAGACCGACAGCTTCCTGGTGCTGGCCCCAAAGGAAGAGTGGCGCTTCGAGACCAAGGATGCACTCATCGACGCCATTCGTGAGGCGCTGGAGCGTTTCCCGGGGCTCGACTATGCCTTCACCCAGCCCATTGAGATGCGCGTCTCGGAGATGCTCACCGGTGTGCGCGGCGACCTGGCGGTCAAGGTGTTCGGCGGCGATCAAGCCGAGCTGAACCGGATCACCGAGGCCATCGTCGGCGTCCTCGACGGCATCGAGGGCGCCCAGGATGTCTATACACCGCGCAACGAGGGCGCCCAGTATCTGAACCTGGTGGTCGACCGCATGGAGGCCGGGCGGCTCGGCATCGACGCCGACGCCCTGGCCGCGCTGCTGCGCGCCCAGGTGGAAGGACTGCGCGTGGGCACCGTCTATCGCGAGGGTAAGCGTCGGGCACTGGTGCTGCGCGGGGACGAGGCGATGCGGACCTCGCCGGCGCGCTTTAAGGGGCTGCAGCTCGCCACGCCCGACGGGCGCTCGGTGCCACTCAGCAACCTGGTGACCATGGAACGCGTCGAGGGGCCAGTGGCCCTATCGCGGGAGCTCGGCAACCGGCTCGCGGTGGCCATCGCCAACGTCGACGGGCGCGATCTGGTGGGCTTCGTCGAGGAGGCCAAGGCCGCGGTCGCCGAGCAGGTCGAGCTGCCGCCCGGCTATTGGCTCGAGTGGGGTGGCGAGTTCGAGAACCAGCAGCGCGCCGCGGCCCGTCTGGCGCTGGTCGTGCCGGTGGCCCTCGGGCTGATCTTCCTAGTCCTCTTCTCGACCTTCGGCTCGGTGCGCCAAGCGCTGCTGGTGCTCACCAACGTCCCGTTTGCGCTCATCGGCGGGATCGTCGGTCTTTACATCACCGGCGAATACCTGTCGGTGCCGGCGTCGGTGGGCTTCATCGCGCTGCTCGGAATCGCGGTGCTCAATGGCGTGGTCATGGTGACCTGGTTCAAGCAGCTCCAGGCGCTCGGCCGGCCGATCGGCGAGGTGGTCGTGGAGGGTGCGCGCCGTCGGCTGCGCCCGGTGCTGATGACCGCGAGCATCGCCGCCTTCGGGCTGGTGCCGCTGCTGTTCGCGACTGGCCCGGGCTCCGAGATCCAGCGCCCGCTGGCGGCGGTGGTGATCGGCGGACTGGTCTCCTCGACCCTGCTGACCCTGGTGCTGCTGCCGATCCTTTACCGGCGTTTCGGCTGAGCCCAACCCCGTTTGGAGACCGTTGATGACTGATTGTCTGCTGCACCTGATCTGCTCGCCGACGCTCGAGGACAGCCTCGCCGAATGGCTGCTGGAGCGTGCCGAGGTCCCGGGCTTCACCAGCCTGCCGATCTCAGGGCATGGCTCGTCGGAACGCTCGATGACCCTGGCTGAGCAGGTTGCCGGGCGCAGCCGCCGGGTGCTGTTCATGCTCGAGCTGCCGGAGCCGACCGCGCGCGCCTTGGTCGAGGCCGTGCGCGCCGAGTTTGCCGGCAGCGGGCTGCACTACTGGCTGCTGCCGATGCTGGCGGCCGGCCACATTGATTGACCACTCACAAGACAGAGGCCCCATGTTCCATACGTGCCTTTCTTTCCAACGGATTGCGCTGCTGATCGCATGCAGTCTCTTCATCATCTCCGGCTGCGCGAGTCGACCTGTCGGCGAGCGGATCGAGGCACCGGAGGTCGAGCTGATCTCCTCGAGCCGTTATGAGTTTCGAGAGGTGAGGGTTGACCCCGCTGTGGACTCGATTAGCATCAAGGGCGAGGTCGCGCATATGATCCCGCACCGCGGCATGGTGCCTGGCAAGATCCGCATTGCGTTGATCGGCGCCGATGGCCAGGTGCTCGAGCAGACCGAGGTCGCGCCGATGCGTAGCAATCGGCAGGATCAGTCGGACCATTTCTACGCACGGCTGATGACACCCCCGCCAGCCGGCAGCAGACTGCGCATCGAGCACGGCGGGGGCTGAGTGAGGCTCGCCTCGGCGAGGATGATGGTCCGCAGGCCGATGCGCCGCGTCGAGCGCTGCCAGCGGATCGCACCGGCGCGCTGGCCCGTACCGACAGTCATTGGAAACATCCCTGGAGGACAAGCGATGAAAAGCCCAACCCGACTCCTGGCTCGCCCGCTGGGCGCCGCTGTCGCTGCCCTGCTGCTCGCCAGCGCCGCACTGGGTCAGGCTCAGGGTCAGGCCCAAGCCCCGGAGGCCAGCGGCGTCGCCTATATCGCCGGCGGCGTCGGCGAGAGCGGCCGCGCCGAGATCGAGGCCGTTCAGGCGCAGTACTCGTTGAAGCTGGTCTTTGCCTATACCAACGGCGAATTCCTCGCGCAGGTCAAGGTCGTGATCAGCGATGCGGCCGGCAAGACGTTGGTCTCGACCGACGCCGACGGTCCTTGGCTGCTGGTGGACCTGCCAGCGGGTACCTACAAGGTCGACGCCACCGTGAATGGCCAGACCAAGACCGAACAGGTCTCGGTGCCGGCGAGCGGCTTGAAGACCGTCAACATCCTCTGGCCGCCAGCTTCCTGATCCGGCTTCCTGATCCGGCCTCCTGAGCCTCATAGGACGCGGACGTCAGAATTCACTGGGGCGGAGCGATCCGCAGCGAACGCGGCGCCAGCGGTTGATCAGCTAGGCTGACGGCGCAGCGCCCTGACCGGCGCTGGACGTCGTTGGTGGCGGTAGCCAAGGCTCGATCGCCGCGAGCAGACTCGGCAGATCCGGCTCGTCCCAATCCGGCGGATCGATCCGCAGGACTTCATTAAATGCCAGCGTGGCCAAATCCAACCACGACGACACCGGAGTCACCAGCTTCCGGAGCAGCGCGCCGTTGGCTGTCCGTCGCGTCGGCTGCCGCGCTCGTGCATCTGTTCGAGCCGCTCCTTTCGTCG
>CAZTYV010000142.1:8692-9563 GCA_964617675.1 uncultured Halochromatium sp. | reverse complement strand
AGGTAACGCCGCTGCCAAATACGACTTTCATGGAAAGAGCGATTCCCACCTCCGATATCTTCTCGCCATCGCGCGAGGTGTTCTCGTAGTAGCTGGGCTGGAACGAGGCGCAGCCACTGAGCAGCAGGAGACTGATGCAGACGAGCCGCTGTGGTTTGCGTCGCGCATGATAGCGTCTGGTCATGATCGCCTCGTCTGGTGCGTTGCCGATTGGGATTTCCCAACGGCATTGGGCACCATCGATGCGACAGTCCCTGTCGGATCGCGTTGCGAAGTCACGCGCCGTGCCGGCGTCGCGAGTGTGCTCTGACGAAACTAAAATCAGAACTTGGTTTCGTCAGGACGTATGCCGAATGCGCGCTCTTCAGGGCAGACGCGCAACGCCGCACGGCAACGAAGCCCTGCCTGTCGCAATGCGGCTCAGATGATCCGGTGCGACATTGAGCGTCGCACTCTTTGGCCAGACTGTGCCCCGGCCGCAACTACCGTACCTGCTGGAGCACGAGACCATGAGCACCGAGTTTCTTCCCCTCGCCCAACGTATCGCCGAAGCCGCCGCTGATGGCGGAATCTCGGTCGCGCAACTGAACGAGATCACGACCGTCAAGCTGGGTGAGATCAACTGCTACCCGGGAACGCCGGGCGACGCCTGCCACCCGCTTGCGCTCTTCGTCGCCCTGCACGGGCAGCTGCGCAAAGGACGCGGCCACTACAACTTCGCGCAGATCCTGGAGGAAATGGTGCGCCATCTTCAGGGACGCTGCCCGCGACAGACCCGACATGCGGTGCTGATCGTCGACGCCTGGTGGCACGACCACTACGAGAAATGGCGCAGCAACCTCGAGACGATCAAGCGCGACGGTATTCGAAT
>CAZTYV010000142.1:6937-8682 GCA_964617675.1 uncultured Halochromatium sp. | reverse complement strand
CTGGTCAAGGACGGCATCCTCTATCGCCCAGAGCCCGGCGCCGACCTCCACCTGCGCCGCGTCGTTCGGGCGTTGCTCGAAGAGGCCCTGCGAGACGAGCGCAACCGCCAGATCGAGACGATGAAGCGCGACGGTATTCGAATCGAGGCCTATCTGATCGGTGCCGGCGGCTGGGCCGCGCCGCTGCCGATCTGAAGCTCAGAACCAAGCGTGTTCCCGAGCCCAATGCATGGTCTCAGATCAGCAACACCTCTTGCCAGTCACGGTCTCCCGTCAACCATCACTGATGGGGCCTGAAATGTCATTCGTTGAAGTGGCATCCGCCGAAATCCTGAAAACCTTGCTGTCGGTCTTCTTCCTGCGCCAAACTATCAACGGACGCCAGTTTTCCCACGAGGCCATGGTGCACAGTGCGCACCGGTTCGCATTGGCGCTGGAGGCCGAGAAGACTGACGACGATAGCATCAACCACACGGCCATCCAGGTTGCCGCGGGACTACTGTTCGCGTTCTATCAGAACCGACCCGCGAACAAGAACTGGACCGCGATGGTGCATCGCGGAAAGACACGGCGTTTTGTCAGGGATGCGTACGCAATCGCCCAGATGCTGGCGCAGGAGATCAACCAAGTACCGGCTGATGCCGAGCGCAGCGCCGCCCTCGACCGACGCCGAACGAAGCCATCGCTCGGCGCAAAGCTCAGGACGCGCAGGTTCGAACGAGGCGATCGCCCAACGTGGCCGGATCAACGCGGCTGTTAACCCGATCGTTGGCCTCGGCCAGATAGCAGCGACTCGCGGCGCCTCTCTGGCTCGATCGGATTCTGAGGCCGGCCAGGCGTACCATTGCGGAAAGTGATCACCGCACCAGAGAGGGTGGTAACTGGCTCGGATCCTGAGCCCAGGAACTGAGGTATTGAGTTGCTCACCTAGCTGTCGAGTTCCAGTTGATTGACGACATCATCCAACGAAGTCGAAGCGGCTGTACCCTCCGCTTCCTTGGCGCTGCGGAGATCTTGTAAATCCTGATAGTCTTCGAGAGCCTCCGCGACGGCGCGAAACTCCTCAATGGGAAGGACAACGTACTCTTCGGAACCTTCCGGCCCTATGAACTGAGGATGCAGGTTCATGGATCACCTCTTGGCATAAACGTTCTTTCTGTGCATCACGCGATACACAACCACCGTATCTTCTTCAACCTCAAACAGCACCCTGTAGTTGCCAACGCGGAGCCGATACTCTGGCGTAAAATTGGTGAGCCGCTTGATGTTTCCGGTCAGTCCGCTTTCCAGTTCGGCGAGCTTCGTGGCAATTCGCGCGGCTTCTTGTTTCTGAAGAGCGCGCAGATCCCTTATTGCTTGAGGCTTTAATTCGACCTTCATAAGCGGCCCGCGTCGTATCGGGATTCTCTCCTATTGGCTAACGCATTCTAGACTGCACGCATAGCTTTTGAAGCCAGACTGCGCGCTATGTCGTTGCGGTAGTGTGCAACCGGTGACACGCTTGCTCGGCTTATCACTCTAGCGCGTTCTAGTCGCGGAAGAGCCCGTCACGGTTCGGGGGATATGTTCTGTTTGACGCCGATCAAGCATGCTGTGCATAGCTAGCGAGGCTTCGCCTCCGTTGTGTCGGCGTTAGTGCTCGGAAGTTGAGCTTGAAATCGAAACGCCGCAGTGCTGACTGATCGATACGCGTCATCAGGTTGGTCGCGGCGATGAAGATGCCCGGGTAGCGCTCGAGCTGCTGC
>CAZTYV010000142.1:0-6927 GCA_964617675.1 uncultured Halochromatium sp. | reverse complement strand
ACACCAGATTTGACAATAACTCTCCCAGGTGTGCTCGGCCCGAGAGCGGTCGGCGAGGGAGCTGTCGACCTCGTCGAGCAGCAGCACGCTGTGCTCGGGATCGGTCTCGCGGAACAGCCGCGCCAGGTTCTGCTCGGTCTCACCGACATACTTGGAGACCAGGTCCGACGCCTGACGTGCGACCAGCTCTTTGTCCAGGACCTCGGCGAGCATCTCGGCGAAGGCGGTCTTGCCGGTGCCGGGGGCACCGTAAAGGAGTCCGTTGACGCCGACGGCGTCCTGATGACTAGCGTGCGTGAGGACGGCGGTGGTGGCCGAGACCGGGGCCTCACCGTCGGCGCGGACCAGGCGCTTGAGCACCGGTCCCGTTGCTCCACGTAGGATGCGATTGAGGTTCTGGCCTGCGGACTCGAGGTCCAGATCGTCGTCGAAGTCGTGCCGCCAGCCGTCGTTCTGTTCTTCGATGGCCTCGAGCGCTTCTCGCAAGCGCGGCAGTCGCCCTGCCAGGGCGTCGCGATCGAGTAAGGGCGCAAGCAGTGGCCGCAGGCACTCCATCACTTCGCTCTGACCCAGTAGGTGGCGTCCGCGGCGGGTCGGTTTCGCGCGCCACTCCCTGAGCGTTGGCAGGCTGCGCAGCAATTGCAGCGCATAGCGGGCGAGTCGTCGCTCACCGGGTGCCAGCGTGGTGAAGTCGGAGCGCTAGGGGTTAGGGCGTTAGGGCGTGCGGGCATGAGCGGACCTCCAGAACGATGCGGACCAGCCGGCAACGACGTGGAACGCGGCACGGCCGGGCGGAATCAGGGCGCCCGGACCGCGGTGGCATCTGCGTATCGGGGGTGGGCAGAGCACTTTGGTCCGGGCGTGAAGGTATTAGGCCAAACCGATGCGATAGGGTCTGTCGGATCAGCGGTGGTAGTATCGTAAGATCCCAAGACTGCGCGGATGCGAGCCCATGTCCAACGCCGACCCCGATCCAGCGCCGCAAGCCCGCGGGTGCGTCGGCATCTTCTGGGTGTTCAAGGGCCGTCTGTTGGCGCTGCCGGTCGCGCTGGATCAGGCGGAGCGTCGCGAAGGCAAGATCGACAGCCCGCATGCGCATGCCGAAGAGTGGCCGCGGGTGGTTGCACGCCATCGCAGCGCGCTTCGGCTGTTGAGCGTGCTCGACTACGACGAGGTGCCGCGCGGGCGGGTGCTGTTCGACACCCGCACACGCATCTTCATCGCTTACCTGGATACCAGCCTGTTCGAGAGCCCGGTGGCGGGCAAGCCTGTGGCAAGCGTTCGCGCCGCTTTGCTGGAACAGTTCCGGCTTGGGGGCGAACGGGTCCGCTACGCAACCGACCCGCATTACCGTCTACCCGCCTCTGAGCCAGAGGACGATGAGGGACTGTAGGGGCGTTGTGTTGATTGCTTCTGTCGCCCTCGCCAACCGACCCGTCTGTCGTCGATCATCGCGTGACGGCTAATTACGCACTGCGTGTTCCGGAGTCGCTGTTCGCCTATGCCCGCAAAGTTGCGGAAGAAGAGAACGTATCCATGAACCAATTCTTCATGACTGCCATTGCCGAGAAGGTTTCGGCACTCAAGACCGAAGCGTACCTCCGTGAGCGTCGGGAGCGCGGCGATCTGGCGGACTTCGACGCATGGCTCGCGGCGAGTCCGGATCGAGAGCCGGAGGCGGCGGACGAGTTGCCTTAGGGCAACTCTTCCGCTCACTGCGCAATCTGAACGGGCTCAACCCAGACAGCGCGCGACGACCTGATCGGCCGCGTCTTCCGCTGAGAGGGCGCTGGTGTCGATGTGCAGCTCGGGATGCGCGGGTGGCTCGTAGGGGCTGTCGATGCCGGTAAGGTTCTTCAGCTCACCGGCGCGGGCGCGCTGGTAGAGTCCGTCCGGGTCGCGTGCCTCGGCGAGCGCGAGCGGGGTGTCGATGAAGACCTCGATGAATTCGCCCTTGGGCATCAGTTGCCGCACCTGCTCGCGCTCGCTGCGAAAGGGTGAGATGAAGGCGCAGATGACGATCAGGCCGGCATCGGTCATCAGTCGGGCGACGGCGCCGACCCGGCGGATGTTCTCGACCCGGTCGGCCAGTGTGAAGCCGAGGTCTTGGCTCAGGCCGTGGCGGACGTTGCGCCCGTCGAGCAGGAAGGTATGGCGGCCTAGTGCATGTAGCTTTTTCTCGACCAGGTTGGCGATGGTCGATTTGCCCGATGCCGGCAGCCCCGTGAGCCAGATCAGCCGCGGTTGCTGCTGCTTCATCGCCGCGTGCGCGGCGCGATCGACCTCAAGATGCTGCCAGGGCAGGTTGTGGCTGCGCCGCAGCGCGAAGTGGATCATCCCGGCACCGACCGTGGCATTGGTGAAGCGGTCGATCAGGATGAAGCCGCCGAGGTCTGGCGTTTGCTCATAGGCCTCGAACGGGATGGCGCGATCGGTGGCGAGATTGCACACGCCGATGCCATTGAGCTCGAGGGTCTTGCCCGGCTCGTGCGCCAGGGTGTTGATGTTGATCTGGTATTTCTGGCTGGTGACGGTCGCGCTGAGCAGGTTGGTGCCGATCTTCATCAGATAGCCACGACCGGGCAGCATCGGTTCTTCGGCCATCCAGACCAGGGAGGCCTCGAATTGATCGGCGACCTCGACTGGCTGCTCGGCGGCGACGATGACCTGGCCGCGCGAGCAGTCGATCTCATCGCTTAGGGTGAGGGTGACCGATTGCCCGGCGTGTGCCTCCTCCAGGTCGCCATCGAGGGTGACGATCCGCACGATGGTCGAGCCTTGGCTGCCGGGCTGGACGCGGACCGCATCACCGGGGCGAACGGTGCCACTGACGATCTGCCCGGAGAAGCCACGGAAGTCGAGGTTCGGGCGGTTGACCCATTGCACCGGCATGCGTAACGGTCGCGCGGCGGTGGCCCGCTCATCGATCTCGACCGTCTCCAGATACTCGATCAGGGTTGGCCCCTGGTACCAGGGCGTGGCCGCGCTGAGCGCGATGATGTTGTCGCCGGCGAGCCCGGAGACCGGGATGGCAACGAAGTCATCGATGCCGATCTGCTCAGCAAAGGCGCGGTAGTCGGCGACGATGGCTTCAAAGGTTGAGCGCTTATAGGCCACCAGGTCCATCTTGTTGATCGCCAGCAGGATGTGGCGGATGCCGACCAGCTTGGCCAGGTAGCTGTGGCGCCGGGTCTGGGTCAGCACGCCCTTGCGTGCGTCGATCAGGATCACCGCGAGTTGCGCAGTGGAGGCGCCGGTGACCATGTTGCGGGTGTACTGCTCGTGGCCAGGGGTGTCGGCGACGATGAACTTGCGCTTCTCGGTGGCGAAGAAGCGGTAGGCGACATCGATGGTGATGCCCTGCTCGCGCTCGGCGGCCAGGCCATCGACCAGTAACGCGAAGTCGATCGCCTCGCCCTGGGTGCCGACGCGCTTGGAGTCGGCCTCGAGCGAGGCGAGCTGATCCTCGAAGATCAGCTTGCTGTCGTAGAGCAGGCGGCCGATCAGGGTCGACTTGCCGTCATCGACGCTGCCGCAGGTGATGAAGCGCAGCATGGTCTTGTGCTGATGCTGCTCGAGGTAGGCATCGATGTCCTCGGCGATCAACGCCTCGGTGCGATAGACCGGCTCGCTCGGATCGCTCATCAGAAGTACCCCTCTTGCTTCTTCTTCTCCATGCTGGCGGCCTGGTCGTGGTCGATGGCGCGGCCCTGGCGCTCGGAGGTGGTGGTCAGCAGCATCTCCTGGATCACCTCGGGTAGGGTCTGCGCCCGGCTCTCGACGGCGCCGGTCAGCGGATAGCAGCCGAGCGTGCGGAAGCGCACCCAGCGCTCCTCGACCTGCTCGCCATCACGAAACCGGAAGCGCTGGTCGTCGATCATCAGGATCAGCCCGTCGCGGATCACGGTTGGGCGCGGTGCGCTGAGGTAGAGCGGCACGATCTCGATGCCCTCGAGATGGATGTACTGCCAGATGTCGAGCTCGGTCCAGTTCGACATCGGGAACACGCGGATGCTCTCGCCCTTGTGCTTACGCGCGTTGTAGAGCTGCCAGAGCTCGGGGCGCTGGTTTTTGGGGTCCCAGCGATGGTTAGCAGAGCGAAACGAGAAGATGCGCTCCTTGGCGCGGCTCTTCTCCTCGTCGCGACGAGCACCCCCGAAGGCCGCATCGAAACCGTATTGGTCGAGCGCCTGTTTCAGGCCCTCGGTCTTCCAGAGGTCGGTATGCAGGCTGCCGTGGTCGAAGGGATTGATGCCGCGCGCCTTGGCCTCCGGGTTCTGATAGACCAGCAGTTCCATGCCGGCCTCGCGCGCGGCCTGCTCGCGCAGCGCGTACATGGCCTGAAACTTCCAAGTGGTATCGACGTGCAGAAGCGGGAAGGGCGGGGGCGAGGGGTAGAAGGCCTTGCGGGCGACGTGCAGCATGGCCGCCGAGTCCTTGCCGATCGAGTAGAGCATCACCGGGCGCTCGGTCTCGGCGACCACCTCGCGCATGATGTGGATGCTCTCGGCCTCGAGGCGCTGAAGATGGGTGAGGGTGCTCATCGGTCTTGCTCGTGTGCGACCTCAAACATCACCTCGTTGCGGCGCAGCGGCCCTGGCGTGAAGGGGTCGTTGTAGTAGGCGTAGATCGGCTCGCCGCGCGGCTCCAGGTCGCGTGTGCTCATCCAGTCCCGAAGCCGCTGCTGCTGCGCCGCTATGGACTGATCATTGGTGCGGCCGCTGAAACGCACGGCCGCCAGACGACGCGCCGGGACCTGCTCGAGTCGCACCTCGGCATTGCCCGGGGCCGGCAGGTCCGCGAGCTGATATTCGGCGGGCATGATGAACTGCACGCTCCAGCGGCCATCGCCGGCGGCGCGCTGGGTGACCGGCGCCGTCATCGCGATCTTCTCGTCCGTCGCCACTGCGCGCTGCTGAACGGGCGCGGTCATCGCGATACGCTCGCCGCCGCGCTCCTTGGCGAAGATGTAGCGCGCCAGCGGGCCGAAGCCCTGGCTCAGGCTCTGCTGGCGGCTGCCGCTGCCGCTGACCTCGGCGACAACCAGCGGCGGATAGTCGCGCAGCTCGAAATCGCCGTCCTCGAGAACGACTTGGTAATCGGGCTTCTCGACGTTCTGGATCACGTAGACGAAGACC
Organism: uncultured Halochromatium sp.; assembly: GCA_964617675.1. GTDB lineage: Bacteria > Pseudomonadota > Gammaproteobacteria > Chromatiales > Chromatiaceae > Lamprobacter. Next base: position 1,789 of record CAZTYV010000142.1, on the reverse strand, counting down.
AGCATGCCGAGGATGCCGACCAAGGCCACGGCGCCGATGATGATGAGCGCGAGCTTCATGGGGCGATGCCTTTTTTGGTGCTCAGGCGCAGCGCTCAGGCGCGTGCGCCGCTCGTCTCAGACCGGCCTGGCATGAGCCAGCCGCCGAGCAGAAGCAGGATCAAACCGCCGAGCGAGATCCAGTACCAGCCCTTCAGTCCCATGGGGCCGAATTGGTAGACCGAGCCGGCACTGAGCATCACGCCGTCGCCGAAGGGCACGATCCAGCTGACGCCGTAGCGCACATGATCCGGCGGCGCCTGGATCAGCTCGGCATAGGCAAGGGCCTCGGGTGCGGCGCCAGAGGCGTTGATCTGCGCGCGCCAGAGGCCGTCGTCGCTGCCGATCCAAAGTCGCTCGATGCCATCGGTATCCGCGGCCTCGAACAGCATCGACAGGATGCGACTGTTTTCGAGACCGACCTTCAACGGCTGCCAGGTCTCTTGAGGCGCTTCCTGCCAATAGAGTCCCTTATCGGTACCGACGATCAGGAGTCCGGACTCGGTGAGCGCGAAGCTGAACACATTGGCGCCCTCTGGAAGACCTTCGCGATTCGCTTCCCAGCTCAGTGGGTCGGAGACCTTGGCACTGAGCACGCCGGCGCCAACACTGCCGAGATGCAGCCAGGCCTCGTTGCCCAGGCGCTGGATGAACAGCGCGTAGACGCTGATCTCGTCCATGATGTGCAGCCATTGGCCATCGCCCTGGACATAGAGACCGTTGCCGGTCCCCACCAATAAACGATTCTCGGCCATGATCTCGTCGCGCACCCGCACCGGTAACGGCGGCATCCCGGCCGGCACGTTCACGAGCCCGCCGCCGGTCCCGATCGGGCCCTTGGCAGCATTGTCGCCGAGGTCGGCCGAGAGCGAGGTCACGGGCTGTCCACCGAGGTCGACCGGCACCTGCTGCCACTGGTCGCTCGTGTAGCGCCAGAGCTCGCCGGCCTCGGTTCCCGCCAGGATCGAGCCATCGAGGGCGCGCTCGAGGTCGGTGATATGGCCGCTGTCGGGAGGCGCATTGCGCACGAGACGCTCGCCTCCGGGGATCAGCGGTCCGGCAACGATGAGCGCCAGTCCCAAGACGGCAACACTGATAGCGACGGGCCGGCTGGCTTTCATGATGACTCCTCGTGATTCGATGTGGTGTGAGCGCTGCTGTGCGCGACCGAGCCCATCAGGTATCGACCCGATGCGCGGCAGGCAAGTCTGAAACCGCAGATCGACGGCTCTGTTATCATCGCCGGCCTTGACCTGATACAACAATCTCGAGATCAGCGCGATGACCGTTCGTACCCGATTTGCCCCCTCTCCGACCGGCTACCTGCATGTGGGTGGTGCTCGCACGGCGTTGTTCAGTTATCTGTTCGCGCGCCGTCACGGGGGGCAATTCGTGCTGCGTATCGAGGATACCGATCTCGAGCGCTCGACGCCCGAATCCGTGAACGCGATCATGGAAGGCATGACCTGGCTGGGTCTCGATTATGACGAAGGGCCGTTCTTCCAGACCGAGCGCTTCGATCGCTACCAGGCGGTGATCGATGAGCTGCTCGAGAAGGGGCTCGCCTATCGTTGCGACTGTCCGAAGGAGCGGCTCGACCGGCTGCGCGACACCCAGATGGCCGCGAAGGTCAAGCCCCGCTACGATGGGCACTGCCGCGGGCGCCAGATCGATCCCGAGCAGCCGCACGTGGTGCGCTTCAAGAATCCCGTGGATGGCGCGGTGATCGTCGATGATCTGATCCGCGGTCG
>CAZTYV010000141.1:0-9678 GCA_964617675.1 uncultured Halochromatium sp. | reverse complement strand
ATAGTGTGGGGCCTCCCCATGTGAAAGTAGGTCACCGCCAGGGTTTATTTGCTAGTGCGCTAGCTGAAAAAGCTCAGCCTCAAACGAGGCTGAGCTTTTTTTTTGTTCGATATCGCATTGACTTGGCAGCAAATGGCATTTCGGCAGACGACACCGTTAGTCTTAGCAAGTGAGGTGGTGTGCTACCGAGCTTTCTGTTCGAGAGTGATTGCGCAAACGTCGCTCGTCGTATCGCTACGACGTTAGGTAGTTCCAGTTACCCTGTCGACGTCTGCTGTCGGCGAGTAGGACGGTTCGGCGTTGAGCGGCTGCGTTCGTGCGGGGTCGTCCGGAGGGCTTGGTCTACGGAGCTTATTTCGCCGGAGGGATCTGTTCGGTCAGGCGCAGCGTGGCGCGTCGGGGCGATTCGCCATCGTCCTCAGCGCGCGACCGTCCTCGGCGAAGGGCGGGATGTCTTTGAGGCCGGTTTCGGTGTCGCGGAGTACGGCCCTGGCCCAGTCCGGCAGCGCTGGATTGATGCGGTAATAGACCCAGGTGCCCGCGCGACGATCGCTGACCAGGCCCTGCTCGCGCAGCTGCGCGAGATGGCGAGAGAGGTGCGGTTGGCTGACCCCGATGGCATGGGTCAGCTCGCAGACACAAAGCTCGCCGTGCAGCGCCAACAGCATCAGGGCTCGTAAGCGGGTCTCGTGGCCGAGGGCGGCGAAGAAGGCGGTCGGGACGGTGGTCATCGGGCATGCGAGGCGTCCTTGCCTCGAGTCTTCAGCGCGCGGATGGCGCTGACGGAGTGGGTGCTCTTACTCGCCTGAGCCCTCGATGGCGCCGGAGGTCTCGTTGACCTTGTCCATCTGTTCTTGAGTCTTGGCCTGCTCAGCTGCGTCCGGCTCGGGGTTGGTGACTTGAGCCTCGTTTGCAACGTTCATAGGCTCATCGCCGGAGACCAGGGTCTCGGTCTCTGACTGCTCTGCCAGTGCGGCGGCGCTGGCGCCAAACAAGAGCGCGGTCACGATGGCGAGGGCTTTCTGCTTGATTGTCATTAGGCTCGACTCCTCTTGCGGTTGGTACGATGTCGCGCAAGCTGGACAGTCCGTGGCCCTGACCCGCCGGTCTACAGCGGCCCGACCCAGATCGAAAGCAGCCTGCGCTGTCTAGTCTGCGACCTCGCGCTCAAAGGGGCAAGTAGAATCAGCTCATTGCTGAGGGGTGCCGGGGTATTAGCCAGTCCCTGGCTCGGCGACAACGCTGGCGTCAGTGGCGGGTCTCAGCGTTGATGTCAGGGGATCACCAGAGTCAGGCCTGGCAGCACCCGATCCGGATCATCGAGCAGGTGTCGATTGGCCTCAAAGATCTGCGCCCAGGCCTGATCATCGCCGTACACGATCGCGCTGATCTGCTGTAGCGAGTCGCCGGGGCGGACCCGATAAACGGTGCGATCACCCTCCGCGCGCGCGAGCAGGTACTGGTTGCGATGCAGCGCATTCTCGGCCTCTCGGATCTGTTGCCAGAGTCGGGGGTTGTTGACGCCTTGCCCCTCAAGAATCAGCCGCTCGAGCGTGGCGGCATCCTCGCGTGCCCGCGCGCGCGCATCAGCCGCGGTCAGCGTGCCTCCCTCAGGAGCGGGGAGGCGCGCGCGCAGCTCCTCGAGCCGGACCTCGAGATCGTGTCTCGCCTCTGAGCGCCTCGTCTCGGCCGATTGCAGGCGCTCGATCTGTGCCTCGCGTTGCTCGAGCTGCTGCTCGAGACGTTGGATCTGCGCTTCGACACCGCCGAGTCGGTCTTTGTGCTCGCGCAGCCGAAGCTCGGCCGCCGTGAGCTGCGCGGTGTGCTTCTGCGCTTCGCCCTGCCGTTGTTGACGCAACTGCTCGATCTCCTCGCGCAGCGCTGCGGCATCAGTCTGCGCCCGCTCCAGAGCGGCTTCGGCGGCACTCAGCTGTCGCTGCAGTGGGGCCACCTCAGCCGCTTGCGCCTCGAGGTCGGCCTGCTTGCGCTCGAGCAGCTCGAGCTGGAGCTCGAGCGCGCCCTTCTGCGCCCTGACCTCGTCGAGCTTGGCCCGGATCGCCGCCTGCTCCTCTGCCTGCCCGGGATTGGCCTCGGCGGCGCCGTGCGCTTGCGCCGGCGGCTCGACGGTCTCCGCCGTCGTGCGCTGGTCGGCGCCCAGCGCATTGGCCATGCCCGCAATGAGCAGCAGGGCCGCCATCACGCCCCCACTGGTGGAGCACCGATGCTTGGGGATGCGTAAACAGGTCTTCGGGTGCAGCTCGGACATGCAGTGCTCCGTCTAGCAGCCGGTGGGCAGTCCAGCGAGCGCCATCGCCATCTCGCCCTCGTCGTAGCTCAGGTCCTCGAGCTTGCCTTCTCGGTAATCCATGTAGGCCTGCATATCGAAATGGCCGTGACCGCAGAGATTGAACAAGATCGCTTTGGATTCGCCCGATTCGCGGCACTTCTCGGCCTCATGGATGGCCGCGCGAACCGCGTGATTGGCCTCGGGTGCCGGCAGGATACCCTCGGCCTTGGCGAAGCGGATGCCGGCATCGAAGCACTCGAGCTGATTGTAGGAGCGCGGGTTGATGAGTCCGAGCTTGGCCAAATGGCTGATCTGCGGCGCCATGCCGTGATAGCGCAGGCCGCCGGCGTGGAAGCCCGGCGGCACGAAGCCCGACCCGAGCGTGTACATCTTCACCAGCGGCGTCAGATGCGCGGTGTCGCCGAAATCGTAGGCGAAGGTGCCCTTGGTCAGGGTTGGGCAGGCCGAGGGCTCGACGGCGATGAACTCGGTCTTGAGCCCATCGCGCAGGGCATGATGCAGGAACGGGAAGGCAAGGCCGGCGAAGTTGCTGCCGCCACCGGTGCAGCCGATGACCAGGTCCGGATAATCGTCGGCCATCTGCATCTGCTCGATCGACTCGAGCCCGGTCACGGTCTGGTGCAGGAGCACATGGTTGAGCACCGACCCGAGGGCATAGCGGGTGTCGTCACGTTGCACGGCGAGCTCGACGGCCTCGCTGATCGCGATGCCGAGACTGCCGGTGCTGTCCGGATGCTCGGCGAGGATCGCGCGGCCGGATTCGGTGCGATCGCTCGGGCTGGCGATGCACTCGGCGCCGAGGGTCTCCATGTAGGCACGGCGATAGGGCTTGTGGTTGAAGCTGACCCGGACCATGAAGACGACGATCTCGAGGTCGAAGAAGGTCCCGGCAAGCGCCAGCGACGAGCCCCACTGCCCCGCACCGGTCTCGGTGGTGATGCGCTTCACGCCTTCGGCCTTGTTGTAGAAGGCCTGAGGGATCGCGGTGTTCGGCTTGTGTGAGCCGGCGGGGCTGACGCCCTCATACTTGTAATAGATGCGCGCTGGGGTATCGAGCGCCTTCTCCAGGCGGCGAGCGCGGAACAGTGGTGAGGGCCGCCACTGGCGATAGACCTCACGCACCGGCTCTGGGATCTCGATCTCGCGCTCGGTGCTCATCTCCTGCTCGATCACCGCGCGCGGGAAGATCGGTGCCAGGTCATCGGGCGTGATCGGCGTTTTCGTCCCTGGGTGGAGCACCGGGGCCATCGGCTCTGGCATGTCGGCGTTGATGTTGTACCAGAACTTCGGCAGGTGCTCTTCGTCGAGCAGGTACTTGACGCTGTCGCTCATGATCGTTCTTCGGTCTCCCCAGGGGTACGATTGCGTTGTCTGATGCGAGTCGCGGATGCAGAAGCGAGGCATCCGCGGCTCAGCGCCAAGTGTGCCAGTTTACTCCGCTTGGCTGAAGAGTCTCTCGATGCAGCGATCCTTGGGCCGGCAGCGGCTCCCTGCGCGTGCCTGCGCGAGCTTGTCCGCGACTGTTCGCGGCGGTATGGTCGCGCCAGCGGCACTCCAGACGCCATCTCGACGAGCGACCGCGATGCGTTAATGATCTTCACGCGCACTGATTCCCGAGGACGAGCCATGAGCACCACCGCGGCCCCGATGCAGTATTTGGACAAGGCGATGAATACGCTGCATGAGATGGGCCTCGCGCCCACCGAGCAGCGCAGCGCCGACGACCCGATGATCCCGCTTCTCAACGCCATTGCAGGGCTCGATGAGGCGCGTGTCACGGCCATCGCGCGTACCCTGACGCAGGCCTCAACCTTCAATGAGGTGGTGCGCGAGCAGGTGAAGGCGATGCAGGTCGGGACGCGCTTCGAGGTCATCACCGAGGCGTTCAACAGTATCCGTGACGACGCCAAGGCAATGGTTGACCAGCTCGCCGACGGCAAGGTCGATACCTTCGAGCGCGTTGCCAACATCTGGATGAAGGCAACACGCGGCGACATCCCGAGTCGATTCGAGAAGATCAAGGACACCTACCTCGAGGTGACCGCCAGTACCAACGATCAGATCCAGCGCGAGCAGCGCATCCTCGATGCCTATCAGGACTTCCGCGGGGCGCTGAAGGAGTCTGAGGTGCTGGCGCTGGAGGTGCTAAAGACCGCCGAGGCGCATCTCGCGGACGCGCGTGCCGAGGTCGATCAGGCATTGCAGCAGATTGAGGCCTTCACCGGGGACGATCCCGCTGCCCGTGCTCGGTTGGAGATGGCCCGCGACGAGCGGGTGCGGGCACTGCAGGAGGTCGAGAAGCGCTACCAGATCGCCAAGGACCTTGCTGATAACCTGACGGTCTCCTACAACACCTCCGAGGTGGTGATGGCCCGGCTGCTGCAGACCACCAACGCCAAGGAGCGGCTCTATCAGCAGGCGATCAGCTTCTTCACCACCAACGAGACCGTGCTCACCGCGCTCAGCGCGTCGTTCACCGGCATGTTCGGTCTCGCCGAGACCACCGAGACGGTCAATGCGATGAAGGACGGCGTCAATCAGTCGCTCGAGGTGTTGGCCGAGATCGGCGGCAAGGTGCAAGAAGAGGCCATCAAGGCCGGCTATGGGCCAACGATTCGCGCCGAGTCGGTGAAGAAGCTGGTCGACTCGGTGGTCAATTATCAGACCCGCTCGCGCGAGATCATCGAAGAGATGCGGGTGGCATCGACGCGCAACGCCGAGGAGATCCGTGAGGCGGTCGAGGACGGAAAGCGGCGCATGGCGCGGCTCGCCGAGCAAGGTCGGGGGCTGGCGGCAGGTTGACGCCGGCCTTACGCCGGCCTTGCATCAATCGCCGGAACGCCCGCAGCCCGTTACGCCTGCAAGAACCCTGGTTGTATTGCTCCATACCGGATGAGGACGCCAACAGGATGCCAGAGCAGACCCATCGACAGACGCCGAGCCCTGGGCACAGCGATCAAGCAGGGGCAGCGATCGCCGCTCCGCTCGATGATCTGATGCTGGCGATGGATGTCGTCGATACCCTGCGTCGCCAGCAACGGCTGGTCGAGCAGGAGCTTGACAGCGGCGCCCGCGAGGCCGCGCTCAAGGCCCGCTTGCAGCGGGTCTATCAGGCGCAGGGTATCGAGGTCAGCGAGGCGGTGCTCGACGAGGGCGTGCGGGCGCTGCGGGAGGATCGCTTCGTCTACCAGCCACCGCCGCCGTCGTTTGCGGTGGCCATGGCACGACTCTATGTCAGCCGCGGCCGCTGGGGGCCGTGGCTGCTGGGCGGCCTGGCGCTCATCCTGTTGCTGATCGTCGCCTGGTCCCTTCTGGTGGTGATGCCTCGTCATGCCTTGCCGGGCGATCTTGAGACGCGGCACGCTGAGGTCCGTGCGCTGGCGCAATCAGCCTCGGCGGGCGCGCAGGCCGATCAGCTGCTCGCGCAGGCTCGACAAGCGCTGCAGGACGGCGATGCGGCCCGCGCCGGGGATCTGCTGCGACAGCTCGAGCAGCTGCGTGATCAACTGGCGGTGAGTTATGAGCTGCGGGTGGTGAGCAGGCCGGGCGAGCGCAGCGGCGTCTGGCGAGTCCCAGAGTCCAATCCCGAGGCACGGAATTACTACCTGATCGTCGAGGCGATCGGTGCCGATGGACAACCGGTGCGGGTGCCGGTGCGCAACGAAGAGACCGGGCAGGTCCAAGAGGTTGAGCGTTGGGGGCTCAGGGTCGATCGCTCGACCTTCGAGCGTGTGGCGGCGGACAAGCAGGACGATGGCATCATCCAGAACGATCTGCTTGGCACCAAGGCGTCGGGCGAGCTCGAGCCAAGCTATCGCGTTGCGACCAGCGGTGCGGCGATTACCCAGTGGTAGCGCCGTGCGTGTGAACCTTGGATGGCAGCAGTGGGGATACCGATGATCAGTGGTCTTCAAGCCATCGCCGAGGTCAGTCAAGCGGCTCGAGCGCAACAACAGGGGCTCGATGAGCTGGATGCGCGTTTGGCCGATCTGCGCGCGCAGCAGCAGGCCCTGCTCCACGAGCAGGCCGAGCAGTTGAGGACGCTGGCGCGGATGCGCCTCGAGCAGCTGGACGGCGCGGCGAGTCGCTCCCTGGATAGCGCCGAGGCCGAGGCAACTCAGCTACTGGAGCGGCGAGATGCCGCGGCGGCAGCGCTGGAGCAAGAGATCGTCGATGCGCAGGCCGGGCTCGACGCGCTTGAGCAAGAGCGCGGTCTGCAGCTCGAGCGCCTGCAGGCCGCCGCCGATGCCCTGGATCAGGCCGAGGCCGAGATCCAGGGCCGCCTCGCGGCCGATGCCGACTATCAGGCGCAGCTCGAGGAGACGCGCGAGGCCGAGCGGATCGCCTTGCATGCCGATGAAAAGGCCAGTGAGCGCGAACAGGAACAGCTCGAGAAGGGGAGCCGCTACCGCGCCGATCCGCTGTTCATGTACCTCTGGGAGCGCGGCCACGGCGGCGCAGGCGGCCGTGTGCGCGGTCTCACCGCCTGGCTCGATGCGAAGGTCGCGCGCTTGATCGGTTACGGCGACGCGCGACTCGCTTACCAGCGCCTGCTCGAGATCCCCGAGCGCCTGCGCGAGCACGCCGAGCGCATGCGTCAACGCGCCGAAACACGGATTGATGCGCTCGCGGCCCTCGACGAGGCCGCGCGCGCGGCCGGGGGTGTGCCGGCGCTGGAGCAGGCGCAGGAGCGCGAGCAGGAGGCCATCGACGCGATCGATGCGCGCATCGATGACGCACGGCAACGTCTGGATGCATTGCTCGAGCAGCGTTCGGCCTTCGCCGCAGGTCAGGATGAGCAGAGTCGTGCAGCGGTGGAGCGCTTGGCCGATGCGTTGGCGACGCGTGAGCTGACCGAGCTCGAGCGCGCGGCGCGCGCGACCCCGATGCCCGAGGATGATCAGGTCATCGCGCGCTTGACCGAGCTCGAGCGCGAGCAACGCCGGCTCGGGTTTATGCGCGAGCAGACCGAGACCGCGCGCAGCAAACATCAGGAGCGGGTGCGCGAGCTGGCCCAGTTGCAGCGCGAGATGCGCGAGCGGCGCATGGATCGCCCCGGCTCCCAGTTCGAGGACAAGGCGATGGTGGCGCTGCTGTTGGCCAACTTCGCTGACGGACTGCTGGACCGTCGAGCGCTGCTGCGTGCGCTCGAGGAACAGCATCACTATCGTCCGCCGCGCGCTGACCCGAACTTCGGCTCCGGCGGTTATCCGCGTGGCTCGCCCTGGGGCGGGCGCTCGCGGACCGATCCATTCGGCCATCGCCCTGGGGGCCCGGTCGGTCGCCCACCACGCACCGGCGGCTTCGGCGGTGGCGGCTTCGGCACCGGAGGTGGCTTCGGCGGCGGCGGATTCCGCACCGGTGGCGGTTTCTGACACTGCTCCGATGCTGAGCTACCGAGGCGTCACCAAGGGCTACGGCAATCAGCTCGCACTCGACGACGTCGATCTCGACTGTGCCGAGGGCGCGACCACGGTGTTGATTGGGCCCAGCGGCTGCGGCAAGTCGACCCTGCTGCGGCTCGCCGCCGGACTGATTCGCGCCGATACCGGCGAGATCTGGTTCGAGGGCGCGCCGCTCGCGGCCGAGAATCTGCGCGCGGCGCGGCTGCGCATGGGCTACATGATCCAGGAGGGCGGCTTGTTCCCGCACCTGAGTGTGCGCGCCAACGTCGAGCTGATGGCGCGCGAGCTTGGCTGGCCGGCGCCGCGGCGTCGCGCGCGACTCGCCGAGCTCGCCGAGCTGGTGCAGCTGCCGGCGGTGCTGTTGGAGCGCTTTCCGCTCGAGCTCTCCGGTGGGCAGCGCCAGCGCGCGGCACTGATGCGCGCATTGATGCTGGACCCGGACCTGATCCTGCTCGACGAGCCGCTCGGCGCCCTGGACCCAATGATCCGCGTCGAGCTACAGCGCGAGCTGGCAGCGATCTTCCAGCGCCTACACAAGACCGTGCTGATGGTGACCCATGATCTGGCCGAGGCGGTCTTCTTCGGCGATCGGTTGGTGCTGCTGCGATCCGGGCGCATCGTGCAGCAGGGCTCGGCGCAAGACCTCCTGCACGCCCCGGCCGAGCCCTTCGCCGCCGAGTTCGTCAACGCCCAGCGCGAGCCGCAGCGGGTGCTGACCGAGGTGAGCCACGGCCAGAGCGCACCTGACTGTTAATCCGTGGGTCTGCTCGTGCGATTGAGAGACTGGACCTGGCCAAATCCTCTGCTGTGCCACCGCCACCGCGCCGTCTGCAAACGTCGTTGAGAGACGCGATCGCCGACCAATGCGACGAGCTCCGCCGTGCGGGTGACTTTGCGGTGGCGCTTGCCGTCTTTGGCGGCGTGATCGCTGCCCTGGTCGGCTTGCCGTTGTTTGAGGATGGCTCGTTCTATTTCTTTACGATCGTGACCGAGCAGGCTGCCGTCGTGCCGAACCTGCGTGTCTCTGCGGTTCTGCCACAGTTGCCCGCCGTGGCATCGTTCTTTGTTGGCGCGGATCTGGCTTTGGGTCGCTTCATCTTCTCGGCCGCCTACATGGCCATTCCGCTGGCAGCCTTGGTTGGCTCGTGGCTGCTGCTGCGGCGCCGAGCGCCAGTGCTACTGCTGCTGGTGCTGCCGTCGTTTCTCGCCCTGCAACTCAACTTCTCCGGCGTCTCGGAGCTGCTGAGCAGCGTCTATCTGACTTGGCCCGTGCTTCTAGCGATGCTGCTGGTGCCTCAGCGGCGCTGGGTATTGGTCCTGGCGGTTGCGTGGGGGCCTCTGCTGCTCTTCTTGCATCCCTTGGCCTTCATCTTCTGCTTCGGTCTTGGTCTGGTTGCTTGGCTGCTGTCGCGGGAGTCTGGTGCTCGGCTCGAGACCAAAGGTCGTATCCTTTGGCGTCGAATCGGGGTTTGGCTCGTTGCCAATGGGGTTGCTCGGATCGCCTGGACCAGCCTTGGCCTGAACGACTACGAGCGCGGGCGACTCCAGCCCTCCAGCGCGCTGGGCTACCTGTTTGGCGAGAGCATTGCCCAACATCTGCTGATCGCGGTGCTGGTCTGCGTGACGCTAATCGGCTTCTGGATGCTGCATCGCCCCCAGCGGTCAGTCTGGGTGTCTCGAGCGCTGATCCTGTTCCTATGGCCGATGATGATGGTGGCCGCTTGGGTCAGCGTTGAATATCTTCTAGGCGAAGGTATTGTCCTCAAGTCGGCCATGACACTCGGCGTTGGCGTGCTGGGCATGGCGGTGGTGACCGGGCTCGTGCTGCGCAGGGAAGCAGGGCTCAGCTCGCAGCAGGAGCTCGGGCACGGCCTACAGTGGGAAGCAAGGCGAAGCGTGCAGGCGGAAGCAGGACGGAGCGCTGTGGGCAGCAAGCTGCCATCGGCCGCTCTGCGTGTGCTCGGC
>CAZTYV010000140.1:0-9689 GCA_964617675.1 uncultured Halochromatium sp. | reverse complement strand
CCAGTAATCAGCCGAAGAGCGGCCAACGCTGGCCCAAAGATCGCCCGCGATGACACAAGACAGCGACCACCCCACGGCACCGGAACGGCTTCAGGTCCATGAGCTGGCTGTCGCCTACGGCGACACCACCGTTGTGCGAGACGTCAGCTTCGTGCTCCGCAGCGGCACCATCGGCTGCCTGTTGGGGCCGAGCGGCTGTGGCAAAACGACCTTGCTGAGGGCAATCGCTGGCTTCGAGCCGGTCAGCCAAGGCGAGATCCTGATCAGCGGCCAGCCCGTCTCCAAGCCCGGATGGACCCTCGCACCGGAGCGTCGCCGCATCGGAATGGTGTTCCAGGATTTCGCGCTCTTCCCGCACCTGTCGGTGGCGAACAACATCGGCTTCGGTCTGCGTCGCCTCGACGCCCGCGAGCGGCGCCGTCGCGTCGACGAACTGCTCGAGCTCGTCGGTCTCGGCCGTGCGGCAAAGCAGTTTCCGCACGAGCTCTCAGGCGGAATGCAGCAGCGGGTAGCGCTCGCGCGTGCGATCGCCCCGCGCCCGGAGATCCTGCTGCTCGACGAGCCCTTCTCGAGCATGGACGCGGAGCTGCGCGAACAGCTCGCCCGCGAGGTCCGCACCCTGCTCAAGCGCGAAGGGGTGACGGCGATCCTGGTGACCCACGACCAGCTCGAGGCCTTCGCGATGGCGGACATGATCGGCGTGCTCAACGAGGGCATCGTGTGCCAATGGGGAACCGGTTTCGGGCTCTACCACCAGCCTGCGGATCGGTTCGTCGCCGATTTCGTCGGTCAGGGGGCCCTACTGCCGGCAAGCGTCATCGACCCGACCCAGGTGCGCACCGAGCTCGGCCGGATTCAGGGTCTGCATCCGCACGGCCTCGAGCCGGGCAGCGATGCCGAGGTGCTGATCCGCCCCGATGACCTGGTCTACGACGAATCCAGCCCGCGCCAAGCGACGATCATCGAGCGCGCCTTTCGCGGCGCCGAATTCCTCTATACGCTCCAGCTCGAGAGCGGCGCCGAGGTGCTCTGTCTGGTGCCAAGCCATCATCGTCACGCGGTCGGAGAGCGCATCGGCATCCGACTCGAGGCGGACCATCTGGTCGCCTTCCCCTGCCCCTGCGCCCAAGACCCTGAGACCAGGCCCCTGAGCCCATCCCCGACGGGCTAAGCTAATCAGCGCTCAGGAGGCTGCGGCGGCTCATCGTCCTCGGCACTGCCACGAGCCCCAGGCTTACGCATGATACCGGGGCGGGGTGCCGGCCCTTCGCCATCACGGAACAGCCAGACGAATCCGGCGACCATGGCGATGAAGGCGAGCGCCAGGAAAACATTGGTCCAGAACATAAGCGTCTCCGTCGCGGCCCAGCAGCAGCGGCACGCCACGAGCAGTGATGAACGATGCGGCGTCGGATGCTGAGACGATCGGACGCCGGTGACGGGGCCGACAGTATAGAGCGACAGCACGCGGCTGGCTCGGGTTCTCGCCGATACTGACGGCGAACGGGGTCAGGGTTAATCAGCGACGGCTCAATCGGCGACGACGACCCGATCGCCAACCTTCATCCGTTCGTAGACGAACCTGGCATCCTCGTGGCGCAGGCGCACGCAGCCATGGGACTCCGGTCGACCCGTGACATAGCCCTCATGGACGAAGTAGGGTCCACGAAACTGCAGCGAAAAGGGCATCGGGGTGGGCCGGTCAAAGTAGTTCGTGTAGCTGCCCGAGCGCTTGTTGCGGTCCTTGCTTTGCACCTGATAGTTCCCCTTCGGGGTTGGATGCTCGGGCGTCCCCGACGAGATCGGCCCGCTCCAGACGAGCTGGTCGTCCTCGAAGTAATTGAAGCGCTGCGTCGCGAGTCGGATATCGAGCTGGCGTTTCTCGGCAGCAGGGAGCGCCGCCGGGTCTGGCGGGGGCGGATTCACCTCCTGCGAGACAGGGGCATCGGCCACCTCGCCGGGCTCGCCCACCTCGGGGCCCTTGGCACCGACGGCCGGCTCGCCCTGGGACCCCGGCGAAGACGACAACTCCGAGGGCAACGGCGGATAGGGTTGTGACGCACAGCCGGCCACCCCGCCGGCGACCAAGAACAGGACGACGAGGCCGAGCACCGCGAGTGAGCGAGGAATGAACATGGCTGAGGGGTCCCCTGAGAACAGCCCGGTGACGGCGACCGTCAATCGCGGCCAGTGTCACAGTTGATTGACAATTATCAAACCGTCTTAGTCGGCTTTTTCGATAATAGCGGCATGCAGATGCCAGTCCAACGCCCAAACCATCCGGAAAAGCCTGCCAAAAAACGGGTGAAGCGCCCGCTGCGGCCAGCAAACTCCGGACCGCGTATCCAACGCGAAAAGCGCACCATCGCCGCGATGATCGGGATCTTCTGCCGTGACCACGGCCACAGCCACGGCCACGGCACCGATGCGCTCTGCGAGGACTGCAGCGCGCTGCTGAGCTATGCGCGGCAACGCCTCGATCACTGCGTCTTCGGCGAGCTCAAAGAGCCTTGCAATCACTGCAGCGTCGACTGCTACAGCAAGACCCTGCGGCCAAGGATCGTCGCGGTCATGGACTATGCCGGTCCACGACTGACCCTGCGCCACCCGCTACTCGGCCTGCTCCATCTGTTCGATCAGCGACGCGCCCGCTGAAGCACCGACTCGAGGACCGCGACCGCGCTAGCAGAGGCATTGGCATCAGCCGAGTGGAGAGACCCCGAATAAGGCCTCGTGCCACCAGAGCAGAAACAGCAGGTAGAGCGCCAGGCCGCCGCCGAGCGCAATCCAATCGTTCCATCGGCCTGCAGGCGCGCCAGGCACCGGTACGGGCGCGCGCCGCTTGAGCGAGATGCGATCGGCGACCGCCCAGGCGAGAAAGCTACCGAAGAGCAGCACATCGGCCAGTGTGCCATTCGCCAACAGATGCGCCAGGGCCCAGATCTTCACCGCCAACAGCATCGGGTGCTTGGCGCCGCGCTGAATCCGACCGGGCAGATAGGCGGCCAACAAGAGGACGAACACCGGCAGCATCAACAAGAGCGTGACATGGCGCATCCAGAGCGGCGCCTGGTAGAGCACGATCGGATCGACCAGACGACGAGCGTCACCGTAGCCGATGACGATCAGCACCACGCCGAGCAGCGCGACCAGCCCATACAGGCCCTTCCAGGGCAGCTCGCCGAAGCGCGTCGCCATACGATGGCGCCAATCGACGTCGATGATCGACACCGAGTGCACGCCAAGGAAAAGGATCAAGCCGAGGATCAACCACAACATAAGCAGGTTCTCTCTTCGTCAACGTCAGGAGGTCGGTCGGTGCTAGAGTAACCGATTGCAGACCATACCCAGGTCGCGTCGCGAGCGCACGGCGCGCGCAGAGGACTCCGTTCACGCATGACCGACACACCGCTGTCCTTGACCGAGCTAGACCAGTTACCCGAGGGCCTCCTCGAGCTCAATAGCGCGGAACTGCATCGGCGTCTTAGCGGCCCGACCCTGATCCATCTCGACGGCGAGCGCTCACCGGCGCTGTTCGTGTCGGTCTTGATCCACGGCAACGAGCCCGTCGGCTGGGATGCGGTGCGGCTGTTACTGCAGCAGCACATCGAGCGACATGGCCGCCTGCAGCTGCCGCGTGCGATGAGTCTGTTCATCGGCAACGTGCGCGCCGCCGCCGCCAACGCACGACACCTTCCGGATGAGCCCGATTTCAATCGCGTCTGGCCGGGAACCGAGGAGCCACCCTCAGCGGCGGGGGCCCTGATGGCGGAGGTGGTCGAGCGCATGGCCGCCCGGCAGGTCTTCGCCAGCATCGACCTACACAACAACACCGGGACCAATCCGCACTACGCCTGCGTTAATCGCATCGACAATCGCTATCTGCAGCTCGCGAGACTGTTCTCGCGCACCCTGGTGTATTTCGTGCGCCCGACCGGTGTCCAGTCCCAGGCGATGGCACCGCTTTGCCCGGCGGTTACCCTTGAGTGCGGGCGAGTTGGTGATCGCCACGGCGTCGAGCACGCGCGAGAGTTCGTCGATGCCTGCCTGCACCTGTCCGAGCTGCCGGATCATGCGTTACCCGCGCAGGATATCGACCTGTTCCACACGGTCGCGCGCGTCACCGTCCCCGCCGAGGTCAGCTTCAGCTTCCCGCCACAGCATGCACAGCTCGTGCTCTCACCCGAGCTCGAGCGGTTCAACTTCAGGGAGCTGCCGGCCGGCACCGCCTTCGCACGGGTACAGCCCGGAGGCCGTCTTGAGGTACGCGACGAGCACGGTCGTGAGGTCAGCGAGCGCTTCTTCGCCACCGAGCAAGGCGAGCTGACGCTGCGACAGGCCGCGATGCCATCAATGCTCACCGCTGACGCCACGGTGATCCGGCAGGATTGCCTGTGCTATCTCATGGAGCGCTACAACCATCACCTGCCATCGCGGCACTAAGCCGGACGCAGAAGCCACGCTCATTCAGTGGCTACGGCTACAGGTCCATCGGCCGGGGCATCGATTCCATGGCGCAGGAAGGCCGCGGCCCGATAGAGACCCACTAGGGTCTTTGCATCGGTGATGGTCCCATTCGAGCACCAGTCCAGCACCTGATCGAGCGCGATCCAGTGCACCTCGATGACCTCGTCGGCTCCATGGCCAAGGTCGACCTCGCTGAGCCCGCGCGCCAGAAAGAGATGGATCACCTCGGCGAAGACCCCAGGCGAGCTGTGCATGGTGCCCAACGCATCCCAGGTCGTCGCCACCAGACCCGCCTCCTCGGCAAGCTCTCGCTCCGCGGTCACCGCCGCCCCTTCGCCGGGATCGAGCTTGCCGGCCGGAAGCTCCCAGAGCCATCCTCCGGCCACATGGCGGAACTGCCGCAACAGGCAGACACGGCGTCGGTCGTCGATCGCCACCGCGGCCGCTCCCCCTGGATGGCGAACGACCTCGAGCTCCACCTGGCGACCGTTGGGCAGCCGAACACGCTCGATCCCAAGATCGATGATCTTGCCCTGGAACACCAGGCGTCGTCCTTCCTCGGCAGCCTTATCCGGCCTTTCGTCAGCGCTCACGTTCGATTCCTGGCAGGAAAACATCCAAGCCCTCAGAATACTACCAGCCGAGCGCGCCGGGTAAAGGCCGAGCGCACCATCAATGCGCTGATGCCGTCGCCGCCAACCGGCGCCGAGCCCGTGCCAATACCGCGGCGCCAAAACCGCGGCGCCCTAACCGAGGAGCCCGAACCGAGGAGCCCAAACCAAGGAGCCTAGACCGCGCCACCCCGGTGTTCTACCAGCGCCGATGCGCCGAGCACCCCGCGTCAGCAACGCTTCATAAGCAGAGCCCCCTGCCGTCATGAGTCAGAACGACACCCCATCTGAGCGCCTTTGGGATGCGCTCGATCCCGAGGAGCAGACGGCCCTGCTCGAGGCCTATGGCTATTGGCTCGATCGGCTGCCACCCACCTGCTCGCTGCAAGCCAAGGAGGCCAGATTCCAGGCCTGGCTGCGCGAGCAGGGCGTCTTCTACGAGCCGAAGCCTTGAGCGCGCGCGAGCCCTCGGCATGGCCCTCACCGCGAGGGCGCCGTCATCTCACCGTCATCCCACGGCAATAGAATGCAGCCAGCCAATGCACTCAAGCCTGATGGAAACCCGCTCATGCCTACCATCATGATCGTCGATGACGAGCCCGATATCCGCGCGGTCATGCGCTTCGCGCTCGAGGAAGGCAACTTTCGCGTGCTCGAGGCCGGCCATGCCGATGAGGCGCGCAAGCTACTGGCCGAGCAGCCCGACCTGGTCCTGCTCGACTGGATGCTGCCCGGGCGCTCTGGACTCGAGCTCGCGGCGCAGCTCAAGCAGAGCCCTCGGACGCGCGAGATCCCGATCATCATGGTGAGTGCACGCGGTGAGGAAGAGGATCGGATCAAGGGCCTCGACACCGGCGCCGATGACTACATCACCAAGCCGTTCTCGCCGCGCGAGATGGTGGCCAGGGTGAACGCGGTGCTGCGCCGCAGCAAGTCCGACCAGGCCAAGGATCAGATCGAGATCGGCGGTCTAACCATCGACAACCTCAGCCACCGCGTCAGCGCGAACGGGATCGGTATCGAGATCGCGCCGACCGAGTATCGGCTGCTGCACTTCTTCATGACACACGCCGACCGCGCCTTCAGCCGCTCACAGCTGCTCGACCGGGTCTGGGGTGATCAGGTCTACGTCGAGGAGCGCACCGTCGACGTGCACGTGCGGCGGCTGCGCAAGGCGCTCGAAAAGACCGGGCACGAGCAGCTGCTGCAGACGGTCCGCGGTGTCGGCTACCGCTTCTCCGACAAATGAGCCCGAGGATCAGCCGATGCCCGCCAGGGGCGATCGCCACGAGCGGCGAGACGATGGCGCCGCACAGGCCAACGCACAGCCCAGCGCACCACTCGCGGCCCAAGCCCACGGGAGAGCGCGCATGAAACGCGGGTCCGGCTACGAGCTCGGCTTGCTGGTCGCGGCCGGCATCGGCGCCCTGCTGCTGATCGGTGCCGGCCTGAGCTGGAGCGAAGCCTGCCTGCTCGCGCTGATGCCACTCTTGGCTCGCCACGCGTGGAACCTCTACCGACTCGCCCGGCTGATCCGCCGTCAGCACCGCTTGGTACCGCCCTTTCCGCGCGGGGTCTGGGGCGACATCTACCGCGCCATCGGCCAATACCAACAGCGGGGCCGCAAGGGGCGTAAGCGCCAGTTGCGCTTCTTTCGCCGATTTCGCGAGGCCGCGAACTCGGTACCTGATGCCCTCGTGGTGCTTGACAAGAACCGCCGCGTCGAATGGGCCAACCCGGCCGCACAGGTCCTAATGAACCTCGCTTGGCCACGCGATGAAGGCAAACCACTGCTCGAGGTCTTCGAGCACCCCGAGCTCGCCGAGTACATCGCGGCCGGAGAGTACGCCCGCCCGCTCGAGGTCGCCCCGGCACACAACCGCTCGCTCATGCTCAGCATCCGGGTCGCGCCCTTTGGCGATCGCAAGAAGCAACGCCTGGTGGTCGGGCGCGATGTCACCAAGGTCTTCCATCTGAACCTGATCCGGCGCGACTTCGTCGCCAACGCCTCGCACGAGCTGCGCACGCCGCTGACGGTGATCACCGGCTTCCTCGAGACCCTGGCCCATTCCCACCAAACGCCGCCGAGCCACAGCCGACCCTTCGAGCTGATGCAGAACCAGGCCGAGCGCATGCGCCGCATCATCGAAGACCTGCTCACGCTGTCGCGACTGGAGATGGACGAGCAGGTGGTCGATATCGCGCCGGTCGGGGTACCCGAGGAGCTCGAGCAGATCCTCGCCGAAGCCAGGGCCCTGAGCGGCGAGCGTCACCAGATCAGCGCCGAGATCGACCCGGACCTGATGCTGATCGGCAAGGACACCGAGCTGCGCAGCGCCTTTTCCAACATCCTCTTCAACGCCGTGAAGCACACGCCGGAGGGAAGCCAGATCCATCTCGCCTGGCGCCAGAGCCCGACGGGACCGCTCTTCATCGTCGAAGACGATGGCCCCGGGATCGAGGCCGAGCACATCCCACGCCTCACCGAACGCTTCTATCGCGTGGATAAGGCGCGCTCGCGCGCCTCCGGTGGGACCGGGCTAGGGCTCGCCATCGTCAAGCACGTCCTGAGTCGACACGACGCGCGCATGGCAATCGCCAGCGAGCCAGGACAGGGGACAAGGTTCAGCTGCCACTTTCCGTCGAGCAGCGCCCTGATCGCCTCGAAAGGGGGCAACATGGACCCAAGCCGGCCGCCCGGTTTGGCGCGGGCATCGGGCTGAGCCACGATACCGAAACGGCGAGTTGGAGGACGGGAGCGGACGCTGGGCAACGCGCAGCGCCCGACGAACGGGGCTAATGGCGCGCCAAGCGCCCGCGACTTAGCCCGCGCGCTGCTCGGGTGTCAGCGTCTTGATCGAGAGCGCATGCAGCTCCCCCGAGGCGATCTGGTCTCGAACGGTATCCATCACGAGGCGCTGCTTCTTGATCGGCGTCAGCCCGGCAAAGGCCTCGCTCACCACCAACGCCTCAAAGTGACTGCCATCGCCAACCACCTCGACCTCGGCACCCGGGAGGCCATCACGAATGAGTTGAGCGACTGCTTCGGTTTCCATCATATCGACCACTCGTCTGTCAGGGGGCCAGCCAAGGCCCGCACGCTGTTCGGCTGCCGCGAAGGTTGGGCCATCCGAGGCCGCAGCCAAGGGCTCGGGCGCGAACCGGGGCGAGGCAGCGACCAGAGCGCCTCGAGTTAGCGCCCGATTAGCCTCACGCCGACTCTCCACACTGGGCACATCACCGGGCGCCTCACTGGGCACCGAGCCGAGCGCCTCAACCGTCGAGGCTCTCCATGCGGATCCGCACCACCTCGCCGACACTGCCGTCGATGGCCTCGATGCGCGCAATGGCCCGATTCATCGCTGCCTCGTCGATACGATGGGTCAACAGGATCAGCGGCACCGTGCTCTCACCGGCGGCCGGCTCCTTCTGCTTGATCGCCTCGATGCTGATCCCTTCCTCGGCCAAGAGGCCCGCGATCTGTGCCATCACGCCGGGCTGATCCAGGGCCGTGATGCGCAGATAGTAGGAGGTCTCCACCGCCTCGATCGGCAGCACCGGCGTATCGGCCAGCTCGTTCGGCTGGAACGCAAGATGCGGTACCCGGTTGGTCGGATCGGTCGTCAGGGCGCGCACCACGTCGACCACATCAGCGACCACCGCCGAGGCGGTCGGCAGCGCTCCCGCGCCAGCACCATAGTAGAGCGTGGGCCCAACAGCATCCCCCTTGACCAGCACCGCGTTCATGACTCCATCGACGTTGGCCAGCAGACGCCGATGCGGGATCAGGGTCGGGTGGACCCGCATCTCAATGCCGGCCTCGGTGCGCCGGGTGATGCCAAGATGCTTAATCCGATAACCGAGCTCAGCGGCGAAGGCGACATCCTGCGGCTCGATCTTGGAGATCCCCTCGGTGAAGGTCTTGTCGAACTGCAGCGGAATCCCAAAGGCCAAGGAGCCAAGGATCGTGAGCTTGTGCGCGGCATCGATGCCCTCGACGTCAAAGGTCGGATCGGCCTCGGCATAACCGAGCGCCTGCGCCTCCGCCAGCACATCGGCGAAGGCGCGGCCCTTATCGCGCATCTCGCTGAGGATGAAGTTGCCGGTGCCGTTGATGATCCCCGCGATCCAGTCGATCCGGTTCGCGGCCAGCCCCTCGCGCAGCGCCTTGATGATCGGGATACCACCGGCGACCGCGGCCTCGAACGCGACCATCACCCCGTTGGCCTGCGCCGCGGCGAAGATCTCGTTCCCGTGCAGCGCGATCAACGCCTTGTTGGCGGTCACCACATGCTTGCCGTTCTCGATGGCCTTGAGCACCAGCTCGCGCGCCGGCGAATAGCCGCCGATCAGCTCGATGACGATATCGACCTCGGGATCATCAACCACGGCGAAGGCATCATCGCTGATGCGCCCGATCTGCTCGAGCCCCGAGATACGCTGCGGATCGTACTGCCGGGCCGCAGCATGGGCGATACGAATGCCGCGGCCGGCGCGGCGGGCGATCTCGTCGGCGTTGCGCGTCAGCACGGTGACGCTGCCACCGCCAACGGTCCCCAATCCCAGCAAGCCGATCTTGACCGGTTCCATAGACTCTCCTCAGTTCTAGAC
>CAZTYV010000139.1:0-9702 GCA_964617675.1 uncultured Halochromatium sp. | reverse complement strand
TTGGCCTCTGGCGGGCGCTCCATGTCCGGCACCGGCACGCTGACACGCAGATCGAGCCGTGGCGGCGCGGCAGCGTCGACGATCTCGACCGGCCGATCACCGCCGAGCCAACGCGCGGCCTCGGCCAACGGCTGCACGGTGGCCGATAATCCGATACGCTGTGGCTCTGGGTTGCCGGCATCGGTGATCAGCGCGGCCAACCGCTCGAGCGTCAAAGCCAGGTGGGCGCCGCGCTTGGTCGGCGCCAGTGCATGGACCTCGTCGACGATGATGGTCTCGACCCGAGCTAGGGTCGCGGCGGCCCGCGAGCCGAGGATCAGATACAGGCTCTCCGGGGTGGTGACGAGGATCTCGGCCGGCTGCTTGAGCTGGCGCTGACGCTCCCGTGCGGGGGTGTCGCCGGTGCGGATGGCGACCGCGGGCGGCTGCGCCACGGCCCCATCGCGATCGACGCCGAGCGCCGCGGCGGCCCGACTGATCCCGGCCAATGGCGCGCGCAGGTTGCGCTCGATATCGACCACCAGCGCCTTCAGCGGTGAGAGATAGAGGACGCGGGTTGCGGCCTCAGCGGACCCAGGTGCCTGACTGGACTCGCGCATGAGCTGATCGATGGCCCAGAGGAAGGCCGCGAGCGTCTTGCCGCTGCCGGTCGGTGCGGTGATCAAGCAATGCTGCCGGCTGGCGATGACCGGCCATCCCCGCACCTGAGCGGCGGTGGGCGCATCGAAATGTTGCGCGAACCAGTGGCGGGTCGCGGCGCTAAAGGCATTCATGGGGTGATTGTCGGTTGGGTATGCCGCCAGTGACTCATCGCGCGATAATGACGGCGCTTTCTGATCCGGCAACGTCTGAACCCAACAACGAGGCTGCGGAAGACTCTGATGTACATTCGATCCTTACTCCGACTCCTGCTGAGGCGAGGCTCGCCCGATCTCGTTCGCTTGCCGGGCTCGAGCGGTGCGTCGGTCGCGGTCAGTACCAGCGCCTGCGTCATGCCGACCGTGCTGCTCGCACTGGCGCTTGTTCTACCCGTCGCCGCGGCGGCCGAAGAGGCTCCCGCGGATGGCGACGCGGCGCCGGCGCGGCTTGGTATCGAGCTGAACCGCCTGGAGCAGATCGATGCTGCCTGCCGCGTCTACCTGGTGTTCTCGAATCCGCGCGATACCCGCCTGGAGACCTTACAGCTGGAACTGGTGCTCTTCGACACCGATGGCTACGTGCAGCGTCGGATCACGCTCGACGCGGCACCGATCGCCGAAGACAAGACCAGCGTCAAGCTGTTTGACCTGGCCGAGACCAAGTGCGAGCGGGTCGGGCGCATCCTGGTCAACGACGTGCTCGCGATCGCCGGCCCCGATGGTGCTCTGCCGAACGATGTCTCGCAGCTCGAGCTGTCGACCAAGCTCGATGTGGATCTCTTCAAGTAAGCCGTCACGATCATGACCGAGGTGTTGACCCAGACCGCCGGCCAAGGCGGCCCGGTGCTGTGGATCTTGGCGCTGCTATCGGTGGCCGCGCTGGCCATCGTGCTGGTCAAGCTCTGGCAATTCTCACGCCTGCAGCTTAACGCCAGCCAGCCCGCGGAGCGCGCGCTCGAGCACTGGCGTCGGCGCGAGCCGGCGGCGGCATTGGCGGCCCTGAAAGACAGTCCGCAGCCAAGTGCACGGCTGCTCGAGCGCGCCCTCGATGGCTTGAGGCAACCTGCGGTCGACCTGGCGCTGCTGCGCGAGGAGCTCACCCGGCTGGCCACCGCACAGCTCGAACAGCTGCGCGCCTGGCTGCGGGCGCTCGAGGTCATCGCCGCCCTGAGCCCGTTGCTCGGGCTGCTCGGCACCGTGCTCGGCATGATCGAGGCCTTCCGGCAGCTGGAGCTGGCTGGCAGCCAGGTGAATCCGGCCATCCTCTCTGGCGGCATCTGGCAGGCGCTGTTGACCACGGCCGCCGGTCTGAGCGTCGCGATTCCGGTGGTGTTGGTCCATAGCTGGCTTGAGCGGCGCGTCGAGCGTTGCGGTCATCAGATGGAAGACGTCGTCACCCGCGCCTTCACCCGCGACCTGACCAGCGTGCCCCCCGCGGCCGACGCTCAGCGTGCGTCTTGAGCTTCCGCGGCGGCCGCGACGGCGACTGATCGGGCTGACGCCGCTGATCGATGTTGTCTTCATCCTGTTGCTGTTCTTCATGCTGGCCTCAAACCTGACACGACTGCGCTCGGTCCCGCTCGAGGCGCCAGGTCAGAACAGCCAGCGAGTCGACGAGCAGCCCGCGCTGCTGCTGCGCATCCAAGCTGATGGCCAGCTCGAGCTCAGCGGCGAGCCGGTCGAGCCGGATGCGCTGCCGTCTCTGTTGCGAGCGCGGCTGCAGCGCGAGCCCGAGCTGCGCGTGATCGTGCAGCCAGGCGACCAGGTGCCACTACAGACCACCCTCGGGGTCTTCGACCAGCTCGCCGATGCCGGTATTAAGGTGCTGCGATTGCAATGAACAATGAACGAGTCCAGCGTCACTTGTGCCCAGCCCAGTGCCTGATCCGGTGCCTGAGCCGGCGCTTGAGCCGGCGCTTGAGCCGGCGCTGACGGACAATCCATGCGTTTCACCAAGCCACAAGCCAAAGTCCTCTCGGAGGATGCCCTGATCCCGCTGATCAATGTCGTCTTTCTGATGTTGATCTTCTTCATGATCACGGGCCAGATCAGCCCGCCCGACGCCTTAAACGTCGAGCCACCAAGCTCGCGCCAAGGCCAGCTGACGGAGCCCGAGCCCGTGATCCTGTCGATGGATGCAGCCGGGCGGGTCGCGCTCAATGCCGAGGTCGTGCCGGCCGCCGAGCTCACAGAGCGGCTCACGGCGGCATTGGCCGCGCAGCGGGAGGCGACGCCCGCCATCACCCTCAAGGCGGACGCGGCCGTGACCCAGGCTCAGCTCCGGGTGCTGCTTGATCGGCTTCGCGCCTTGGGCGTCGAGCGTGTGCAGCTGCTCTCGCGGCAGGTGGACCTCTGAGCCATCCGATGATGGAGATCACTGCACGCCATTGGCTGATCGCGATCCTGGTTGCCGGACTGGCGCATGCCGCGTTGGCGTTGGCGCTCGTGCACCAATCAGCGCCCTTGTCCGTGGGAGCGCCCGGCATCAGCGTCGAGCTCGGTGACGGCGGCGGCAGCCTCGGCAACGCGACCAGCGTCAGCCCAGCGGGCTCCGATGCCCTGCAGCCTGTTGCGAGCCCAAGCGGTGTGACAGGGGCCGCCGAGGGCGCAGCGAGCGCTGAGGCCAAGGACCAGGCAACGCCCGCGCAGCCGCTGCAGGGCGATCCGATTGAGCAGGTTGAGCCGGACCCAGAGGCCACCATCCTCGCGAAGGCGCTGCCGGCTCCCAAACAGGAGCCTCCGTTGGAGACGCGCCCGAAGTCCCAGTCCCAGCGCCAGTCACAGCCGCAGTCACAGCCCCGGCTCCAGCCCCAGCTCCAACCCAGGCCGACCGCTCGCGCTGAGCCCAAGCGGCAAGCACCGACGGCCCCTGCGCGGGCCGAACCGGATCGCCCCCCCCAGCAGCCAAGGCCTCAAGCACGCGCAAGCGAGACACCGCGCCAAGCGGCTGTCCGATCGCGCGCCCGAACGGACGCCCAACCCCCTCCCCCAACCGACATCGAAGCGGGAGCTGACCGGGGTGGCGCTCGCGGCGCGACTGGGATCGCCGATGACGATCTGGGCTCCAATCAGAGCGCCAATCAGAGCGCCAATCAGAGCGCCAATCAGAGCGCCAATCAGAGCTCAGGCGCCGGCAGGGGTGGTTCTGGCGAGGGCGACGCTGGTGGGGGTGACGCTGGTGGGCGCGGTTCCGGATCAGGCGCCAGCGACAACGAGGCCAGCGCCAGCAACTATTATGGCCGGCTCGCAACCTGGCTCGCGCGGCACAAGCGCTATCCGATCCAGGCGCGACGGCTGCGCCAGGAGGGTCTGGTCAAGGTCACCTTCACCATCACCAGCGACGGGCGCGTGGTCTCCAAGCGGATTGCCCAGAGCTCGGGCCATGAGCTGCTCGACCGCGAGGTCCAAGCCATGCTCGATCGCGCCTCGCCGCTGCCGCGCATCCCGACGAGCCTTGGGCGCACGAGCATCACCATCACCTTGCCGGTCGCCTTCAACCTGCGCTGATGCACCGCTGGCGTCCTGGTAGAACCTGCTGCATAAAGCCCGATACCGCACACCGCTCTTCGTCGTACTGGAGTGACCCTCGGCATGGCGCGTTCTGATCCGATCTCGCATCTGCGTTGGCTGATCCCGTTCATGGCCTGGCTGCCAGGGGTCAAGCGCGACGATCTGCGCGCCGATCTCATCGCGGCGATCACGGGCGCCATCGTGGTCTTGCCGCAGGGCGTCGCCTTCGCCACCATCGCCGGCATGCCACCCGAGTACGGGCTCTATGCCGGCATGATCCCGGCGATGATCGCCGCGCTGTTCGGGTCGTCCAGACATCTGGTCTCGGGTCCGACCACGGCGGCCTCGGTGGTGCTGTTCTCGTCCTTGTCGCTGCTGGCGGTGCCCGGCTCACCGGACTACGTGGTCCTCGCGCTGACCCTGACCTTCATGGTTGGTGTGATGCAGCTGGCGCTGGGGCTGGCGCGTCTGGGGGCGCTGGTCAACTTCATCTCGCACTCGGTCGTGGTCGGCTTCACGGCCGGCGCCGCGCTGCTGATCGCGGCCAAACAGCTGAAGCATTTCTTCGGCGTCGAGATCGATAGCGGCGGGCATTTCCACGACATCATGATCCAGTTCGGCGGCCACGTCGCCGAGATCAACCCCTATGCGACCGCGGTGGCGGTGGCGACCTTGGCGATTGGGATCGCGGTCAAGCGCTGGTTGCCGATCGTGCCCTACATGATCGCGGCGATGGTCGGCGGCAGTCTGGTCGCGCTCGGGCTCGATCGCCTGTTCGGGCCCGAGGTCACCCAGATCCAGACCGTGGGCGCGCTGCCAGCGAGTCTGCCGCCACTCTCAGCGCCCGCCCTGACCCTCGACAACCTGCGCGCGCTGGCGCCCTCGGCCCTTGCGGTCACCCTGTTCGCGCTCACCGAGGCGGTCTCGATCGGCCGCTCGCTCGCGGCCCGCGGCGGCTACCGCATCGATGGCAATCAGGAGTTCATCGGCCAAGGCCTGTCGAACATCGCCGGGTCATTCTTCTCGGGCTACGTCGCGACGGGCTCCTTCAACCGCAGTGGCGTCAACTTCGAGGCCGGCGCACGGACCCCGCTGGCGGCCGTCTTCGCCGGCGCCCTGTTGATGGTCATCGTGCTCTTCGTCGCGCCCTTGGCCAGCTATCTGCCGACCGCGGCGATGGCCGGCGTCTTGTTCTTGGTCGCTTGGGGGCTGATCAGCTTCAAGGAGATCGGCCATATCATCGCGGCCTCGAAGCGCGAGATGTCGGTGCTGGCCGTGACCTTTCTCTCCGCACTCTTCCTGGAGCTCGAGTTCGCGATCTTTGCCGGTGTCCTGCTCTCGCTCGTGCTCTACCTCGAGCGCACCTCGAAGCCGCGCATGGTGACCCTGGCGCCGAACCCGCACCTGCCGCGCAACGCCTTCTCAAGCGAGCCGCAGGTCCGCCAATGCCCGCAGCTGCGGTTCCTGCGCATCGATGGCTCGTTGTTCTTCGGCTCGGTTGCCCATGTGGAGCAGGTGCTGGACCGACTGCGGGCCTCGCACCCGGGGCAGAAGCACCTCGCGGTCTTGGCCGACGGCATCAATTTCGTCGACCTGCAGGGTGGCGAGGCCCTGGTCCACGAGGCCGAGCGCCGCCAGCGCGACGGCGGCGGTTTCTACCTCATCAATGTCAAGCAAGGGCTCTGGGAGGCCCTGGAGCGCTGCCACTGCATGGAGGCAACCGGTGCGCGCAACGTCTTCCAGTCCAAGGAGGCGGCCATTCGCGCCATCTTCCAGAAGCTCGACAAGGGAGTCTGCGCCGGCTGCACGGCGCGCATCTTCCGGGAATGCCAATCGCTGCCGTTCCCGCAAGACCCATCCGCTGGGAGGCAAGATCCCCCTGAGGGCAAGCCCCCGAGAAACCCTGATCGTTGAAGGCCCCCTGATCGAACGATGAATGAAAACGCTCGTGCATCACTCCTGAAGGCGCTCGGCCCCGGACTCCTGGTCGCCTGCGCGGCCATCGGTGGCTCGCACCTAGTCTGGTCGACGCGCGCCGGCGCTGAATTCGGTTGGCAGCTCGTCGGCCTGGTGCTGCTGGCGAACCTGTTCAAGTACCCGTTCTTCCTCTACGGCCAGAAGTACACGGCCGCGACTGGTGAGTCCCTGCTCGCCGGGTATCAACGCAAGGGTGACCTGTTCGTCTATATCTTCCTTGCGATCAATGTCCTCACCGGCGTCATCAACATCGCCGGGGTCTCGATGCTGAGCGCGGCCTTGCTGGCCGGCTTCGGCCTCGACGGTATCGCGTTGCCACAGCTGACGGTGCTGATCATGGCCGGCTGCGCGCTGTTTATCTTCCTCGGCCATTATCGGCTGCTCGATGGCATGGCGAAGCTGGTGGTGGTGGTCCTCACGATCTCGACCCTGGCCGCGCTGCTGCTCGCGATCGGCAAGGGGCCGGTGCTGCAGCCCGGCTTCGAGGCGCCCTCGCCTTGGACCTGGGCCTCTTTCGGCTTCCTGATCATGCTGATGGGCTGGATGCCGGCGCCCTTGGACCTCTCGGCCTGGTCATCGCTCTGGATGTTCTCGCGCGAGCGCCAGACCGGACACCGCGCGACGGTCGGCGAGACCCTGATCGATTTCCACCTCGGCTATTTCATGGCCGTGGCCTTGGCGGTGGTCTTCCTCGCGCTCGGCGCCTTGGTGATGTACGGCAGCGGCGAGCACTTTTCGCCAAGCGGCATCGCCTTCTCGAACCAGCTGATCGAGCTCTATTCGCGCAACATCGGCGCCTGGTCGTACGGGCTGATCCTGTTCGCCGCCTTCGTCACCATGCTCAGCACCTCGCTGACCTGTGTCGATGGCTATCCGCGCGCGCTCGCCGCCTGCACCACCCTGCTCGCGCCCAGGCTGCTGCCGGCCTTCACGCGCGTGCACCAGGCCTGGATCCTGTTCGCGGTGATCGGCGCCTCGGTGATCGTGCTCGGCTATGTGCAGAACCTACTGCAGCTGCTCGGCTTCGCGGCCATCGTCTCCTTCGTCACCTCACCGATCCTGGCGGTGATCAACTTCCTCGTGATGAGCGGCGAGAACGTCCCGCCCGAGCATCGGCCTGGGCCCATCATGAAGACCCTGAGCTGGCTCGGTATCCTGTTCTTCTTCGGGATGACCGCGGGCTTCATCTACTCGGAGCTCGTGCTCGCGTGATCAATCGTCCTAATTCCCTAATGATGAACCGCGCAAAGCAGGTCCCGATGTTGTCCGACAACCGGCTTTGATCACTGGTCTCCGTCGTCATCACCCAGGATGTAGCCGAGATCCAAGGCGATGTCATCGAACGGCGGGATACAGGTCTGAGTCGCCCCGGACAGCGCGGCCACGATGTGGTAGCGACCGTCCTCGAGCTGATAGGCGATCAGGCTTCGATCCTCCGGCCAGATCAGCCAGTAGAACGGGACGCGATGGCGCTGTAGCAACAGGAGCAGGGTCAAGGTGTCTTTGCGCTCGTGGCCCGGTGAGACGATCTCGCAGACCCAATCTGGCGTCAGCTCCACCACCCCGCGCGGTCGTCGCGGCATCCGCTCCTTGCGCCAGCCGGCCAGGTCATGGCAAGGGCACTGGTGCGCTTCATAGGCGACATTGATCTCGGTGGCGATCCACCAGCCACCGGGGCCGTCCCGATGCTGCAAGGGGCCTAGAACCTCACGGGTGTTGCCCTGGGCCATCCCATGCTCACCGCGCGCCATGGGTCGGCGAACGATCTCGCCGTCGATCAGCTCAACGCGCGCGTCGGGACAGGCGATCAGGTCGGTGACGGTCTTTAGGCGTCGGGCTTCCATTGCGCGTTCAGGAGAGCGGTGAGTTTGGATGGATTCCAAACTTAGCACGGGGCGTTGTGACGCAAAAAGGCGAGCGGCTCCTGTGCATCTCGACGACCACCCGTGCACGCCCCGCGCGGCGCCCAGCGTTGTGACAACGCGTTGGAATCGAGCGACGATTCCGCCTCGTTGTGCCGAGCTGGCCTGTTTGCGATCAGGCAGGCGGGACGCACACTGGCGGCCGTCCAACTGCGGTTTCTAGGTTCAATTGAGAGGCTGCTGGCCGCCAGTGTACGCCAGAGCAGCCGCCGACGGGCGCGCGCGGCAGTCGGCCACCCCGGGGTAGGCTCGGGATGTCACTTTCGGTCAAAGCGGTCCGTCGTCGGCGCCCCTCTGCTCTCCTGAATGGCCTATGGCGCCGACCTTACCGCTCAGCTCCTATAGCCACTCCACTCAGCCTCGATCTAGGCGACACCCTCGGGCGAGTCGTCTTGCCAGAGGATCTCGTAGTGCTGCTGCCAGCCGTGGCGGGTCTCGTTCATCGAGCCGATGAAGCCGAGGGTACGGCCATCGGCGCGCTCGATGACACCGGCCTTGCCGTGGACAAAGCCGCAGACGCTGTCAGGCGCGACCCGGACCACCTGACCGCGCTGGGCCAGAAAGGCATCCAGCCGTTGATAGCGCTCGCGATTGAGCAGGGATTCGGCCTCGATGGAGCGCTCGTTCCAGCGCCCGAGCAAACGCATCTCGCGTAGCTGGGCGACCTTCAGGTCTTCGGGTGACAGATCCACGTTGCAGACGATGCGCACCTCCGGGATCGGCTCCAGCCACTCGTGGGCGATCTCGAACAGCGAGCTGGTGAAATAGCCGGCGATGCGCCAATAGCGGCGCGCACCTTGCAACTGCTCGGCGAGAAAGCTCTGGTCGAGACGGTGGGTGCGGGAAGAGAGGCGCTGAAGGGTCAAGGCGCGATGGCATCCGAAAACGGATTCAGCAGTAAGACGCCACTGCGCTCGACATCCTTCACATTGCGGGTCACGAGCGTCAAGCCATGGACCTGTGCGGTCGCCGCGAGCAGACCATCGATCACCGGCAGTGCATCCGGAACATTATTGCGCCCCCAACGCTCGGCCACTGCGGAACAGACCGGCAGGATGCGGTCGGCAAAGTTGGTCTTGACCGACGCGAGCCGTTGCGCCAATCGCGCGGCTTGCGTTGGGTCGCGGCGACGCAGACGATCGATGCCCTGGCGCACTTCACCGATGACCAAGACCGAGAGATACAGATCACGCGCATCGACCTTGTCATACCAAGCGCGAACACCAGGGTCAGCGCGCTGATCCTTCTGCACCTCGGACAAAATGTTGGTGTCGATTAGGTATCCCATTGTGGATCACCCCGGCCAAAATCCCGAGGACGCTGCAGATCTTCAGCACTGAGTCCCTCGGTCAAACCGGCCAATCGACGCTTCAGGTCGTCGCCATCGACAGCAGACGTCGTGGGGCTGTCTTCCATCAGCAATAGCACGCGCAGATGGGTACCGTCCTGGATGGTGTCGGGCACGCGAATGCTGTGCTGCTCAACGGTCGCTTCTAGCTCGATGGCTCTCATCAATGCGTCCTCCAAAAAGAATGATTACTACAACCGCTGGTTGCGCATCCGCCCAGCGATGGCCTCGGCGGCGCGTCGGATCTCGGCTTGGCGCGCCTTGGCGGCGATGAACTGGGCCATGTCGATCAGCTTGGGGCGCAGGC
>CAZTYV010000138.1:0-9768 GCA_964617675.1 uncultured Halochromatium sp. | reverse complement strand
ACTGCTCAGCGCGACGGTGCTGGTCTTGCTGGTGATTCCGGCGCTCTATGTGCTCTTAGATGACCTCGGGTTGGCGCGGCCGAGGGTGGAAACGGATTGACCACCAGGCTCGGCACAGCCCCCGTACACCGCTCAGTGCCCAGACCAGCCCCCCAGACTCAAGTTCGGCAGATCCGCCCGCCCGATGACGTGCAGCACGATGCCACCGCCGACGAAGAAAACGATGCTCGCGGCCAGGCTGGCGATCACCGGGTGCTGCGCCCCCAACGGCTCGACCCAGATGCCGAGCGCGAGCGCACAGGCGAGCGCGCCCGCATAGAACCCAAGCGCGAAGCCAAAGGCAAAGCGTTGCCCGATACCCCGTTTCTTGCGCGAGAGTGTCGGGCGCGAGACCTCGGCTGTTGCTGAAGCGTGTCGGTCGGTCATCTGTTGCCTTCGATGAGAGCTATGATCGCCCGCGCCCTGCACCTCTCGGGTCTAGCGCGAGCGCGCGTTGAGAGCTGAGGTTAGTCGCAGCGCGACCGATAGGGCTTGATACGCATCAAGGGCTGCTGTGCCAGTCTGGCCTAGCCTCATTGCGCGGAGGCGGCGCCGCACTGCCGCGCCACCTCGAGACCACAGGCCCCTCAAGACGCTCCAAGCACCGGGGAATGAAGATGACAGCCAGGCTCGTCCTTTGCCTACTGACCGCTCTAGTGACGGCACCCGTCGGCGGCGACCTGATGGCTCAGCCCATCGCACCAACCGCCGTCGGCGCGGCTGAGGTCGAGGCGCTCGGCGCGCTCAACGGCCAGGCCCTCGCCTGCCGATCGTTCTCAACATCCGAGACCGCAAAGGCGCTCATGACCCGGTACGCACCGAAGACACGGCTCTATGGCGCCCTCTTCGAGTCTGCAACCAATGCCGGCTTCAAGGCACAGACCAAGGCCGCCGAGGGCTGCCCCAGCGACATGACGCTGGGTGATCGTCTTCTCAGGTTGGAGTCTCAACTGCGCCTGGTCTTTCCATCCGAAGCCGAGCCGGTGACCGCAGCGGGAGAGCGCTGATGCTGCGGCCGCGCGCGCTTCTGCTTGCTGCCGGCCTGGCGATGGGCCCCGTGCTCGCCATCGGCAGCACCCAGGATGTGCAGGATTTGCCGGAGAAAACTGCCGCTCGGCACCCTGCTGCGATGGTCTCCAAGGCCGGCGCGCGCACGGAAACCGAGCCAGCGCGGGGTCCCGCCGCCGAGCCATCCCCTCCCGAGGCGACCCACTCGGGTCGCTACCTGCTCATGGATAGCAATGGTCG
Source organism: uncultured Halochromatium sp. (assembly GCA_964617675.1). Taxonomy (GTDB): domain Bacteria; phylum Pseudomonadota; class Gammaproteobacteria; order Chromatiales; family Chromatiaceae; genus Lamprobacter. Next base: position 8,481 of record CAZTYV010000138.1, on the reverse strand, counting down.
CGCGGTCACCAATGCCGACTTTCCTGGCCAGTTTCAGCTGATCTCGTTTGGCTACACCTACTGCCCGGATGTCTGCCCGACCACCCTGGCCGAGCAGGCCGCGGTCATGCGCGCCTTGGGCGAAGACGCCGCCGCACTGCAGCCAATCTTCATCACTGTCGATCCCGAGCGCGATACTGCCGACAAGCTGCGCAGCTATACCGCCTATTTCCACCCGCGATTGATCGGGCTCACCGGCTCGCCGGAGCTGATCGCCGCCGCCGCACGCAACTTCGGGGTCCGCTATCGCAAGGTCGATGATCCGAATCGACCGCCGGACCAGTATCCGGTCGACCACAGCGCTGGTCTCTTCCTGCTCGGGCCGGATGGCAGCTATATCCGAAAATTCGGCTACGGCACCCCTCTCGAGTCGATCATCGAGCGTATTCGCGCCCTCTTGGCAGACGAATCCTCGCGGATCGGCTGGCGGGATGCCTAACCCAACCATGGCTGTGCTCTGTTGCGTGACAGCCGTTCTGCGCGTAGCAAGACTCGGCTCAGTCAATCCTCAGCCCCGATGATCGCAACCGACGGCCTCAGCCTGGATCAGGCGCCACCGCTGGATCTGCCCTTGCGGCTGTTCCTGACCGCGCCACTGTTCGCCGCGGCGGCGGGGTTGCTGATGCTGACCGATGCCCCCTCGATCCTCGCCACACGCTGGACGCCGGCGGCGATCGCCGCGACCCATCTGATCACCATCGGCTTCCTCGGCTCGGTGATGGTCGGTGCCCTGCTGCAGATGCTGCCAGTGCTCGGGGGCCTGCCAGTGCCGGGGGTGCGCTGGGTCGGCAGCAGCGTTCACCTGCTGTTGACCGGCGGGGCGGCCTTGCTCGCTGGCGGCTTCCTTGGCCTGGGCGGCCAGGCGCTCGCTGCCGGGGCCGCAGCCTCGGCGCTCGGATTCGGCGTCTTCGCCGCGGCCATGCTGGCGGCGCTCTGGCGCGGCCGGCGCGGTGCGGCCAAGCTCGGCCAGTTCCCGCTGGTCGCGCTGGCGCTGTTGATCACGGTCGCGCTCGGACTGCTGCTGATCGTCGCGCTGCTCGGCTGGTCACCGCTTCCCAGGTTGCTGGACTGGGCGCAGGTGCATGCCAACTGGGGACTGTTCGGCTGGGCCGGACTGCTGATCCTGACGGTCGGGGTGCAGGTGGTGCCGCTCTTCCATGTCACCCCGGCCTATCCGCGCTGGGTGACGCGGGCGCTGGTGCCGCTGCTGTTCGTGATCCTCTGCGCGGGGAGCCTGCTGCCGCTGCTGCCGCCCGCCCTCTCGAGCCTGGCGCAGTGGCTCATCGGTGGCGGCATCGCGCTCGGCTACAGTCTCTTCGCACTGCTCACCATCCGGCTGCAGCGCCAACGCGCCCGCGTGCAGCAGGATGCAACCCTGCTGCATTGGTGGCTGGCCATGGCGGCGCTGCTCGCCGCGGCAGCGGCCTGGCTGCTGCAGGCACCCGCCGAGCTGCTTGGGATCTTGCTGCTGGTGGGGGTCGGCATCGGATTGCCGAGCGGGATGCTGCTGAAGATCGTACCCTTCCTGTGCTGGTTCCATCTGCAATCGCATCAGATCAGCCTCGGGCGGCTGCGGGTGCGCATCCCGCACATGCACCGACTGCTGCCAGATCGCCCCGCGCGTTGGCAGGCGGGGCTGCACGCGGCCGCGCTCGGGCTGCTGCTGGCGGGGCTTTGGCAGCCGCCACTCGCCCGCGCCGGCGGCGTGCTGCTCGCCCTCTCCGCGCTCTGGCTGCTCGCGCTCCTCGGCGCCGCGGCCTGGCGCTATCGCGCGGCATTGCGCAGCCTCGCCGAGGCGGCTTGACCCGCGCCCGGGCCCAACGCGCGACGAGCCGATCGGGCCCGCGGATCAGTGCGTCGGCGTCACACCCTGGATCGGCTCGGTTGGCAGGTCCTCGGTGCTCGGTGCTTCCGGCGCACGCAGGCGCAGGGCCGCAGCCTGGGCCTGGCGACTGTAGTCGATCGATTCGGCGAGCAGCCGCGCAGATTCTTGATCGGCATGGAAGCCCTTGGAGTTCTCGCTGCTGATGTAGTCGAGCCGCCACATCGCCTTGCGCTGCAGGTCGAGCACATCCTGAAGGCCGGCCTCGCTGACACCGCTTGCCTTGGCCTCCAGGATCGCATCGAGCATCTGGGTCATGGCCTCCCCGGCGCGTTCGGTGAGCGCGAGGGTCCGGCTCTGGATCGCACCGACCCGGGCCTTCAGCTCGTCCTCAGGGACGTTGTGGCAGGTCTGGCAGGCGCTGTTGATGTTTTCCATCGGGCTGCGCACGTTGTGGTTGCTGACCTTCATCGCGCCCTTGCGCTCGTAGGGCATGTGACAGTCGGCACAGGCCACCCCGCTGCGGGCGTGGATGCCTTGGCTCCAGAGCTCGAACTCGGGATGCTGGACCTTGAAGACCTTGGCGCCGGTCTCGCCGTGCTGGTAGTCGTAGAAATCGCTGCCATCCGGGAATTGCTTCTCCTCCCAGACGCGTTCGGCGTCGTCGGCGCGAAGTCCTCGGTCCCAGGGGAAACTCAGCGTATCCCTGTTGGCGCAGTAGTATTCGACGTGGCACTGACCACAGACGAACGAGCGCATCTCCTGACGGCTGGCGAGCGCGTTCGGATCATAGGGCTCACTGCGATCACCTCGGCGCCATTGCTCGATGCTGGGGAGATGCGGCACCGCGCCGTCCCCCTGCGCGAGTGCGGCGATGCCGAGCATGAAACCGGGCCGGGTCACACGAATCGCCATGCTCTTGGGGTCGTGGCAGTCGACACAGCTGACCGGATGGGCCTCACCGAGCCTCTGCGCGTGCTCATCCGAGACGGCCTCGCCTGCATACTCGCCGGTGAAGCCACCAGGAGGGGCCTGCGGAAACACCGGTTCGTTCTCGTTGGGCGTGCCGTCCGGTGTCGCGTAGAGCATGGCGAGCACCTCCTGGTAGGGCTGCTGGCTCAGCTCCTGGAAGCCGCGCATCATCGCTGGCATGTTGAGCTTGGCGGCGAGCGTCTCATCGCTGACCTCCTCACCCATGGCCTCGAGCCCGACGCGGCGATAGAGCACGTTCACCGAGCCGTGGCAATGCAGGCAGGCGCCGGCCTGCGGCTTCTGGGTGACGCGCTCGGTCACGCCCTGATCGTAGAGCATGTAGGCATGGCCGCGCGCCTCGCGATAGTCGATGCTAAAGGCATAGCCGGCATAGAGCCGCTTGAGCCAAGGTTGGCTCTCGAGCTTGCTCTGCGGCATGGCGCTGCTGCCGCCATAGAAGGCGTCGCCCGCGGTCGACTTCCAGCCGTCGAACTGATGTGGCCAATTCTGGCCCCAGGGCTCTGGGTCGGTGGTGAGCTCGTCGACCTCGACAACACGCACAAACGGCTGCTTGGCATCCTGCTTGTGCGTGAACATGGTGATCAGCACCCAGGCCACGACCAGGGTGGCGATGAGCGTGAGGACGAAGACCACGCCAAGCACGCGAGCGAAGCCGTGTTGCTGGTGGCCGCGGGCTGGCCGTTGGAGCAGAACGGGATGATCAGTCTGGGACATCGTGAACCTCGGAGGAGCTAACGCCGCAGCGCATGACCAACGTCACTGTGACAGTGGACGCAGCCTTGCATGTCGCCGCCGGGCTCGGCCGGCCGCATGTGATCGACGAAGGCGCCGTGGCAATGGAGGCAGGCGGATTGCGTCACGCGCCGATTGCGCGCGCGGATCTGGATCGGCTCGTGGAAGTGACCGGTGGTGAAGGCCAGCGCATGGAAGAACCCGTTATCGGCCTTGGTCAGCCACTTGCCGATGAAGTCGTGGGGGAGATGGCAATCGTTGCAGCCGGCGACGGCGCCGTGACTCGACTGCACCCAGGCGTCGAAGTGATCCTGCATCACGTGACAGTTGATGCAGGCTCTCGGATCGTTGGTCAGATAGGAGAGGCCGTTGCCATAGCCCAGGGTGAATATCCCAACGCCGCCAAGCACGCCGAGCATCGCCGCAACAGCCAGGGCGAGCCATCCGCGCGTCTTGACAGTACCAGGACGGCCGGGCCGTCGGGTCTTCTTCATCACAGTCTCCGCCATCGCACTGTCCGCCGGATCGATGGGCCGAGCGGCTCGCCGCCGACCTCCGCCAACCGCCCGCACCCGTTTGACCGCGATCAAGGCTCCGCCGCGCGACCCCGGTCTAACGTTCCGTGTGGACCGGACCCGGGACGGTCGCACCTCCGCCACGCTGGCCTCTCCCGCGCCTAGGACGGCTCGCCTGCAGCCTCGAACACAGGTCCCATACTGACGGGGAATCCCTCATGAGCCAACCCCCAATCCAGCCAGATAGACGCATGCGCCTCGGCCCCCGTATCCGTCAGGAGCAGCGCACCATCGATGCGATGCTCGGGATCTACTGTCGCGATCACCACGGCACTGCCGGGCGGCTCTGCCGCGACTGCGAGGCCTTGCGCACCTATGCTCACCAGCGCCTGGCGACCTGTCCCTTTCAAGAGGAGAAGCCGGTCTGCAACCGCTGTGAGGTGCATTGCTACAGCGTTGCCAAGCGCGAGCAGGTGCGGGCGGTGATGCGCTACGCGGGCCCCCGCATGCCGCTGCGCCATCCCTGGCTCGCGCTCCAGCACCTATTGGACAAGCTGAGGCGGGTGCCATCGCTGGCGCAGGTGATCAAGCGCGCGAGGCGAGCGGGTGACCATTGAATCCCCGTGCTGACCGATCATGCACTCAGCGGATGCGTGCATTTTGATCGATGCGAAGGCCTCAAGCTATTGCGCCCGTCGCGACGGCTCGGGGTGGTCCTTGGTCAAGGTGAGCGTCCGCGACCGGTTCAGTCTTGTCTCTTAGCCGGCCTCTTTGCGGGTCTCGCCGCGGCGAAACATCATCATGGTGATGTCATCGAATTGCTCGGCCTCGCCGGTGTGATCTCGAATGTCCGCCAGCACGGCATCTAGGGTGTCGCGACAGCTCAGCGCCCGGCTGGCGAGCATGCGGTTGAGCAGACGGTCGTTGCCGAACGCCTGGTCTTCGCCATCCATGGCCTCGTTGACGCCGTCGGTGTACAGGAACAGGCTCTCGCCCCAAGCGAGCCCCAGTTCACCCGTATCGTAGTCGAGATCAGCGATGGCACCCGCGGCGACGCCAGCGGGGCGCTCGATCCAGTCGACCCGGCCATCGGTGCGCAGGCACAGCGGCGGATTATGGCCGGCATTGGCATAGCGTACCCGGCCGTCGGATAGGCGCACCACCGCGCAAAAGAGGGTGACAAACATGCAGGAGTCATTGTGCTCGGCGAGGGCGTCGTTTAGCCGCGCCAGCACCTGAGCAGGATCGCGGTTGGTCTTGATCTCGGCGCGCAGCAGGCTGCGGGTGACCGCCATGAACAGGGCCGCTGGCACGCCCTTGCCGGAAACATCACCCATCGCGAGAAAGATATGATCGTCATCGAGCAGCAGGAAGTCGTAGAAGTCACCCCCAACCTCGCGTGCCGGCTCGATGATCGCGAACAGATCCATGTCCTCGCGCTCGGGAAAGGCCGGGAAGGTCTTGGGTACCAGGTCCATCTGGATGTCGTGCGCGATGCGTAGCTCGCCCTGGATGCGCTCGCGAGCTGCCGTAGTGGCTTCCAGGTCGGCGATGTAGCCCTTGAGATGGTCCCGCATGGTGCGGAATACGGCCGTGAGCCGCGCGACCTCGTCCTGTCCGTCCGGGAACGGCAGGGGTTCGTCGAGGCGGCCGGCCGCGATACTGGGCACGGCCTCGCTGAGCGCCATGATCGGCCGGGTGATCGAGCGTGCAATCCAACCAACCGCCAGCACGAGCAGCAATAACCCGCCGCCGCCGGCAAGCGCCTGGATCTGGGTGAGCTGAGCAATCTTGCGATTGAGCTCGGTCTGCGAGATCAAGACCCCGGATGTCCAGCCAGTGGTCGACAGCCGACCCCAGGCGAGCCAGCTTTTTTCCTGGTTGGCCCAGCCGATCCAGGTACGAATGCCAGCCTGATCGGAGAGCATTGCCTGGCCGGCCTTGCGTAGCTCGGGATCATTACGGGCCTCGGCCACGCTGAAAATCGACTCGTTCATGGTGAGGGCGTCGATCGGGTGGCTAATGTGGACGCCATTGCGACTCAGCAGAAAGCCGTAGCCATTCTCGCCCAGGGGCAGATCAGCCAGCAGCCGGTCGAGCCACGCCAATTCGATGTCACAGGTGACGACACCAGCGAAGACGGGTCCATCCGGGGAGGGCAGGTGCACCGGGGCCGAGTAGGTCACCATGCGCACGCCGGTGGTCGCGATATAGGGCTCGGTCCAGACGGGTCGGTCAAGGAAGCGCGGGAGGTAGAACCAGTCCTGACCGATGTAGTCCCGACTATCGCGGCCGAGGTCCTTGTAGGCCAGCTGGCCGTCGGCGCGGTAGCTGAACGGCGCCCAGGCCGCCCAGTCCGGAGGCTTGCGCTCTGGCAGCCAGGCAAAGGCCGTGCCGTAGAGGGCTGGCTCGCTGCGTAGGGCCTCCTCTTGGAGCGCGCGCACCTGCTCCAGGCTGAGGTCGAGCGCGGTGGCGTTCAGGCTGATGGCCATGCCATCCACCAGGCTTTGCAATCGACCCAGGGTGATGTCGATGCGATCCGCGGCGCCATCGGCGAGGAAACGCGCACGGATCTGCGCGTCTTCAGCCAGGCTTTCGCGAAAGCTCAGGTAATTCCACAACAGCAGCCCGCATAGGATGAGCCCGGCGATACCCGCCGTCGACAGCAGCAGGCGATTGCGCAGACGCGCCCGTGCCGGAACCGGGCGGATGTCGAAGTCGGTCGGGCGCATGGATTCAGCGGCGCTCGGCAGTGTCATCCGTGGATGCGCGCGCGCCCTCGACCGGCGTTGCCGAAGGCGTCGCATCCGAGGATGGCCACGACTCGTCTCGCGTGAGAGCGCCTGCCGCTTCCCCGCCACATCGGGGACAAAAGACGGCAAACGGCGGCGCTTCGTCCATCAGTCCGGCCGCAATCAGCGCCTTGGCGGTCGCGGCGTACGCGCTGGTGGAAAGATGGCCGCGCGCGGACCGTGAATCAGAACGGTCAGGGAAGATGGACGCGAGCATATGTTCCAGCATCCAGCGTTCATGCGGACGATTGGCTGGGACTCGCGCGCGCTCGGCCTCGGCCAGCACCAGATCGAGGGCCTGCTCTGGGTGCTTTCGGGCGTAGTCCCAACCCTTCCGGGTGGCCTGCAAGAGGCGTTGTGCCAACTCATCGTGATCGGCAAGCCAGTCCGAGCGGGCGTAGAGCCCATCCTCAGGAATGTCGAACCCAAGGTTGCGCAGCGAGAAGACCGTCAGACGGTCCCGATCCACCCCCGCCTGCCAAAGGCGATGGAGCTCGTTATATTCCATGGCGGCGCAGGCGGAGACGCCGCGGTGGAGAAACAGGTTCACGGTGCCGTATTGCGGCACCAGCTCCGGCTGGATCTGGCGCTCGGCGAGCAGCGCGCGAACGGCCGCGGAAAAAGGCCCGGACATCAGGCTTACTCGCCGACCATCGAGGTCTTGCAGGTGGGCGATGCCATCGTCCTTCCAGGCAACCAGCATCAGGTTGGAGCGCCACACCAACTGCCCAATCAGTACCGGTCGCACGTCTGCCTGGGTCCCGTTGAGGTGCATCGCATCGGCACCGGCAGCCGCCACCATGGCATCGGCCAGAAACGCGGTGGCGAGCTCGACCTTCCCGGCTTCGAGCCAGTCGAGCGACGAATCCACCGCATTGGCATGAACCAGGCTTACCCGCGCACCCGCATCAGCGTAGAAGCCTTGCTGTTGCGCCATGTAGAATCCCGCGAACTGACTCTGGGGTCTCCATTGCAGAGCGATGCGTACCCGGGGCAGGGGTTCGGTGCCATCCGTGGCTGCCTGGCCAACGCCCTGGAACAGCCAGGATACGATCAGGGCCGCGCAGAGGAGGAGAGGTCGCAAGTCCGGCATCTGCAGCTCAACGGTTGGGCTTAGGCGGGTGTTGAGAGCCGCTCGAGCACTTGCTCGAGAGCGTCAGATGCGGTACTGCCATCGAGACGCCCGGCGCTCACGAACAACAGCGCACCGGGTTGTCTCTCGGTCAGAATATCCATGGTGTGACCGTCCGTTCGAGCTTGCTGCTTGGAGGGCTCATGATCGACAGGGCTGCCCTCCTAACCCCTCCCGCGGGATGCGCAGGACACAGAAGCCATGCGGGCGGCGATTATACCAAGCATGCACAGGATCACCGCGCGCGCGTGCAGGGTCTCGCTGCGTCGAGCGACCTCAGCACGCGCGAGGCTCCTGAACGGAGGGTTTGGCCGGCTGTGCCCACTCTCGACCGGATGAGCCTCCAACAACAGCCTGGGCTGAGCGGATGAGCGACGAACAGACCCTTGCGCAATCTGAGCCAGGCCGTCCACGGGAGGTCTTCGTCGCCTTTCTCAAGCTCGGCCTGACCTCGTT
>CAZTYV010000137.1:0-9794 GCA_964617675.1 uncultured Halochromatium sp. | reverse complement strand
CCCGGTGCAAGGCCCGGTGCAAGGATTGGGGGTCCGTGCCGCGACACTGCGGCAACGGCAACGACGAGAGTGGTGGGTGCCGAGCCCTTGAGGCATCGACATCCGAACGGCGTGCAAGCGGCTTCGGGATTCGAACGATGCTAGATAGCGCAATGGTCGAGCTGTCGCGGTGGCAATTTGCCATCACGGCGATGTATCACTTCCTCTTCGTCCCGCTGACCCTCGGGCTCAGCTGGATGCTGGTGATCATGGAAAGCGTCTACGTGATGACGGGACGCACCATCTATAAGGACATGACCAAGTTCTGGGGCAAGCTGTTCGGCATCAACTTCGCCCTCGGGGTCACCACCGGGCTGACCATGGAGTTCCAGTTCGGTACGAACTGGTCGTACTACTCGCACTACGTCGGTGATGTCTTCGGCGCGCCGCTCGCGATTGAGGGCCTGATGGCCTTCTTCCTCGAGTCGACCTTCATCGGCCTGTTCTTCCTCGGCTGGGAGCGGCTGACCAAGCGCCAGCATCTGATGGTCACCTTCCTGACCGCGGTCGGCTCCAACCTCTCGGCGATGTGGATCCTGATCGCCAACGGTTGGATGCAGCATCCGGTCGGCTCCGAATTCAGCTTCGAGACCATGCGCATGGAGATGGTCAGCTTCTCTGAGGTGCTGTTCAACCCGGTCGCGCAGGTCAAGTTCGTGCATACGGTGGCCGCCGGCTACGTCACCGCGGCGATGTTCGTCGCCGGCATCAGCGCCTACTACATGCTCAAGGGCCGCGATCTCGCCTTCGCCAAGCGTTCGTTCTCGGTCGCGATGGGCTTTGGGCTGGCCTCGATCCTCTCGGTGATCCTGCTCGGCGACGAATCCGGTTACGAGGTCGGCGACGTGCAGAAGGTCAAGCTGGCGGCGATCGAGGCTGAATGGCACACCGAGCCGGCGCCCGCCGCCTTCACGGCCTTCGGCCTGCCCAGCAACGAGGATGAGGAGACCCACGACGCGATCAAGATCCCTTGGCTGATGGGTCTGATCGCGACCCGCTCGCTGAATCAGGAGGTCACAGGGCTCAAGGACCTGATGGTCGAGCATGAGATCCGCATCCGCTCCGGGATGATCGCCTACGAGTACCTGCAGCGGCTGCGTAACGGTCAGGACACCGAAGGCAACCGCGCCATGTTCAAGGACCACATGGACGATCTCGGCTACGGGCTGCTGCTCAAGGCCTACATCGATAACCCGGCCGAGGCCACCGAGGAGCAGATCCAGATGGCGGTCAAGGACTCGATCCCCGAGGTCGCGCCCTTGTTCTGGGCCTTCCGCGTCATGGTCGCGGCAGGCTTCTGGATGCTGTTGCTGTTCGTGCTCGGCTTCTACTACAACGCCAAGCGCCAGGTGCAGGATAAGCGCTGGCTGCTGCGGGCCTTCCTCTACAGCATTCCGGTACCCTGGATCGCCGCCGAGACCGGCTGGTTCGTGGCCGAGTTCGGCCGCCAGCCTTGGGCCATTGGTGAGGTGCTGCCGACCTCGGTCGCGGCCTCGAGCCTGACGGCGAACGATCTGGTGATCAGCCTCAGTGCCTTCATCATCTTCTACACGCTGCTGTTCATCATCGAGATGTACCTGATGTTTAAGTTTGGTCGCCAAGGACCGAGCTCCTTGCACACCGGCAAGTATCACTTCGAGAAGCAGCAAGCCGCGCGAGACGATGCAACCGGCGGTGGCGCACCCTCGGCAACCGCACCCGCAAGCCGGCATCCGGGAGAGGGATCATGATCCTCGATTACGAAGTCCTTAAACTGGTCTGGTGGCTCTTGGTCGGCGTGCTCTTCATCGGCTTCGCCGTCACCGATGGCATGGACATGGGCGTTGGCACCCTGCTCCCCTTTCTCGGCAAGGGTGACGACGAGCGGCGCGTGATCATCAATACCGTCGGCCCGCACTGGGACGGCAATCAGGTCTGGCTGATCACCGCCGGCGGCGCTATCTTCGCCGCCTGGCCGCTGGTCTACGCCACCGCCTTCAGCGGCTTCTATTTCGCCATGCTGCTGGCACTGTTTGCGCTCTTCTTCCGCCCGGTCGGGTTCGATTACCGCAGTAAGATCCAGAACAAGGTCTGGCGCAACGCTTGGGATTGGGGTCTGTTCATCGGTGGCGCGGTGCCAGCATTGGTGTTCGGCATCGCCTTCGGCAATCTCTTGCAGGGCGTGCCATTTCACTTGGATGAACTGCTGCGGCCCTACTACACCGGCAGCTTCTTCGGTCTGCTCAACCCGTTCGCGCTGCTTGCCGGGCTCATCAGCCTGGGCATGCTGACCATGCATGGGGCGATCTGGCTACAGCTGCGCACCGGTGAGCCAATCGCCTCGCGCGCCAAGCACTGGGCAAAGATCGTCGGGCTCGGCACCATCGCCGCCTTCGCGCTGGCCGGGATCTGGCTCACGCTCGGCGTCGACGGCTTCAAGGTGGTGAGCATGCCAGCCTTGGACGCGATCCCGAATCCGCTGACCAAGGAGGTCGTCGTCGACCCCTATGGCTGGCTGACGAACTACCGGCAATACCCCCTGACCCTGCTGTTCCCGATCCTGGGCTTCGCCGGGCTCGGGCTCGCGATCATGCTGTCGATGCGAGATCGGGCGGGGCTCGGGCTCATCATGAGCGGCCTCGGTATCACCGGTATCATCATGACCGCGGGCGCCGCCATGTTCCCGTTCATCATGCCCTCGAGCACCAACCCGAACAGTAGCCTGATCGCCTGGGATGCGACCTCGAGTCATCTCACGCTGACGGTGATGTTCTGGGCCGCGGTGATCTTCATCCCCTTGATCCTGGCCTACACCACCTGGACCTACACCAAGATGTGGCGCCGGGTCACGGTGGAGGAGATTCGCGCCCAGGATACCTTGGCGTACTAGCGCGATCGCCCCGGCTGGCCCTTTCACCCCTATCGGAGCCGCAGCGCATGTGGTACTTCACCTGGATTCTCGGCGTCTTGCTCGCCGTCGCCTTTGGCATCATCAACGTCATGTGGTATGAGTCCTCGCAATTCTTAGGCGACCCGCAGGACGATCAACAGAGTCCTGATCGGACCTGATCCTCATCCGTCGGCACCTTGATCGGGAACGAGCCCGACACTGAACGACGCCAAATGATGCTGGGCGCCTTCGCCCAGTGTCGCGCGGTCGCCACCGTCCAGCGCCCCAGCCACAACCACCGAGGCCATGCTCGACTACCAACCCCGCCCCGACCTGCTCAGCGACCGCATCATCCTTGTCACCGGTGCCGCCGAGGGGGTCGGTCGAGCCCTGGCGCTGGCCTGCGCCAAGCAGGGCGCGACGCTCGTCCTCAGCGGCGCGCGCGAGAAGGTGCTCGAATCGGTCTACGACGAGATCGTTGCCGCCGGCAGTCCTGAGCCGGCGATCCTACCGCTCGATCTCGAGAAGGCCGACGAGCAGCTGATGCTCGGCATCGCGACCACGCTTGGCGACGAGTTCGGGCGCCTCGACGGACTGGTGCACACCGCGCGCTATGTCCCGTTCCTTAGCCGTATCGACGACTACGACGCTGAGCAATGGGAGAAGGTGCTGCGCATCAACCTCACCGCGCCCTTCCTGCTGACCCAGGCCTGTCTGCCGTTGCTCCGCGCCGCCGAGGCCGCATCGGTGGTCTTCCAGTCCGATCGCGTCGGCCGCCGCGCGCTTGCATACTGGGGCGCCTTTGCTGCCGCCATGGCCGGCATCGAGGCCCTGATGGAGACCCTCGCCGAAGAGACCGAGGGCAACAGCCGCATCCGGGTCAACAGCATCGATCCCGGTGCGGTGCGCACCGCACAGCGGCGCGAGCTCTATCCGGCTGAAGACCCGAATACCTTGCCAACCCCCGAGCAGATCATCAATGGCTACCTCTACTTGCTCGGGCCGGATTCGCGCGGACTGAGCGGTCGGGCCTTGAGCGCGCAGACACCCGGCGCGCCGCCGAGTCCCGAATGAGCGACCCGCGGCCCCTATCACAACGCCCAGCGACAGCTGAGATCGCCCGGGTCGCCGATGCGGTCCGCCGACGGGTGCTCGAGCACACGCTGCGCAACAACGGCGGCTATCTGAGTCAGGCCTGCTCCTCGGCCGATATCCTCGCCACCCTCTATCTGCGGGTGATGCGGCTCGGGCCCAGCATTGCACCGCTGATCCCGCGTCCCTTCGCCGGCGTGCCCGCTCCCGGCAACCCTGATGCCTTCACCGGTGCCGGCTACAATGGCGCGCGGGGGCCTGATCTCGATCGCTTCATCTTCTCGCCGGTGCATTACGCGCTGGTGCTCTACGCGCTGCTGATCGAGCTGGGGCGACTGGGCGCGGATGCGCTGGATGCCTTCAACAAGGACGGCAGCACGGTGGAGCTGATCGGCGCCGAGCACTCGCCCGGCCATGAGGTTACCGCCGGCTCCCTTGGCCAAGCCCTCAGTCAGGCCGGCGGTATCGCGCTCGCCCGGCGACTTCGCGGCGAGACCGGGCGCGTCTGGGTGTTCATGTCCGACGGTGAATTCCAAGAGGGGCAGACCTGGGAGGCCCTCGCCGCACTGGCCCATCATCGCATCGGCAACCTCGGCGTCTATGTCGACGCCAACGCCCAGCAGTGCGACGGCCCGATGGCCGACGTGATGAGCATCGAGCCGCTGGCCGAGCGGCTGCACGCCTTCGGCACCGAGGTCCACGAGGTCGATGGCCACGACATCGAGGCCCTCGCCGCACCCGCGCTGGCATCGTTGGCCGCCCCGGCATCCAGCGATCGCCCGCTGGTCGTCATCGCCCGCACCGATCCCTGCCGCGGCATCTCGCTGCTGCGCGAGCGCGCACCGAAGCTGCATTATCTGCGCTTCAAATCCAGTGCCGAGCAGGATGCCTACGAAGACCTACTCGAGCACTGGCAGGATGCGGCCCCATGATCGAGCTGGTCACCCGTCCACACCGCGCCAACCTGATCCGCTGGGCCGCCGAACGGCCCGAGGTGCTGGTACTTGGCGCCGATCTCACCGCCTCCTGCGAGGCCGACGGTTTCCGGGAGCACTACCCGGAGCGGTTCTTCTCGTTCGGCATGGCCGAGCAGAACATGCTCGGTTTTGCGGCCGGCCTGGCCCGGGAGGGCTTCTTCCCCTACCTCCACACCTTCTCGGTCTTTCTCACCCGGCGGCCATTCGATCAGCTGGCGATGAGCATCGCCTATCCGAATCTGCCGGTGCGGCTGATCGGCTTCCTGCCCGGCATCACCACGCCCGGCGGCGTCACGCATCAGGCCATCGACGACATCGCGCTGATGCGTGTGCTGCCGAATATGACCGTGCTCGAGGTCGGTGATGCGACCGAGGTCGAATCCGTGCTCGATGTCGCCCAGGCGATCGATGGCCCGGTCTATGTGCGCCAGCTGCGCGGCGAGGTGCCGCGGCTGTTCCCGGCCGATCAGCCGTTACGGCTCGGTCAGGCCCGGCTGCTCGGCAGCGGTACTGATCTGGCTGTCATCAGCGCCGGCATCTGTACCGAAGAGGCCCTAGGCGCGGTCGCGGCCTTGCGAGCGCACGGCGTCAGTGCCAGCCATCTGCATGTCTCGACCCTCAAGCCGTTCGATGACCCGCGGCTGCTCGAACAGATCGCCCAGACCCGTTATGGCGCGGTCTCGATCGAGAACCACAGCATCAATGGCGGCCTGGGCAGTGCACTTGCCGAACAGCTCGCTGAGCATGGCATCGGCAAGCGGCTGATCCGGCTCGGGCTGCGCGATACCTATGCCCATGGCGCCAGCAAGGCCTACCTGATGCGCGAATATGGGCTTGATGCGCTTGCACTCATCGACGCCGCCGAGCAGCTCACCGGCGAGACGCTCGGCATCGACGCGGCGGCACTGGCCGAGGGCGCGGGGAGCGCTCGCCACCTGCCGCTCGGGCAAGGCCTTGCGCCCGCCGACAAGACCGAGGATCTCTAGTGGGCCCAATGGCGAGGCGCGATCGAGCTTGATCGAATCCAGCCTGTCCCTCAGCGGCGAGCGTTTCACCGCGATCTACCGCCTCCGTGGCTCACCGAGCGAGGTCGAGGCGCGCGCCGGCGCGATCTGCCTCGAGCAGACCGTCGAATTCCCAGAGGCCCTGATCCCGAACGACGCCATTCGGGCGCAGATCGTCGGCCAGGTCGCCTCGATCAACCCCGTCCCCCGGGAGGACGAGCTTGATGGCCCGGACGCACGCGAAGGCGAGACCGAAGGCCTGCTAGAGGTCGCCATCCGCTACCCGGTCGAGGCCGCCGGCCGCGAGCTGACGCAGTTGCTGAATGTCTTGTTCGGCAACGTGGCGCTGCAGCCTGGGGTGCGGCTCGAGCGAATCGCGCTCCCACCGGGCTTACTGCAGCATTACCACGGGCCGCGCTATGGCATCAGCGGACTGCGCGAGCGCCTCGGCGTCGGCGACCGTCCGCTGCTCTGCACGGCGTTGAAACCGATGGGGCTGAGTCCGAGTGCGCTGGCGGACCTCGCTTACCAGCTCGCGCTCGGCGGCGTTGACCTGATCAAGGATGACCACGGCCTGAGCGATCAGTCCTTCTGCCGCTTCGACGAGCGTGTCGCGCGCTGCGCGGAGGCGGTGGCTCGTGCCAATCAGAAGACCGGTCGCGTCTGCCTCTATCTGCCCAATGTGACCGCGCCGGCCGATGAGATCAGCGCGCGGGCAGCGCGGGCAAGCGCGCAGGGCGCCGGCGGCCTGTTGCTCTGTCCCGGCCTGACCGGCCTCGACAGCCTGCGACGCCTCGCCGACGATGACCGGCTCGCCCTCCCCCTCCTAAGTCATCCCGCGTTCCTTGGGGGTCTCAGCCTTGGGCCTAGCCAAGGTCTCTCGCATGATCTCCTATTCGGCACCCTGACCCGTCTCGCTGGAGCCGATGCGACCATCTTCCCGAGCTACGGTGGACGGTTCGCCTTCACCCGCGAGCAGTGCCGGGCGATCGCGACCGCGGCCACAGCCCCATGGGGTCCGCTCAAACCGATCTGGCCGGTACCCGCCGGCGGGATGCGGCTGGAGCAGGTGCCGGAGCTGGTGCGCTTCTATGGCCGCGACAGCATGCTCTTGATCGGCGGCGATCTGCACGCGGGCTCGCATCTGGTCGCCCGCTGCCAAGCGTTTCTGCGTCTGGCCGAGCAGTCTACCGAGCAAGTACCGAATCATTGACAGCCATCAATGACAGCTCGGGCAACAGGCCGCGAGCGGTTGCTCGGTGTTGATGCTTTACTATTTTCTTATAAACTAACGCCGGTCCTGCCGATGGGCTGTCAGGTCTTCGCCATGCAGGCCTGGCAGCCGGCTGTCCCGATTCGACGGCCAATGAAGCCTGTGTCGCACGCGCAGCAAAAGAAGAAATCTCAGACGTGCAGGACGGTTTGCCGATAGCCCATCCCCATTGATCTACTGAGCAAGGTCACCCTATGAAACCTCTTATCCTCTCCGCGACCGCCGCGACCCTGGCGCTTGCCTCGATGACAAGCGCCGCCTGGTGGGGTCCTTACGCCGGCCCCTACTATGGCCCTTACGGCTATGGCGCGCCTTACCTCGCGCCGCCATCACCGCAGCAGCTCCAAGACATGGCCGAGCGTCATCGTGAGGCAGCGATGGCGATGATGGACGCCCATCGTCAGGCCATGAAGGCTCGGCTCGAGGCGCGCGACCTGCCGCCCATGCCGGAACCGCCCGAGCTGCCCGGTGAGCTCGACCTGCCCGAGCCGCCGGCCTTTGGCGAGCGCCCAGCCCTTCCCGAGATGCCTGCCTTTGGCGAGCGTCCGGCTATCCCGGAGATGCCACCGCTGCCGAAGCGTCCCTTTGATCTGACCGGCCCCGAGCTGCCCTCGATGCCGAGCATCCCGGCCATGCCATTGGCGCTGCCCGAGATGCCCGGCGACGACGAGATGCCGGCGATGCCGGCGCTGTCATTGAGCGCCGAAGAGCGCCAGGCCGAGCTCGCCGCCTATCGGGCCGCTTTCAAGCAGCAGGCCGATGAGCGTCGCGCTGCCATGCAGGCGATCAGTGATCAACGGCGCGCCATTGCCGAGCAGCGTCGGAACGACTGGCGCTGTGCGCGTCAGGTCCTGCGCCCGATGCCATACGCTGATTGGGCCGACGACTGTGCGCCGGCGAGCGGCCAGGGCCAGAACCAGGGCCAGAACCAGACCGAGACCAACGCTGGCGACCAGGCTGGCGATCAGGCTGGCGAGGCAAGCGTGGGCTCCAACGAGGCCAGCTAAGACGCGGCTAGCGGCCGATCGCCGGCTCCTCGACCTGTCCCGGCGTAGCGTCCGCGGGCCGCCAACCCACCCTGATCACGAGAGCCCCCGCCCGTCGGGGGTTTTTCGTGAACAGGATTTGTCGATGCCCGTCGCTGGGCGATCAGGTCAATAATCAGTATTTGCCAATTCACTATCGCTCGGGTAGCTTTGGCGCCTTTCGCTCGCTGCGCCGCGTCCTTACGCCTTCTCGCCCTGACGCCTTCTCTCTAGGAAACGCCATGTCCAATAAGCCCGACATCGATCCCCAGGAGACCCAAGAGTGGCTCGAGTCCCTGGATGCCGTGCTCGAGAACGAGGGCATTGAGCGTGCTCACTACCTGCTCGAGCGCCTGATCGACAAGGCCCGCCGCTCCGGGGCCTATCTGCCGTTCAGCGCCAACACCGCTTATCTGAACACCATCCCGATGCAGAAGCAGGAGCGCTTCCCGGGCGATCGGGCGATGGAGCGCCGCATCCGCTCGTTCATCCGCTGGAATGCGATGGCCATGGTGGTCCAAGCCAACCGGCTCTCCTCAGAGCTTGGCGGCCATATCTCCTCCTTCGCCTCCAGCGCCACGCTCTACGACGTCGGTCTGAATCACTTCTTCCGCGCGCGCAGCAAGGATCACGGTGGCGATCTGGTGTTCATGCAGGGTCACTCGGCTCCCGGCATCTACGCGCGCGCCTTCCTCGAAGGCCGCATCAGCGAGGAGCAGCTCTACAACTTCCGCCAAGAGGTCGACGGCCCAGGGCTCTCGTCCTATCCGCATCCCTGGCTGATGCCCGGCTTCTGGCAGTTCCCGACCGTGTCGATGGGCCTCGGCCCGATCATGGCCATCTACCAGGCGCGCTTCATGCGCTACCTGACCGACCGCGGCGTGCTCAATACCGAGGGCCGCAAGGTCTGGGCCTTCCTCGGCGACGGCGAGATGGACGAACCGGAATCGCTCGGCGCGATCTCGCTCGCGGCGCGCGAGCGGCTCGATAATCTGGTGTTTGTCGTCAACTGCAACCTGCAGCGCCTCGATGGCCCAGTGCGCGGCAACGGCAAGATCATCCAGGAGCTCGAGGCCGTGTTCCGCGGCGCCGGTTGGAACGTCATCAAGGTGATCTGGGGCAGCTACTGGGACCCGCTGCTTGCGCGCGATAACCAAGGCTTCCTGCTCAAGCGCATGGAGGAATGCGTCGACGGCGACTATCAGGCCTACAAGGCCAAGGGCGGCGCCTACACGCGCGAGCATTTCTTCGGCAAGTACCCTGAGCTCGCCGACATGGTCGCCAACATGACCGACGAGGATATCTGGCGGCTGAATCGCGGCGGCCATGACCCGGTCAAGATCTTCAACGCCTATGCCGCGGCGATGCGCCACCAGGGCCAGCCAACGGTGATCCTGGCCAAGACCGTCAAGGGCTACGGCATGGGCGTCGCCGGCGAGGGGATGAACATCACCCACTCGCAGAAGAAGATGGGCGAGGCCAACCTCAAGGCCTTCCGCGACCGCTTCAACATCC
>CAZTYV010000136.1:0-9938 GCA_964617675.1 uncultured Halochromatium sp. | reverse complement strand
CGGCTACCTCGGCATGAGCGCCTTCGGCGTCTCCAATGTCTATATCCGTTATGTGGCGCAATTCCATGCGCAAGGCCAGGAGCACCGGATCGGCGATCTGCTCTCGACCGGCGTGACCTTCGTGAGCCTGGTTGGGTTGGTTCTGCTCGGGTTGCTCTGGCTTGGGCTGCCGATGCTGCTGGATGCCGTCTCGGTGTCACCAGACCTGCATCGCACGGCGAGCATCCTGATCTTCGGTAGCGCGGCGATCTTCGTGCTCGAGCTCAGCTGGGGCGCCTTTGCCTATGTGCTGACGGGCTTGCAACGGATCGTGCAACAGAATCTCGTCTGGGTGACCACCTTTATGCTCGAGACGGTCCTGGTGGTGGTGTTCCTGGTCCTAGGCTTCGGCGTGATCGGTCTACTCTACGCCTTCGTGATCCGATACCTGGTCTCGATCCTGATCAACGTCTGGCTCTGTTTTCGGGCCGTGCCGGGGCTGCGACTGTCGTTGCGCCAGTTCAACCGGGCCGACCTGAGCCTGTTCTGGCGCTATGGCGGCATCGTGCAGATCTCGGGATTTCTCGGTATGTTCCTGCGCTCGATCGAGAAGCTGATCGCCGGTGTGTTCATCAACGTCCAAGCGACCGGGCTGTTCGACGTCGCACAGAAGTTTCCGGTGATGGCCACCTCGATCCCCTCCTCGATGAACGCGGTGTTCTTGCCGGCAACCTCCTACATGCACGCCCAAGCGCGCAACGAGGAGCTGCTGAGGCTCTATCTCAATGGGGCGCGCTACATCAATCTGATGACTGGCGTGATGATGGGCTTTCTGGCGGCGTTCGCGGCACCGCTCATGACGGCGTGGATTGGGCATGATCCGCAGCTGGCCTTGGCGCCATTGATCCTCGCGTTGTTCACGCTGCCATTCCAGCTCAATGTGCTGACCGGGCCGGCATCGAACATCTATCGCGGCATGGGCATCCCGGCGCGGGAGCTGATCTACCCCCTCTCGCAACTGGTGTTGGTCGTCGCATTGGTCGGAGGCGGTTTCTGGCTCTATGGTGTGACGGCGGTGGTGATCGCGGTTGCCGTGGCGTTGGCGATGGTGCTCAGCGCCTTGCTCTACATGGCTTACACCAACCAATTCCTGGCGCTGTCCCAGCTGCGCTTCATTCGCCAAGCGCTGTTGCCGGGGCTGTGGCCCTATTTCACCGGGCTCGGCGTCTGGCTGTTGCTGCAGCCCTGGATCGATCATGTCGCGACAGAGCGTTGGGACAGTGCGCTTGTTGTCGTTGTCGCTGGAATCCTTTACGGGCTGTTGCAATCCGCATTGCTTTGGTACGGGATCTTGGACGAGGGAGAAAAGGCCTACGTGGCGGATAAGGTCCGGGCGGTGTTTGGCCGATTTCGCCGGCGGCGCGCGATGGCGGAGGCGAGTCAATGACTCAGATCGCCGAGACCCCAGACGCTGAAGACTTCCGCTTGGCGGATTTCAAACTGCTGCTGCCCGTCGATGAGGACGTGCGAGCCCTAGTGGTCGGGACTTCGCGGCGTGCGTTTGCGCAGCACTTAACTGGCGATGTCGCTCAGCTGGATCAATTGCCGTCGGCGGCGCGTCCTGGGGCCGATGATTACGACCTGATCTTTGCCGATGACCTCGGAGCGGCCGCATGGTTGCGACCCGGTGGCTGGCTCTGCCTGTTGAGATCCGCTCGCAGCGAGCGCGCCGCTTTGGGGGCCGCTCCAGAAACCGCCTCAGAGACCGCCTCAAAAACTGCGCAAGGCGTCGCTCCAGGAACCGTCCGGGGACCGGCAGAGCCGGGGTTGCGGCCTAGCGGGCGTTGGCGTGCCTATCCCGACTGGCCGGCCTTTCGCGTGCTGATCCCGGAGACGGCGCAAGGCTGGCGTGCCGCGGCCCGGTCGCTGCGTCTCTTTGCCTGGCGCTCGTCGCTGGGGATCACGACCAGCCTCTGGCCCGGACTCGCCAAGCACTGGCTGCCGGCGAACGGCATCGCGCTTTTCCAGCGTCCCGGGCCGGCGCGGCCGACGCTGCTGATGCGCATCCTCGAGACGTTCAGCGACCAGGGCCTGCGCGCGCTCAGTGGGGTGCCAATGGAGCGGTGGCTGCTGGTCTCGGGGCGCTTGGGCCCTGGCAACCCGATCCTCGCCTTTGCGCTCGATGCACAGGGTCAGCCGCAGCATCTGATCAAGGTCGCCCGTGTGCGCGGGGCGACCCACCTGGAGCAAGAGGCCCAGCAGCTGGCGGCGATCAGCGATGCGCTTGCGCCGGCGACCTCGGCCAAGGTGATTCGGCCGCTGGCTAGCGCCCAGGTCGATGGTCGCTGGGCGTTGGCCTATGCCTACGCGCCAACGCGGGCCTTTTTTGGGCCGCGCTGGCAGCTTCAGGGTCGGCGCGGATTCTGCCTGGCCATGGCCGATTGGCTCGCGGCCCTGGTCGAGGAGACCCGTCGGCGTGATGACGGGGTTTTCGAGACCGAGCAGCTGGCCCCCTTGCGCCGGCTGATCATGCGGCAGATCCTGCCATCCGACCTGCAGCGGCGGGCTGAGCACGCGCTCGAGAGCCTCGGGTCCAGAGCACTGGGAGGCATTCCGTTGGTACTGGAGCATGGTGATTTGGGCGTCTACAACGTGCGCCTGAGTCGTGCCGACGGTTGCGATTTCCGGGTGCTCGATTGGGGCTCGTCGACCTTCGATGGCATCCCGGTTGGCGATCTCGGCTATCTGCTGTGCTCGGCGCGGGCGCCCATTGGGCTCGCGCGTCGCAGTCTGCTGCGCTATCTGAATCAGACAGGGCTCTGCGCTGAGCATGCGAGCGCCTGCTGGCATGCCTATCTGGCGCGACGCTGGGAGGAGCTTGACAGTATCCGACCGCCCCAGACCGATGATCCAGATTCAGGCGGTGGCCTGCTGCGGCCGATCGCCGAGCGGATGGCGACCTACCTTGACAGCCTGGAGGGCCACTGATGACCACGAACCGGTTGAGTCGCGCCGAGCGGCCAAGGCTCCTGCTGTCGGCCTATCAGTGCGGTCCGGGCATGGGCTCGGTCTCGCAGATCGGTTGGCATTGGTATCGGCGTCTGGCCGAGCGTGTCCCGACGACCCTACTGACCCATGCGCGCAACCGTGAGGCGATCGATGCCGCGGGCGGCCCCGTGGCCGACAGCGAGATCCGCTATGTGGATACCGAATGGTTCGCCGGACCCCTGTATCGGTTCGCCTCGCGTCTCTTCCCGAAGAGCGAGCACGCGGTGTTCTTGGTGTCCTCGGTCGACTTTTATGTCTACGACCGTGATGCGCTGCGTCTCGCCCGATCCCTGCGCGAGCAGGGCGCCGAATGGGACCTGGTGCATGCGCCGACGCCGGTCTCGCCGCTGGCTGCCACGCGTCTCTATCGGCTGGGGCTACCCGTGGTGCTCGGTCCCTGGAATGGGAATCTCGGCACCCCGAAGGGGTTTGGCGAGCTGTTGAAGGCCGATTCGCCGTGGCTCTATCCGGTGCGCAACCTCGGGCGTGTCGCCGATGCGCTGATTGGCGGTACCCGCCACGCGCGCATGATCCTGACCGCGACCGAGGCGACCCTGGCGGGCATCCCGCGTCGCTACCGGGATCGGTGCGTGGCGATGCTGGAGAATGGCGTCGAGCCTGAAACCTTCGTGCCGACGCCCTGGCCGAGGCCGCCACGCCCGGCCGATGGAGCGGCCGATGGAGCGGATGAGGCCGAGCCGCTGCGGCTCGTGTTCGTCGGCCGACTGGTGCCCTTCAAGGGCGTTGGCCTCCTGCTGGAGGCGCTTGCGCGCTTCAAGGCGCGCTCACCGGTGCCGCTGCAGTTGACCATCGTCGGCGATGGCCCGATGCGGGGCGAATGGGGGACCGAGGTGACGCGACTTGGGTTGCAGGCCGAGGTCGACTTCGCCGGCAATCTGCCGCTGCCGGCGGTGGCCACCACGATCGCTGCGGCCCATTGCTTCTGTCTGCCCTCGGTGCGCGAGTCGGGCGGGGCCGTGCTCTTGGAGGCGATGGCCTGTGCACGGCCGGTGATCGCGGTGGGCTTTGGCGGTCCGGCCGAGATCGTCGATGACGAGGTCGGCCGATTGCTACCCGCTACCGGCCCGGAGGCGGTGATCGCTGGGCTGGTCTCGGCCCTCGAGGACCTGGTGAGTCATCCCGATGCCTGGTGCCGTCGCGGCGAGGCAGGCCGTGCGCGCGTGGAGGCGCGCTACAGCTGGGATGCAAAGATCGACCGGGCGGTGGCCCTCTATCGACAGGTGGCCTAGGCCGACCCTAGCCCTGCCTAGCCCGACCTTAGCCCGGCCTAGCCTGACTGAGGTTGAGGGCGCTGAGGTCGCCCAGCGTCGTCTAGCGCTCGGTCGGTTGTGCCTGCTCTGCCAGCCGCTGGATGTCCGGCATGGTGCCGAGCACGGGCATCTCGAGATAGCGAGCCATCTGACGCTCGGATTTGAAGGCCGGATCGGTCAGCTCGAGCAGGCTGATGATCAGCAGCACACCAATGGCTGATATCACGAGCAACAGCAGCGCCGTGGGCAGCCGATCGGCGCGCCACCATGCGCGTTCCTCGCTGCGCTGGATCTCGCCCGCGAGCCTCAAATAGTGACTGGCGAGGGGTTCGCTCGTGCGCTCGCGCAGCATCCCCTCGCTGGCCTTGCGCACCAGGCGGTCGGTGTAGAAGGCGACGAGGATGTCGCCGAGCAGGGCGTCGTTGCCCTGGTAGCTGATGAGGATGGCGGAGTCGCCGCGCTCGCCGAGCGTCATGGTCTCGGCGATGAGGCGTGGCAGTGCAATCTGGCCAGACGAGCCGACAAGACCTTTCAGTGAGCTGAGCTTCTGGTCGAGCTGCATCAGCGCGAACTCATCCAAGAAGATCAGCTCCGGATGGTCGATCAGCTGCCCAAGGCTGAAACGCCCCGTTGGGCTGTTCGAGGCGGCGATGGGGAGCTCGCGGCTCGAATAGTCGAGCTGCTGCGACAGCTCGACGCGCAGGTCGCTGGCGGCGGCGTAGATGAGGTAGAGCAGTGGAGCGGCGAGCGCGAGCCACCACCAGTGCTGTCGTTTACGCAGCGCCTTGGCGATGCGCTGGAGGTAAAAGCTCATTGGCGATTCCCGGTGAATGGTCTGAACAGCAGTGCCCTAGGCGATGGCGCTCGAGCGGTTGCAATGATTCGAGATCACGCCGAGCAGATTGGCCCCAGCGGTTTCGAGCGTCTTTTGTGCCTTGCGCACCTGTTGTTTCGGCGTTACATCCCGCTGCACGACCATGATCACTGCCTGGGTAATGCCGGTGAGCATGATCGGGTCGATCATCAAGCGATTGGTCGGGAAGACTGGGGCGCTGTCGATGAGCAGCAGGTCATAGCTGGCCTTGGCCTGGTCGATCAGATGCGCGACCATCGGGAAGAGCTCATCGCCTGGGCGCGAGATCCCGGCATGATCCTTAGGCGCGGTCAACAGGTCTAGGCCCTCTTGCCCGGAGGGCTGGGTAAGATCGCTGAGGTTTGCATCGAGCATCGCCGCCGAGTCGTCTTCCAATGCCCGTGCGAAGAATTGATGCAACGCGGGACGGCGCCAATGCAGATCGAGGGCGAGGACCCGGTAGCGGCCGGTCTTGGCGACGGTTGCGGCCAGCGATGCCAAGAGCAGGGACTTGCCCTCACCGCGCACCGCACTCGTGACCAAGAGGCTCGCCGGCATCTGGCCTTTGCCGGCATGTTCGATCGCCGAGACGATCCGTTTGACCTCAGCGACTTCCATCAGCGCCTGCCGGTATCTCTGATTCATCTGCGACATCGATCTCTGGGCTAGCGGAAAGAGGCAACGACGCTCTTGATCGCGTCCATCTTGACGACGCAGGTGCCGCGACCGGAGCAGGCACCGCTCCAACCTGAGAAGGTCGCCGCACTTTCCGGCGCCACGGTCAGTTTGACCTGTGTCCCGGCCGGATAGTCGTACTTGCAATAGTCAGGGCAGAGACCACCGGCCGGCTCCGCCAGCACTGTGCCAGTGCCGTAGGTTCGGACATAGAGCCGATGCTGGACCTGCGCCTGGAAGTCCGCGTTCACGTATTTGTTTCCGTCCATGGTCAGGCGGCATTCAGCGCTTCCACTGCAGTCACCACTCCAACCGGCGAAGGCGGAGCCCGAGGCAGGGACCGCGGTCAAGCTGATCTCGGCGCCGGTGGCGTAGCTGCGCTCGCAGGTCTCGCCGCAATCGATGCCAGCTCCGATGACGCGATCCGAGCTGCTCCCGCGGTTGGTCACGCGCAGCTGCTGAGCCCCCTCGAAGACCGCGGTGCAGGTGGTATCGGCCTCAAGGTTGAACGCGCTGGCGCAGGTCGTCGGCACCCAGCCGGTGAAGATCGACCCCTCGGCAGCGGTTGCGGTCGGACTCACCAAGCTGCCGGCTGCATAGCTGCCGCCGCCGCTGACCGTGCCGTCGCCCGAGCCACTCGTGCTCAAGGTCAGCGTGTAGGCGGCCGGGCCACCTGGCGCCTGTGCACCAAGATAGTCGAGGAGTGCAAGATATTTCGGCGACTGCGTCTGCAGTACGTCCTCGAGTGCGCCCCAGCTGCCGTACCGGCCCGGCGTGACGATATCGCTGAAGTGCATGAGGGTGCCGCCGCCGCTGTCCTCCCAACGCGCCAGGTACTGTTCGTAGAGCACCCGCATGCGCTCGTCACGGTTAAGACCGGTGAAGAGCTCGGTGATACGCGCGTTGTTCTCGACGCCGCGGATGCCAACCAGGTGCTGTCCCGCCTCGTAGGCGAGGAGCTCAAGGCCATTCGAGGCAGCAAGGCTTGCATAACGGTCGATCCAGCGCCAGGCCTCGAGCAGTCCGCCACCGTCGGGGCCGCCGCCGAGCTGCCCACCGAAGCTCAGCTCTTGGAAGAGCAGGTCGAGGCCGCCGTCGCTGGTATAGGTCCAATCCTCGAGCTCGGATGCATACTCGGGCTTGCCGAGATAGCCGCCAAAGTAGGGCGCGATCGCCACCGCATCGATGCCGTGCTCGATACAGGGCTTACCATTCGTCCACAGCGGGCATTCCAACGCCTGCCTGGCCGTCCAGTCGTTAGCGGCTTGGGCACCGAGTGCGCAGACCACTCGGCCGGCCTCGCTGCCGAAGGTGTCTTTCCAGATCGTGCAGACCTCCGCGGAGCGCTTGCCGAACCAGTTGATGACCTTGGTGAAGTCGCTACTCGAGCTCTCGGGCCAGAGGGCCTGGGCCTGCTCCCTGATCCAGGATTGCTGGGAGAAAGCGCTGTTCCAGACCTCGTTGGAGTACTCGACGTACACCTTGAGCCCCGGGTCGAGACGGTCACGAACGAGCTCGGCGAGGCGGCGGACGAAGTCATCGTCGGCCTGATGCGGGATGTTTAGCCAGGCCGGCTTCTGCAGCCGGTTCGAGAGCTCCACGAGAACCTCGTAGGGAACCCCAGCAGGGCCACTCCAGCTCGCCTGCTCGGGCAGGCTGCGCTGCTCCCAGCGGGCGATCGGGCTCGCGTTGATCTTCATCCACTCCATGAAGCGCAGCGCCTCGTAGGGCGCGGTGCGCTCGAGGAAGACCGGGTTGAAGCGCTCGCTGGCGAGCAGATGCTCATCGGCTTCGCGCACCAGCCGCAGATTGCGAATGTAGTCGCCAGTGCCGGCGGGATCGGTCGCGGTAATCTGGATCTGGACCGGGCCGCGTGAGACGTCGATCTCGAGCAGGTCGCGCCCCGGGGTCGATTCGGCGTCGATCCGGCTGGCACCGAGCCGATAACGCAGGCTGCCCTGACCATCGTAGAGCACCACGTAGCGCTCGGCCGGGACCGTGGGCGGCAGCGCGAGCAGGGCGGTCGCGATCGAATAGCCAGGCTCCTCGGGGGCGGGCAGCGAGCGCACCCAGCCCTGCTCATCGAGGTCCAACTGGTCTTCTTCATGGGTCTCCCAGCGCCCGCCGCAGTCGGCATCCCAAGCGTTGTCGCACTGGGTCAGCCAGAGCCGTGCCTGTTTGAACAGGTTCAAGAAGGGGCGTTGGCTCGACCAGTCGTCGAGGCTGCGCAGATTGGTTCCCAGGCGAGGCGATGCCCCTGTCCCTGCCTCTGAGGCCAGGCTGTCCGTCGCGCTCAGGGCGACGCTCGACAGGCAGGCGAGAGCCATGAGCGCCGCGGGACCGAGGGCGCGGCGCATCGCCTTCAATAGATGATTGTTCACCATAGGAACCTCGCGGTGGCGGCGGCGACAGACCCGCATCGCTCGGGCGGCGTTGGCCCGATTTGGTGCCTGTCGTCATTGTCTTACGATACAGTATACGAGCCCTGGGGCTTGCCGGGCGTGACGCGTTTCGCACTGAGAGCGATGCGAGGGCTTGCCAGCAAGTGCCCGCGATGACTCGTTAGCGCGCGCGGCTCGGCAAGCGCGACGCGTCTTGGGGCGCGGGCCGCGGCCCGCTGGCAGCGCCGGATGCTGCAATTCTTGAGCTACCCTCGTTGGCGTTGACCTTCGACACTTCCCAACGGGCAGCGGCGCCGTTGAAATAGCCTCAGTCAACGAACCCCATAACACGAGAGGACTGGGTCATGACCGAGACGACCAAATGGGTCTTCGCCTTCGACGAAGGTGATGGCAAGAACAAGAAGCTGTTAGGTGGTAAGGGCGCCAACCTGTGTGAGATGACACAGATCGGGCTCAACGTGCCGCCCGGCTTCGTCATCACCACCGAGGCCTGTCTCGCCTACCTGGACACCCCTGATCACAGTCTGCCTGCCGGTGTCATGGAGCAGGTGCATGCGCAGATGGCCGCGCTCGAGCGCAAGACCGGCAAGGGTTTCGGCAATCCGGACAACCCGCTCTTGGTCTCGGTGCGCTCCGGCTCGGCGATGTCGATGCCGGGCATGATGGACACCATCCTCAACCTCGGCCTCAACGAGGAGACCCTGCTGGGCGAGATCAGGGCGACCGGCGACGAGCGCTTCGGCTACGACGCCTACCGCCGTTTCATCCAGCTCTTCGGCAAGGTCGCGCTCGGGGTGTCGGACGAGGCCTTCGACAAGGAATTCAATGCGGTCAAGGCGGCCGCGCACGCCAAACAGGACATCGATCTCACGGCCGCGGACCTCAAGGAGATGAGCGAGCGCTTCCTGCGCGTGGTCGAGGAGCACACGGGCAAGCCCTTCCCATCGGACCCGATGATCCAGCTCGAGATCGCCGTGAAGGCGGTCTTCAACAGCTGGATGGGGCGCCGCGCGGTCGACTACCGGCGC
This sequence comes from uncultured Halochromatium sp., assembly GCA_964617675.1. Taxonomy (GTDB): domain Bacteria; phylum Pseudomonadota; class Gammaproteobacteria; order Chromatiales; family Chromatiaceae; genus Lamprobacter. The sequence goes on along the minus strand of CAZTYV010000136.1, from coordinate 682 downwards.
CAATTCCACATCACCCCGGAGATGGCCAACGGCACCGCGGTGAACGTCTGCACCATGGTCTTCGGCAATCGCGGCAACGACTCGGCGACCGGCGTTGGCTTCACGCGCAACCCGGGCACTGGCGAGAACGCGCTCTATGGCGAGTACCTGATCAACGCCCAGGGTGAGGATGTGGTCGCCGGTATCCGCACGCCGAAGCCGCTCGATCGGCTCAAGGTCGAGATGCCGAAGATGGCCGAGGAGCTCGCCGAGCTGCGCGCCAAGCTCGAGACCCATTACCGTGAGGTGCAGGACTTCGAGTTCACCATCGAGCGCGGTGTGCTCTACTGCCTGCAGACCCGCAACGGCAAGATGAATGCGCACGCGATGGTGCGCACCTCGGTCGAGATGGAGCAAGAGGGGCTGATCAGCAAGGAGCAGGCGCTGCAGCGCGTCGATCCGATGAGCCTCGAGCAGATGCTCTTCCCGCGCCTCGACCCGAGTGCCAAGGCCGAGCCGGTGGCTCAAGGATTGCCCGCATCCCCAGGCGCGGCGGCCGGTATCGCCGTCTTCGACGCGGACCGTGCACACCAGCTCGGCCACGACCTTGGGCAGAAGGTGATCCTGGTCCGCGAGGAGACCAAGCCCGAGGACATCCACGGCTTCTTCGCCTCCCAGGGCATCCTCACCTCCCGCGGCGGCA
>CAZTYV010000135.1:0-9946 GCA_964617675.1 uncultured Halochromatium sp. | reverse complement strand
CCTGCTCTACGACACCCGCGACAGCGGCGGGCTGGCCCGCAGCGGCAGTTACATCAAAGCTGATCTACTCGCGCCACTCAGGTCCCTGGGCGCCGACGTGCAGTACTTCAGAACCGAGATCCTAGCCGGCAAGGCCATCAGCGGCGGACCCAACACCCTGACCCTGAACCTGCGCGGTGGCACCGCATTCGGCGATGCGATGCCCTACTACGATCAGTTCCCGCTCGGTGGCTTCCTCAAGCTCTCGGGTTACGCCAACGAGCAGTTCCGCGGCAACGAGTACGCCTTCGGCAGCCTGGTCGTCCAGCATCGGCTGACCACGCTGACCCCGCCGCTCGGCAAGGGCCTCTATCTCGGCGGGTCGCTCGAGGTCGGACGCCTGTGGGATGTCGTCGAGAACCTCAACCCGAGCGAGACTCGCTACGGGAGCAGCCTCTTCTTCGGGGCCGACACCTGGCTTGGCCCCTTCTACTTGGGTGTCGGGCTCTCGGCCGACGGCGATACCACCGGCTACGTGACGCTCGGCAAGCCATAGGGCCTTGCAACGCGACCTGCGACTGCACCGCGGGGCCAATAGGAAGCCGCGGCACGGCTTGCCCTACTCGCTTTATCGGCACTCATCGCCGAGAATGCAGGGATTCAAGGGTCGCGAACCGGACGGTTGACGGCCGACAAGACTCGCGAGCGGAGTTGACCCGTTGACCGACGCCGAAGCCGAGCCACGGCAAGACGCCACCCCGAGTAAACCCGCAGTCTCGCTCTCCGAGCAGCTTGCCTTCGAGCGCTTGCTCGGTGATCTCTCGGCACGCTTCGCCGATCTGCCCGCCGAGCAAGTCGTCGACGAGATCGAGCACTCATTGACGCATCTGCTCGATTTCCTAGGCTTCGACCGCTGTTCATTTGGCGAATTCACGCCAGATGACGGGCAGCTCATGGTGGTCTGCTCGGTGACCAGACGCGGCTTCGAGGTGCTAGCGCGCGGCTTCATTCCAACCCTGCCCTGGTACATCGACACCCTGCGTGCCGGGCGGCTGTTCGTGATGCCCAACCTTCCCGCAGATCTGCCCGCCGAAGCCGCCGCCGAGGCCGAATACTGCGCGCGCACCGGCATGCGCTCCAATCTCAGCATCCCGCTTCGGGTCGCTGGCCAGGTCGTCAATGTCATCACCTTCTCTGCCTTTCAACGCACCCGGGCCTGGCCCGAAGATCTGATCATTCGCCTCAAGATCGTCGGCGAGGTCTTCGCCCAGGCCTTGGCACGAAGCCGGCGCGAGGCCGAGCTGACGGCCGCGCTCGCCGAGATCAAAGCGCTGAAGGACCGCGTGGAGGCCGAAAACATCTATCTACGCGAGCGCTCGACCGCCCAGCTCGGCAACCTCCTCGACAGCCGCTCGCCACGCTTTAATCAGTTGTTAGAGGAGCTCGCCCAGGTCGCACCGACCATGGCGAGCGTATTGCTGCTCGGTGAGACCGGATGCGGCAAAGAGGTCTTGGCCGATGCCATCCATCGGCTGAGTCCACGTCGCGAGCGGACCATGGTCAAGGTCAACTGTGCAGCGCTACCGCCCTCCCTGATTGAGGCCGAGCTATTCGGTCGCGAGAAAGGCGCCTACACCGGTGCCCTCGCCCGCCAGATGGGCCGTTTTGAGCTGGCGAGTGAGTCGACGCTGTTTCTGGACGAGATCGGCGAGCTGCCGGTGGAGCTGCAAAGCAAGCTGCTACGCGCAATCGAGGACGGCACCTTCGAGAGAGTGGGCGGCACGCGCACCATCCGCGTGAAGGTGCGCATCATCGCCGCCACCAATCGCAATCTCATGCACGCGGTCGCTGCCGGCAGCTTCCGGCAAGATCTCTATTACCGATTGAACGTCTTTCCGATCGAGGTGCCGCCGCTGCGCGAGCGTCCCGAGGACATCCCGTTGCTGACCTGGAGGTTCGTGAAGGAATTTGCCGAGTCGATGGGTAAGCCGATCGAGCATGTTGGAGAGGACAGCATGGCGGCGCTACTCGCTTATCCCTGGCCGGGCAATGTGCGCGAGCTGCGCAACGTGATCGAGCGTGCAATGATCCTCACGCGCGGGAGGACCCTGCATATCTCGCTTAGCTCGGGTATGGGCTCGGGGATGGGGCCCGACAAACGCTCGACGGCTGACCTCGCCGCGAGCGAGGCCAGGCACCGGGTGGCCCCCGCGGCCGCAAGCACTGATCCATCAACCACCACAGAGGCCGCCCAGGCAGCGCAGGCAACCGCTCCGCTCGGCAGTCTCGAGGCGGCAGAGCGCGCACATATTCTGCTTACGCTCGAGCAGACCGGCTGGCGCATCCGCGGCGCCAGCGGGGCCGCTCAACAACTCGGACTCAAGCCCACCACGCTTGAGTCGCGGATGAAGCGGCTCGGCATTCACCGCCCCGGCTCCAAGCAATCGTAGAAAAACCATCATCTCAGAGATTCGTCGCGGTTACTGCTCCCAAGACCACCGCCAAGACGGCTAGTGAATCCTTAGGAGCCTGTTTCTACGGCGCTTATCGGGAACAACGAACAGGGCGCACTGTGGCAACGTTCTTGCTCAGTGTCGCTAGCGAAACCCTGCACCGAGCCGCGCACGCAATCGAACGATGATCGTGTTCTCACTGACCGTCTTCGTGCCGCCCCCCCAACACTCCGAGTTGATGCGGAGCATCGGTGGACTGCTCGAGCCGACCCGCGTCCTGCCCGGCTGCATCAGCTGCCGGTTCTACAAGGACAGCGACGATACTGACGCCTTCATGCTGGTTCAGGAATGGGACACGCGCGAGGCGCTCGAGCAGCATTTGACCTCGAGCGCCTACAGGACCTTGGTGGCAGTGATCGAGCTCTCCGCACGAGCGCCGACGATCCACTTCGACGAGCTCGCGCAGCGCCATGGTATCGAGCTGATCGAGGCCGCACGCCGCGCGAAAGGTCTGCTCTAGCGGGTCGCGGGGCCTAAAACCACCCAAGGGCTCCGCAGCAGCGGAGCCGATCTTCAAGCACGACATGATGAGGTTGACAGCGTGATAAGCCAGCGATTGAGAGCAACGGGCTTGACGCCCAAACGGACCGGATGGCTAGAGCAACCCGACGCCGTGGCAGCCGTCCGGCGGCCCCGTCGAGGGCTGCTGGTCGGCATGCTCGTCGGAGCCATGCTCAGTCTCACACTTCCCGGCCCGAGCGCCGCCGCCGAGCCTGACGTCGACGCCGAGGCCGAGCGTGTCCTCAAGTCGATGTCGTCGTTCCTCGCTGGACTTGACGCCTTTAGTGTCCGCGCCGACGTCGACACCGAGATCGTCGATCTCGAGGGACAGAAGCTTCAGCTCAGTAGCACCGCCGACCTGTTGCTGGCACGCCCCAACCAGCTTCACGCCCAGCGCAAGGGAGCGTTGGCCGACATCGCGATTATCTTCGATGGCGAGCAGCTCACCGTGCATGGAAAGCGGCTGCAGGTCTACATTCAACGCGAGGTCAGCGGCAGTATCGATGACGCTATCCGCTACCTGCATGCGGAGACCGGGCTACCGGCACCCGCCAGTGATCTCTTCGTCGCCGACCCCTATGCCGCGCTGATGACCGATGTGACTCAGGGGGTTTACATCGGCACCGGCTACGTCGATGGCCTGGAGTGTGATCACATCGCCTTCCGCGCGGATCAGGTCGACTGGCAGCTCTGGGTGCGCACCGGCGATGAGCCGCTGCCGATGAAATACATCATCACCAGCAAGTGGATCACCGGCGCGCCGCAATACAGCGTGCGGTTCACCGACTGGGATCTCGAGCCGAGTATCGCCCCGAGCCAATTCCAATTCGTCGCCCCCGAAGGCGCGCGTCAGATCGAGGCACTGTCGGTCGATACGCTGGGGGCACTGATCACCGAAGAGCAAGCGGAGCAACAACCATGAAGACGCGACGTCCAGTCCCAACCATCCTGCTCGGGCTCGGCCTCATCGCCGCTGCCTTGATCGTCGACGGCTGGCTGCCGATCGGCTTCGCGATCAAAGAGGCACAAGCCGTGGTCGGCCGCCCCATGACCCCCGGTAGCGTTGCCGGCGTCGCGCGCCGCACCACGCGACGCACGATTCGGCGCACCTCGGTCTACGCGAGCACGCTGCCTGCGGGTTGTCGCAGCATCTACATCGACGGTGCATCGCTCTATCAGTGCGGCGGCACCTACTATCAGCCTTACAGCGGCCGCTACGTGGTCGTCGACGTCTATTGAGGGCCCGCCCCGGGGCGTATGTCGCGACCTCAGTCGCGAGCTCAAACGCCTCGGCCGCGGAAGTAACAACGCACCACCTGCTCAGTGGCTGCCTCGAGCAAGGCCGAGCCTTGCGACATCGCCTGCTTCAAGGTCATCGGCGCGGGGCAGAGGCTGAACAGGGCATCGATGCCGAGCGCGTGCAGCGCAGCGGCGCCCTCACCGATGCTGCCGGCGATCGCGATACAGGGGATGTTGCGCGCCTTGGCGCGCTCCGCAACCCCGGCCGGGGCCTTGCCATGCGCGGTCTGGCCATCGATCCGGCCCTCGGCGGTGATGACCAGGTCGGCGCCATCGAGGGCCTGCTCGAGCCCGACCAGGTCCAGCACCAAATCCACGCCGCGTCGCAGCTTCGCGCCCAGAAAGGCGTGCAGGCCCGCGCCCAGCCCGCCGGCAGCGCCCGCACCCGGGAGGTCGCTGACATCCAGGCCCAGGTCGGCTCGAAGACGCTCGGCCAGGTGGCTGAGCCCGGCATCCAGCGCGGCGACCTGCTCAGGGGTCGCGCCTTTTTGCGGACCATAGACCACGGCAGCCCCACGCGGGCCGGTGAGCGGATTGTCGACGTCGCAAAGGACGTCGCAGCGCACCCGCTGCAGGCGCGGGTCGAGCCCGCTGGTGTCAACGCGCCGGATCTGCCCTAGGGCGCCGCCGACCGGTGTCACCTCCCGACCGTCGGCATCGAGGAAGCGCACCCCGAGGGCAGCGGCCATCCCGATACCGCCGTCATTGGTGGCACTGCCGCCGATGCCGACGATGATCCGTTGCACGCCCAGATCCAGGGCGGCTCGGATCAGCTCGCCGGTGCCACAGGTGCTGGTGCGGGTCGGATCGCGCTGCTCGTCGGAAAGCAGAGCGAGACCGCTGGCGGTGGCCATCTCGATCGCCGCCAGGCCCAATGACGGAACATGGCAAAGGGTCGCCCGCACCGGCTCGCCAAGCGGCCCGCTGACCGTCAACGGTAGTGCCTCGCCTCCCAAGGCCTCGATCAAGACCTCGACGAGGCCGTCGCCGCCGTCGGCAACGGGCACCTTGGTGACCTCCGCGCTCGGGAGGGCGGCGAGCACACCCTGCTCCATCGCCAGCGCCGCCTCCATCGCGGACAGGCTTCCCTTTAGGGCGTTGGGTGCGAGGACGATCTTCACCACGGGCTACTCTGGATACGGCAGATGGATACGGACAGCTCGTCGACCGAAGCAGCACGCCTCGTATCGCCGCCGGGCCGCGGCTCGCAGTGCATGATCATATCGATGCTGGCCATCCTGCACTATGCTCTGCAAGTCAGCCTCAGATTTCTGACGGTGATCCGCTGGCCGCGGCGGCCATGGTTCGGAGATTGTCGATGCCCTTACCGCATTCGTTGCGTTCAGTCCCGCGCTTTCTCTATGAGCTCTTGCCGCTTTTGGGTCTGTTACTCGGCGCGCAGCTCGCGGTCGCCGTGGACTGGGAAGACCCTAAGATCTACGAACAGGCCGCGGTCCGCGATCTCGTTGCCATGGTCAATGACGCCGCGCGGTTGTTTGAAAAGCAGGGCGAGGCCGCCCTCAACGAGTTTGGCGAGCCGGGCAGCCGCTGGCTCAGGGACGATCGTTACGTCATCATCTACGACACCGATGGCCGCTGCCTATTCGACCCGACGCAGCCCGCGCTGGCAGGCAAGCGTTTTTTGGGTTTTAGAGACCTGCTCGGGAGGCCCGTGATGCGCTGGCTGGTCGAGATCGGGAGCGACGACAGTCGCCCCTTCGGGTGGGTTCATTTTTTTTCACCACCTCCGGGCGCCATCCTGCCAACCTGGAAAAGCACCTATGCGGTCGCCGTCAACGCGCCTGACGGCAACCGCTACGTCATCGCCAGCGGTTTGTACAACATCCAACCCGAGACCCCGTTCGTGATCGACCTTGTCGACCGCGCGGTCGCACTGATCGAGCAGCGCGGCAAGGATGCCGCTGCCGTACTCGTCGACCAGTCGAGCCCTTACAACTTCTTGGGTCTCTACGTCTATGTGATCTCCCGCGACGGGCGTCTTGTCATCGACCCCGCGTTTCCCGGCAGCAGGGGCCGTAACGCGCTGGACTATCAGGATGCAGTCGGGCATGCCTTCGTGCGCGATGCGTTGGAGCGCCTTGAAGACGCTGAAACGGCTTGGGTGACCTACATGTGGCCCGATCCCGGGCAGTCGGCACCCACCAAGCGTCTGCTGTACGCGAGACGCGCCCAAGTGGGAGACGAGGTCTATCTGGTTGGCTCGGACACCGCCGTGAGTCATCCGATCTGGTTGCGGTATTGACCGGACAAAGACAATGGGCAAGCGACCGGCCGGCATCCTCTATTGGGTCGACGAGAAACCGCCTTGGGGTGTGACGCTGGTGATGGCCCTCCAGCATTGCCTACTAATGTCATCGTCGCTCATGCTACCGGTGGTGATCGTCAGGGAGATCGGCGGCACGATGACGCAGGCAGCGGCCGCCGTCGGTATGTCAATGATCGCGGTCGGTATCGGTACCTTGCTGCAGACGATCAGCAAGGGCCCGATCGGCTCCGGCTATCTCTGTCCGAACCTCTGCGGACCCTCCTATCTGGCGGTCTCGGTCCAGGCGGCTTGGCTCGGAGGGCTTCCGCTAATGCACGGCATGATCATGGTCGCCGGGGTGTTCGAGGCCTTGCTCTCGAGAATCATTGGTCGTCTGAGATTCTTGTTCCCGAATACCGTCACTGGGATCGTGGTGTTGATGGTCGGCATCGCCCTCATACCCTTAGGAACCTCGAAATTCCTCGGCATCGAGATCGCTGGTGATCCGGTTGATCCGATGAATGCCGGCATCGCCAGCCTGAGCCTGCTCTTGCTGATCGGACTGAATCTTTGGACTAAGGGGCATCTGCCTCTCTACAACGTCTTGCTTGGCATGGTCGTCGCGTATCTCTTGTCGTCTTGGGCAGGAATCCTGGATCAGAGCGATTGGCAGCAGGTCGGGCAAGCGCCTTGGATGGCGCTGCCCGGACGGGGGATCGAGCTCTTTAACTTCGCCTTCGATTGGTCGCTGGTGGTGCCGTTCTTGATCGTCGCGCTGTGCGCAAGCCTGAAGAGCGTCGGCAACCTGATCACCTGCCAGAACATCAATGATGCCGAGTGGCGCGAGGCGGACATGAAGAACGTTGGCAGGGGGTTGTTCGCCGATTCGATTGCCGTCTTCAGCGGCGGCTTCCTCGGTGGGGTCGCGGTGGACACCTCGTCCAGCAACGTTGGCTTGTCGGCGGCCAGCGGCGTCACCAGCCGCTGGATCGGCGTCATCGCGGGCGCCATCTTCATCGCTTTGGCATTTTGCCCGAAACTCACCACGCTGCTCGGCATTATGCCGCCAGCAGCGATGGGCGCGATCCTGCTCTATGTAACCAGCTTCATGATCGCCGCCGGCCTGAAGATCCTGCTGAGCACACCGATCACACCGCGCAAGACCTTTGTCGTCGGCATCGCGCTGATCTTCGGCCTGAGCGTGGATATCCTGCCGCAGATGTACACACAGCTGCACCCCTGGATCAAGCCGCTGTTCTCATCGTCACTGACCCTGTCCACGGTACTGGCGATCCTGTTGCATCAACTCTTTCGCATCGGCGGGAAAGATGAGGATTAGTGCGGAGCGCCCGCTGTCACTCAACCTTCTGCAGCAGTTCAGGACGGACTCGCCAAGTACAGACTCCTCGCCCGTGAGCACTGCAACGCCCTGGCGCAGCCCGCGCAGGCGAGGTGGAGGAACCGCGGGCAGCAGGGCGTCACCCGGTTGGCTGGTGAACGCACGTCGTCCAGCTGACAGACTGCGCCTGCTCGGCATCCTGTTGCTGACGCTCAACATCCTTAGCGGCTGCGCAGGGGGAGATCAAGCCGGCTCATCGGTGACGATCAGCGAATGCATCGAGCCGGCCCGCGCCACCTCCAGCGATATCCGGCGCAACCTCGGGCGCATCGAGCGCGCCCCGCTCTGTTATCGGCGGCAACAGGTACGCGAGGGCGGTTTTAATTGGACCTTCCACATCCTCGAGCACCGCGAACATCCGCAAGGGCCTTTCTGGGTGCTGCCGCACGACGATGAGAACACCGCCTTCGATGTTGCGGTGCAGGCAGTGATCGATTACGGCGGCGGTCTGCTGGCGGTCGACAGCGGTGGCCAGCGTGGCTACCTGGGCCAAGACCCGAACCGCAACTTCAGTCGAACGCGCGCGGAGTCGAGGTCTTGTCGCGGCCAGGCTCGGCCGGCCCCAGGCTACAGCCAGGCCGTGCTAGACCATTACCGCGACCGTCGCGGTCCAATCCTGGCGCTGCACAATAATCGCGACGGCTGGAGCGGGAACGGTGGTTCTGGGACGATCTCACTCTGGAGCGAGCGCGCGGACCTCAGCGCCCATCCCGGCCGCGGCAGCGGCCGACTGCGCGATGAAGATAATCTGGTCTTCGTCATCGGGACGCGCCCGCTCAGCGCCGACCCCGCACTGAAGCGCCGAGTCGAGGCCATGAATGCCAGCGGCCTGAATGTCATGCACAAGCAGCTGGGCGCGGCGAACTTCGATTGCTCGCTCTCCGACTATGTCGCCCGTCACCGGCTCGGCGAGTACTACAACGTCGAGGCCGAGCATGGCGATCGGCAGACCCAGCAGCAGATGGTCGAGCGCCTGCTCGCGGTGCTCGGCGTCGAGCGGCTAAGCGCAAAGAACCGCGGCTCACCGTTCTTGCAGCATTAGCCGGCCCGCTGGAGAGACTCGGTTGGTGGAGCCTGCGAGCAATACGGCGCTTGGCAGCACTCGAAGCCCTCGCTGATCCTGAGGGGCAGGGCCAAGCACCCACACATCGAATAATCCGATGAATCGAAAGGCTTTCTCGACGAGATGTTTGACCCGAGGGCCTGATCACGCTGGACCCGTATCGATATGATCGACTCAGCGTCGTCCTGTCCTCACCGCCGTGCCCCGGATCGCAGCCCCCGTAACGGCGCCTCACACGCCGTGCCACTTGGTGTGTTGCCCTCCAAAGCCGGCCTCACCTCGGGCTCAAGCCATGCTGTACTCAGATCACGCCTCGCCGTCCCCCAGCCAACCGAGCGCAGGTGGGCCGCCCTCGCGTCACCTGCTCGACCTGCCGCTGCCGCCAGAGACGCGCGAGCTGCTCTTGGCCGCGCCGAGTGTCACCGTGGCCAGTTCCCACGCGGAGCTACTCGCGCTTGCCGTGCGCGATGCGCGCGATGGCATCCACGAGGTCGGCTACGAGGTGCCGACCATCGGCCCAGTGGTCGAGGCCAATGTTTGCCGCACCCGCAACGGCATCTCAGCCAACTACATCGATCCTTACATGCGTCGGCGCGACCCGGATTGCATGGTCATCGGTGACGAGCGCCCGACGGACAAGACGACCTATGTCGAGCGTTTTGGGGCATCCTTCGACCCTGTGCGCGAGGAGACCTTCGCGTGGCTGAAGACGCAGCCGCTCGCGGTCTTCGCCTTCTATGCCGGACTGCCAAGCGAGGCCACTCAGGCGCTGGTGATCGCGCCGGACAACGCCGGCTTCTTCGCCCTCGGGCTGGCGCTGCTGCAAGGCATCGTCCCAGTCGAGGAGCTGCCAGACGACTTTCAGCCGAAGGCGATCATCTATGTCGCGCCGCCGTTTCGGCACACCCATTTCGAGGGTCGCCAGG
>CAZTYV010000134.1:0-9987 GCA_964617675.1 uncultured Halochromatium sp. | reverse complement strand
GCGGCGGTCTCTGGCATGCGGCGGGCGTTGCACGACGGGCATATCGTGCGGCCTTTGCACGAGAACGCCACGAGGAAGTCATGCCCGCAGTCCGGGCAGCGGGCCCGAGCGAAGCCGTAGGCCAGGATGCCGCATCCGAGGTAGTGGCGGAATTCCCGTGACCCATTGGCCCGCATTCGCCGGCCGTTCTGATCGGCTGCGGGCACCCGCTCCCCGTCCCAGTCGTCTTCGCGTGCTAGCCTGAGGTCGATCTCCAGGTGCTGTTGGATGATCTGGTAGAGGATGGTGTGCTCGGGATGGCGGCGGCAGTACAGAACGGCTTGGCATCCCTGCGCGGCGACGGCCATGTCAGCGTGCGGATGGAGGCCACGCGAAAACAAGACATTCGTGCAGCATAGCAGGCCATTGCCGGTTTGGCGTGTCACTGGGTTCTGGAAGCGACCGCGGTTGAAATGCCGACGACAGGCGGAAGGAATGCGAGGTGCCCGCGTACTTCAAGGCCAGCGGGCCGGGCTGGCAGACGTGCATCGATGCGGTGCTGCGCGAGTACGCGCGGCTCGCCGCTAAAGCGCGCTCATGACACAACGGGGCCATCGCCGATTTGGGCAAGCGCAACGCACCCCTGACCCTAATGGCGCACCTCATTCCAGTCCGATTGCGATCCCGATCAGTCGCCGAATCTCGATGAGTTGCGCGTCAGTGATGCGGGAGGGCGTCGAGGCAATCCGCTGCTTTGAGGTCGTGGTGACATGATGGGCCAGGGCGAAGCAGGCCTTGGTGCAGCCGTTCTCCGGCGTGGGCAGGATCTTGACCGCCAGGTCGGAAATCGCTAAGTGCGGGTCCTCCGCCAGGGGCACGAGGATGATGTTCGGGTAGGTCTCGTCGAACAGCCCGCTGTCCTCGATCACGACCGCCGGGCGCCGTTTGTTGGGCTCCTTCGGCAGGGCGTCGCGCCAATCCACCAGAACGATATGACCCGCCGTCACTTGTTCCAAAGGGCTCACCGGGGCTCGCCGTCGGTGTTAGGAGTCCCCCAATCACCGTAGAAGGACTGCCCTTCGGGCGACGAAGCGACGAAGGCCCCGACGGCGCGGCTTTGCGCCCGAATGCGCTCGCGCCGAAGACGCCTCGCCTCGCTTGCGGCCAACTCGCGCACATAGGTCGCTAGGCCGATGCCCCGCGATTTTGCGGCATCTTCCAGCGTCGTTTGAGTGTCATCATCCAAGCGGATCGATAGCGGGTGACCCATCACCAAGCTCGAGCGTGAAAACTACAGGTGAGTCATACTAAGCCGGGCTACAGTCTAGCACTACTGACGACCGGAATGGCAGGGATGAAGACTCCATGACCAAGATCCCGGCCCAACCCGGTGGCGCGCCAATGGAACGGGCGCCTGGGCAAAGTCGACAGCTGTCAGGTTGGGGTGTTTGCAGGAAAAAGGGGCCAGGCTCAATCTTGAAATTGAGCCTGGCCCCTTTTCTCCTCTTCGTCAGAGATCAGCAGTTCTTGCAGATCTCGCGGGTGAAGGCCTCGAGCTTGTGGGTGTCGGCGGCGAACAGGCGGATGCCCTCGGCCAGCTTCTCGGTGGCCATGGCGTCCTCGTTCAGGCCCCAGCGGAAGCCCTTCTCATCGAAGCTCACGCTCGGGATCTCCATCGAGCGCGCCGCATCGGCGTCGAGCTTGCGCGGTACCGCGCCGTCCGACTCGGCGAGCTCGGCTAGGAACTTCGGCGCGATGGTCAGATAATCGCAGCCGGCAAGCTCCAGGATCTCATCGAGGTTGCGGAAGCTCGCGCCCATGACGATGGTCTCGTAGCCGTGACGCTTGTAGTAGTTGAAGATCTCGGTCACCGACTTGACGCCCGGGTCTTCACCGGCCGGATAGCCGCTCACATTCTCGGCGTTCTTGTACCAGTCCAAGATACGCCCGACGAACGGCGAGATCAGGGTCACACCGGCCTCGGCGCAGGCCACTGCCTGCGGGAAGCTGAACAGCAGCGTCAGGTTGCAGTGCACCCCCTGCTTCTCGAGGTGCTCGGCAGCGCGAATCCCCTCCCAGGTCGAGGCGATCTTGAAGAGCACGCGCTGGCGCGGGTCGATGCCGATGTCCTCGTAGAGCCGGATCAACCCCTCGGCGCGCGCGATCGTCGCCTCAGTGTTGAACGAGAGCCGCGCGTCGATCTCGGTCGAGACGCGGCCCGGAACGATCTTGAGGATCTCGGCGCCGAAGTTCACCGCGAGCTTGTCCATGGTCCAGCGGGCGTGCTCGTCCTCGTTGCTGCCCTGGTCCTTGCCGAAACTCACCGCATCTTCGACCAGATGGCGATAGGCTGGCATCTGCGCCGCCTTGTACAGCAGCGAGGGGTTCGTGGTGGAATCCTGCGGCTGATACTCGGCGATGGCCTCGAAATCGCCGGTATCGGCGACCACGGTGGTCATGGTCTTCAGTTGCTCGAGCTTGGTCATGGGCTTACCTCGCGTGGATTGGGGTCATAGGGCACTCGCCTTGGCCTGCACCATAGTCGATCTCGATGACGATTGTGAATGCCTGTGGACTGACGAGCGGGACTTCGAGGGTTGGTTGCGCTCGCGCGGCCACAGACGGTCAGATAGACAGGTGATACAGGAATGAGCCAACGCCGACGAGAGGCCCCCGAGACTATCGAGCTCTTGGTGCCGCCTGAGCTTGATCAGCGCCGGCTCTTTGAGGTGATCGAGCAGCGGCTCCCGGCACGCCGAGCATCCGAGCGCACGCTGAGCTGCCGCCTCTACGATAGCTTCGATTGGCGGCTATTCAACGCCGGCTGCAGTCTGCACTGGTGCTTCGGCGAGGCCATCCATCCGCCCGTTTCCGCAGGGGGCCCCGAGGCGAGGTCCGATGCGCAAGCCAACTCGGGACCAAACGCCGGGCCAAACGCCGGACCCAACACGGCACAGCCAATGGCCGAGTGGCGCGAGCTGGATAAGCCCGGTGTGATCGTCGCCCAGCAGTCGATGCCGACTGCGCCGGGGCTGCTCGACGAGATGCCACCCGGACCCGTGCGCGAGCGCCTTGCACCGCTGCTCGAGATGCGTCGGCTGCTCGCCAGGGTGGACCTGATCTCTCAGCAGACGCCGTTTCGTCTCTTGAACGAGGACGAGAAGACGGTGGTGCGCCTGATCGTCGAACAGAACCGATTTCGTGATCCGACCTCCGGGCGCGGCGGGACTCTGATGCGACGGCTGCGATTGTGCGGCATCAGAGGCTACGCCGAGGAGCTCGAGCAGGCGCGAATCCTGCTCCAGGATGAGGTCGGTTGCCCATCGATCAGCGAGCCGCTCACCACTGAGGCCTTGATCGCCGCGGGCCACCGTCCTGGCACCTACTCGACCAAGCTCGATAGGGAGCTCGATCCGAACGAGCGCGCCGATCTCGCCACCAAGCAGATCCTGCGCGGGCTACTGCAGACCCTCGAGGCCAATATCGAGGGCGCGCGCCAGAACCTGGATAGCGAATTCCTGCACGACCTGCGCGTGGCGACACGACGCACCCGCTCAGCGCTCGGCCAGATCAAGGCGGTCTTTCCAGAGGATCAGGTCGCTGATTTCAAACAACGCTTTGCTTGGCTGCAGCAGGTGACCGGGCCCGTGCGCGATCTCGATGTCTATCTGCTCGACCTGCCGGCGATGGAGCAGCGGCTGCCCGCCCCGTTGCGCGGCGATCTGGAACCTCTGCGCGAGCAGCTCGTGGGACAGTATGCGCAGGCACAACGCCAACTCGCGCGCGAGCTGGGATCAGCACGGTTCGCCCGTCTGCTGAGCGACTGGCGCGCCTTTCTCGACGCGCCGGTGGCGAGCGCTGATGCACGACAGGCCCAGTTGGCCCCCCCAGTGCCTGCGGTGCTGGGGCGGTCGGTCTCGGCGGTGTCAGGCCCGAGCGGTTGCGGACCCTCGTGGGGACGATTGCCGCGACGGGCCGCGCTGCCGATCAAGCAGGTCGCCGATCTGCGCGTCCGCAAGCTCTTGAAGCAGGTGCGCGCCGAAGGTCGGGCCATCACCGATGATTCACCGCCGCAGGACCTGCATGAGCTGCGCAAGCGCTGCAAGAAGCTGCGTTACCTGATGGAGTTCTTCCAGAGCCTGTATCAGAAGGATCAGATCAGGGAGCAGATCAAGCAGACCAAGCGGCTGCTCGACAACCTTGGCCGGTTCCAGGATACCGCCGTGCAGGTGCAGCACCTGCGCGGCGAGGCCGAGGGGGCCGAGGGAGCCGAGGGGGGGATCGGCGCCGGTGGGAGCCGGCTTCCGCCGCAGACCCTGCTGGCGATGGGCGCCCTGGTCGGGCAACTCCTCGACGAGCAGGCCCGCGCGCGAGCTGCCTTCAGCGAGGTATTCGCCGAGTTCGACAGCGCCGAGAATGCCTCGCGCTTCAAGGCCCTACTCAAGGGCGAGGTGCAGGAGTCGCCTGAGCCCAGCAACGCTGTCATCCTTGGCCCACGCCCATGAAGACGCTCGCCCTCTACAGCATCAAGGGCGGTGTCGGCAAGACGACGACCGCGGTGAATCTGGCCTTTCTCGCGGCGGACCAGGGTTGGCGCACCCTGGTCTGGGATCTCGATCCGCAGGGCGCTGCAAGCTTCTTCTTCCGTATCAAGCCGAAGGTCAAGGGCGGGGGCAAGGCGCTGCTGCAGCGCCGGCGTGCGCTGGACGCCGCGATCAAGGGCACGGATTTCGATGGGCTCGATCTTCTGCCAGCGGATGTCTCCTATCGCCACCTGGACCTGCGACTGGCCGAGCGCGACAAGCCGAAGCGCCAGCTGCAGCGACTGCTCGAGCCGTTGCGGGCCGAGTACGATCTGCTGCTGTTCGATTGTCCGCCCAGCCTCTCAACGCTCGCGGAGAACGTCTTCGCGGTCGCCGATACGCTGCTGGTGCCGCTGATCCCGTCGACGTTGTCGATCCGTACCCTCGAGCAGCTCGATGCCTTCTTGCGCGAGAAGATGCCGAGGCGCGCACCGCGGTTGCTGCCCTTCTTCTCGATGGCGGATCAGGCCAAGGCCTTGCATCGCAGTATCATGCAGGCGGCCCCGGAACAGGAGCTTCAGATCCTGAAGACCGCGATCCCCGAGAGCGCCGAGATCGAGCGCATGGGCTTGCACCGAATGCCGATCACGGCCTACGCCGGGGGCGACCTCGCCGCCGGCGCCTATCGGGCGCTTTGGCGGGAGGTTAAGCAGGCCAGTTGGGCCGACTGACAGTGGGCCGCCTGACAGTGGGCCGACTGACAGGACCCTGAGCCGGCGCTCATGCCGCGCTCATGGAGCGCCGATCGGGGTCTCATCTGGATCGCATTCGGGGCGCCTTCGGGCCGGAGAGCAAGGCGTTGTCGGCCGCGGTGGCCCCAGTGTCTTGGGGTGGCGCCTTGGGGTGGTGCCTTGTGCGGGCGCCTTCGGCTGGCGCGGGCCGCGATGGTGCCACGTCTCAGCCGAGCAGGCGGCGCAGCACCTCCGTGTAGATGCGCGAGAGCTGCTCGAGCTCCTCGACGCCGACGCATTCATCGACCTTGTGGATGGTCGCGTTGATCGGGCCGAGCTCCACCACCTGGGCGCCAGTGGGCGCGATGAAGCGACCATCCGAGGTGCCGCCGACGGTTGAGAGCGCGGTTGGCTCGCCAGTGACGGCGAGGATCGCGGCTTGGGTGGCCTCGACCAGCGCGCCAGCCGGCGTCAGGAAGGGATGGCCGGAGACGCGCCAGTCGAGCTGATGCTCGAGACCATGGCGGTCGAGGATGGCGTGGATACGCTGCTGGATCGCCTCTGGCGTCTGCTCGGTCGAGAAGCGCAGGTTGAACAGCACCTCGAGCTCGCCGGGGATCACATTATCGGCACCGGTGCCGGCGTGGATATTTGAGATCTGGAAGCTCGTCGGCGGGAAATGCGCATTGCCCTCATCCCAGACCTCATTGCACAGCTCGACCAAGGCCGGTGCGGCGCGGTGCACCGGGTTCTCGGCGTGCTGCGGATAGGCGACATGACCCTGCTTGCCGCGGATGCGAAGCCGAGCGCCGAGGCTGCCGCGGCGGCCGTTCTTGATCACATCGCCGAGCCGCTGATGGCTCGAGGGCTCGCCGACCAGCGCATAGTCGATCTGTTCGTCGCGCGCCGAGAGCGCCTCGACGACCCGGCGGGTGCCATCGATCGAGGGGCCTTCCTCGTCGCTGGTGATCAGAAAGGCGATCGAGCCCCGATGCTCGGGATGCTGCGCGAGAAAGCGCTCGGTGGCCGTGACCATCGCCGCGAGTGAGCCCTTCATGTCGGCGGCACCGCGGCCATAGAGCAGACCATCCCGGATCTCGGGCGCGAACGGATCAGAGGTCCAGTCCTCAAGCGGCCCTGGTGGCACCACATCGGTATGCCCGGCGAAGCAGAACAGCGGGCCCTCGCTGCCGCGCCTGGCCCAGAGGTTATCGACGGCGCCGAAACGCATCGGCTCGATGGCGAAGCCGAGCGCTGCCAGCCGCTCGGCCATCACGGGCTGGCAGCCGGCGTCCTCGGGGGTGACTGAGCGGCGGCGGATCAGGTCCAGGGCCAGCTCAAGCGTCGGGGAAAGGGCGGTCTCTAAAGGCATCCTGGTACTCAGCTGACGAGCGCGGCGTAGTCGGCCTCGGAGAAGCCGAGGTGGCGCTGCTCGCCGGTGTCGAGCAGCGGGCGGCGGATGATCGAAGGGTGCTCAAGCATCACCCGGATGGCTTGGGCCTCGTCCATACCGTCGCGCACGGCCGGATCGAGCTTGCGCCAGGTCTGGCCACGCCGGTTGATCAGCGCCTCCCAGCCAAGCGCTTCGATCCATGTGCGCAGCAGCGCCTCGTCCAGTCCCTGCGTCTTGTAGTCGTGGAACTGGTAGGCGATGCCTTGGGCGTCGAGCCAGGCACGCGCCTTCTTCATACTGTCGCAGTTGCGAATGCCGTAGAGCTTGAGCGCTTGGGACACGGATCGGGGCCTTGGTGAAAACCGGGTGCGCGGACTGGCGTGGCGGGATGCTGCGATCAGATATCGCGCAGCAGCTCGTTGATGCCGACCTTGCCGCGGGTCTTCTCATCGACCTGCTTGATGATCACCGCGCAGTAGAGGCTGTGGCTGCCGTCTTTCGCGGGCAGGTTGCCGGGGACGACGACGGCGCCGGCGGGCACACGGCCATAGGTGATCTCGCCGGTCTCGCGGTGGTAGATCTTGGTGCTCTGGCCGATGTAGACCCCCATCGAGATCACCGCGCCCTGCTCGACGATCACGCCCTCGACGATCTCGGAGCGCGCGCCGATGAAGCAGCCGTCTTCGATGATGGTTGGCGCGGCCTGGATCGGCTCGAGCACGCCGCCGATGCCGACGCCGCCGGACAGATGCACGTTCTTGCCGATCTGGGCGCAGGAGCCGACCGTGGCCCAGGTGTCGACCATGGTGCCGGAGTCGACGTAGGCGCCGATGTTCACGTACGAGGGCATGAGCACGCAGCTCGGCGCGATATAGGAGCCACGGCGGGCGGTGGCCGGCGGCACCACGCGCACGCCGCCGTCGCGGAAGTCCTTGGAGCTGACATCGGCAAACTTCGAGGGCACCTTGTCGTAATAGTTGGTGAAGCCGCCCTTGATGAACTGATTGTCTTCGATCCGGAACGAGAGCAGCACCGCCTTCTTGATCCAGTCGTTGACCACCCAGTCGCCGTCGTGCACCTGAGCGACGCGCAGCTCACCGCGATCAAGGCGCTCGATGGTGTCGATAACGGCATCGCGGACGCGGGTCTCGACCGTGCGCGGGGTGATCTCGGCGCGATGCTCGAAGGCCAGCTCGATGATCGATTGTTGCTCGGTGTGATCAGACATAGAGGGCTCCAAAGAAGAATGCAGGTCGGTGATGACTTGAAACGAGCGGGTGGTCTCGCGCGGATGCTGCGGTTGGCGCTTAGAGCCGCTCGCAGACCGTGCGGATGCGGTGTGCCGCCTCGACGCAGTCGTCGAGCGGTGGTACCAGGGCCATGCGGATGTGATTCAGGCCGGGGTCGCCGTGCTCGCCGGCCCGCGAGAGGAAGCGCCCAGGGAGCACGCGCAGGTTCTGCTCGGCCAGCAGCCGGCGCGCGAAGTCGGTATCCGGGATCGGCGTGCGCGGCCAGAGGTAGAAGCCTGCCGGTGGTGCGCTGACCTCGAGCACGCCGTCGAGGATGGAGAGCACGGCGGCGAATTTCTCACGATAGAGGCGCCGATTCTCGACCACGTGCGCCTCGTCCTGCCAGGCCAGCAGGCTCGCCTGCTGATGCTGCAGTGGCATCGCGCAGCCGTGATAGGTGCGGTACTGGAAGAAGGGCTCGATCAGCTGGGCATCGCCGGCGACGAAGCCGGAGCGCAGCCCCGGTGCATTCGAACGCTTCGAGAGGCTGTGGAAGCACAGGCAGCGGCGATAGTCGTCCAGACCCAGCGCGGCGGCGGCCTGCAGCAGGCCGGGTGGTGGACTGGCCTCATCGAGATAGAGCTCGGCATAGCACTCGTCGGAGGCGATGACGAAGTCATGGCGCTGCGCCAGCTCGATCAGCCGCATCAGCTGCGGCAACGCCATCACCGCGCCGGTCGGATTCCCGGGGGAGCAGACATAGATCAACTGGCAGCGCTCCCAGACGGATTCTGGCACCGCCTCCAGGTCCGGCAGCCAGCCGGTCGCCTCGCTGCACTCGAGCAGATAGGGCTGGGCGCCGGCGAGCAGCGCGGCCCCCTCGTAGATCTGATAGAACGGGTTCGGCATCAGCACCAGCGCGTCGCCTCGCGGGTCGACCAGCGTCTGAGCCACCGCGAATAGGGCCTCGCGCGTGCCGTTGACCGGCAGCACCTGGGTGTGAGGATCGATCGCGGCCGGGCCCAGCCCGAAGCGTCGCGCGAGCCAGTCGGCGATGGCCTGGCGCAGCTCGGGCAGCCCGCGCGTGCTCGGGTAGCTCGAGAGCTGATGCACATGCGCTACCAACGCGTTGGCGATGAACGACGGCGTCGAATGCTTGGGCTCGCCGATCGAAAGCGCGATTGCCGGGATCTCGGCTGGCGGCTCGATATCGCGCATGAGCGCCGCCAGCTTCTCGAACGGGTAGGGTTGCAGGCGGCTGAGGTTCGGATTCATTGCAACGAGCGTGGCGGTCCCGCTGGCCTCAGGGCCGCGGCACCGGGCGAAAGCAGGGGCTGAGAAGGAATCCGCCAGTATAGGCCAGGGGGGCGATTCGCTCCACCCGATCGGCGGGCATGAGGCAGGGGGGCTTGTGGTGCCGCTGCGCGCCCCGTTGTGGGCATTGACGTTGGGGCTCGATCGCGACCAAGGTGGCGTTTTCGTGCCAGTTTAACCACGGGGCCCAACCACTGGGCTCCAACTGGGGGTCCGAAGAGGGAGGGAGACTGTCCATGCCGCTGATTCATGCGATCCATCATGTCAGCTTGATCGTGGCCGACACCGGGCGAGCGCTCGGTTTCTACCGCGACTTGCTGGGGCTGGAGGTCGATCCGGGCCGCCCGGAGCTGGGCTTTCCCGGGGCTTGGCTCAAGATCGGCCCCCAGCAGATCCATCTGCTCGAAGTGCCGAATCCGGACCCGGGCGAGGGGCGCCCGGTGCACGGTGGTCGGGATCGGCATCTGGCGGCGCTGGTTTCCGATCTGGATGCGGTCGCGGCCCGGCTCGACGGCGCGGGTATCGGCTACACCCTGAGTCGCTCGGGGCGCCGTGCGCTCTTCGTGCGAGACCCTGACGCCAATACGCTCGAGCTGATCGAGCAGCGCTAATTGCGATCCCGGGTGCGACACCGGGTGCGATCCCGAGTGCGACCGCCCGCGTCGATCACCAGCCTCGGTAATACCAGAGGTTGTTCCAATCCGAGGGTGCGAGGGGGACTGGGTCAGGGCTCGAGTGCGGGCTCTGGTCCTGGTTCTGGCTTGGGCTAGGGCTAGGGCTAGGGCTAGGGCTAGGGCTAGGGCTAGGGCTAGGGCTAG